>JAHDNZ010000079.1 GCA_018435125.1 Bacillota bacterium | reverse complement strand
ATATCCGCTTAAAGCTCATGATCCTGTGGAGGCAGTTTTAAAAGCAGCGGCTAAAAATGGTATAAAGGTATTTTTAGGAGCTGGTTTTTATGGCGATTGGACTAATCCCTGGCAAGCATTTACAGACAAGACTGTTAGAGAAAGAACTAAAAGGGCGATTAAAGAACTAAGTGAGCGTTATGGACACTATGAAAGTTTTTACGGTTTTTACTGGCCTAATGAAATAGGTATTGATAGATATTTCCCACAAGCTTTTATGGACCATGTAAAAGAAAATAATAGCTGGGCAAGAGAATATCTGCCAAGAGCCAAGATTCTAATTGCTCCTTATGGAACTAATCGGGTTAAAGCAGATGCTTACTATATAGAGCAGCTAAAGGAATTAGGGGTAGATATTATTGCCTATCAAGATGAGGTTGGAGTAGAGAAAACTAAATTTGACGATCTGCCTTACATTTTTGAAAACTTAAAGAGAGCTCATGAACTAGCTGGGGTAACTCTTTGGGCGGATATGGAAATCTTTAAATTTGAAGGCAGAGTTTACAACAGCGCTTTATTACCAGCAGATCTAAATCGAATTCGTATGCAGTTAAAAGGTATAGGACCTTATGTTGAAGAGATTCTCTGTTATCAATACATTGGCTTAATGGATAAGCCAGAAAGTGAAGCGCAACTAGGACCAAGGGAAGCTCAAAAACTCTACCAGGACTATTCTATTTATCTCCAAGGTCTACCGACAATTAAACCTTAATGAAACAATTATGGTTAGTTTTCGTAGGGATGGATAGCTAAGGTTAACATAGGAGGTGTTGTTTTGGACCAAGTTATTTATGTAGAAAATCTGCGGCACACCTATAATGATGTAGTTGCTGTAGATGACATTTCTTTTTTTGTAAAACGGGGAGAGATCTTTGGACTTTTAGGACCAAACGGAGCCGGAAAATCAACTACTACAGAGATACTTGTAGGCTTAAAAAAGAGAAAGGCTGGGTTAGTAAAGGTTTTGGGATTTGACCCCCAAGATAGTGACAATGAATTTAAAAAACGAATAGGTGTGCAGTTACAGACACCCGCTCTCTTTGAAAGACTTAAAGTAAAGGAAATGCTTCATCTTTTTGCCAGTTTTTACCCCCAACCACTCAAAGTTAAGGAAACTTTAGAGTTAGTGGGTTTAGAAGAAAAGCAAAACACTCTTTCGTCTAAACTATCAGGAGGGCAACTACAAAGATTAAGTGTTGCTTTAGCTTTAATAAGTAATGCTGATATTATATTTCTCGACGAGCCAACAACAGGACTTGACCCGCAATCTAGAAGAGGAATGTGGGATGTAATAGAAGATCTCCAAAAACAAGGCAAAACCATATTTCTGACAACTCATTATCTAGATGAAGCTGAAAAATTATGTGGCAGAGTAGCCATTGTTGATTATGGCAAAATAATTGCCCTCGGAACACCTGAAGAACTGATTCACTATCATTTTGCGGAACAAGCTCTGGAGTTTAATATACCTGTTGAAAAACGTCATTTACTTGCAAGTACTGTCGAGGGAGCAAAAATTGAATTTAATGAAAATAGAGCCACAGTCTATACTACAGAGGTTGTCTCTACAGTTGCAAGCCTTCTTAGCTTAAAAGACAACGGTTTTAAGCTAGATAGTCTTACTGTAAGAGGAGCCACTTTAGAAGATGTCTTTCTAAAACTAACAGGAAGGAGGATCAGAGAATGAAGATTTTTTTTCAACTATTTATGGCCCATCTTAAGGATATGTTCCGTGACAAAATGGTCCTTTTCTGGTTCTTCCTCTTTCCTGTACTGTTCGTGTTTTTATATGGGACTATTTTTTCTAGTACCGGTAATGAAAAGTTTACGATCTCTTTAGCTGCTCCCGAAAAAAGCCCTACAGTTGCCATTTTTGAAAAGATGCCGGTATTTGAGATTACTTATCTTAATCAGGAACAAGCTCTCAATAATATAAAACAGGGTAAAACTGATGTAGCAGTTATAATTCAAAACAATGGTGCTGATAAAGAACAGGTTTTTGTTCACTATAAAAACGATCAAAATAGTACCGGAACAATTGTAGCCGGGTTGATTAGGCAAGTACTAACCGAAGTGGAATTGGCAAAGTCCGGCCTACCAAGGCATTATCAAATAATAGAAAGACCCGAAGATGAACAAACGCTGCGTATGATTGACTATATATTGCCTGGCATTCTGGCAATGGCTATTATGCAACTTGGTCTTTTTGGTAGTATGCAGTTTGTAACTTATAGAGAAAAACGAATTATTAAAAGACTGGCTTTAGCTCCTATTTCTAAAGTTAGCTTTTTGAGCTCGGAGATATTTTTAAGACTCATAATGAGCTTAGTTCAAGGTCTCTTAATTTTGTCTATAGGAAATCTTGTCTATAAAGTACCAATTCAGGGCTCACCCATAGCGATTGTTGGTATAATTCTACTTGGCTCTAGTGTGTTTATCAGTTTAGGCTATCTAATTTGTTCTTTTGCTAAAACAACCGAAGCTGCCAATGGCTTGGTTCAAGCAGTGCAGTTTCCCATGATGTTTCTATCTGGTATTTTCTTCCCCCTAAGCTTTTTACCTGCATCGATGCTACCGGTTGTAAAAGCAATGCCCTTAACTTATTTAGGAGATAGTTTAAGACAAATAATTCTCGGACTCTCAGGTGAGTTTAATTTACTAACCGGAATCATTGTTTTAGTAGGTTGGCTAGTCGTAACCTTATTTTTAGCGATACATTTTTTTCGCTGGGAATAAATTAAAGTTGGTGATATAAATGTGGCCTATCATTCTTTGGCCGTTTAAGTTTCTTGGCTGGCTGTTACTTTTACCATTTAAACTAGTATTAACTGTTTTTACTGGTATATGGGCTGTAATAGTTTTTGTATTGGGTTTATTCGTTTTAATTCCCTTGACAATTGTCTTTGGTTTAGTACCGCTTCTTATACTTGTGATTATTGGAGCTCTGTTTTTCGCTCTGGTATGTTAAATAAAAGTAGCCTAGACCTAAAACACCTAGGCTACTTTTTAATAATTAACGGTAAAAGGAGAGAGCACGAGAAAGCTCTGTGAATGATGTCTCATTCATTAATTGCTCAAAAAAAAGTAATTATTTAATTAAATCTAGGTCTTCGCAACAACCCCTGGCTGATAAACCAGGCGATGGTATCTTTAGCTGTATCAAAAAAGCTACGTGGTTTGTAACCTAGGATCTGTTCGGCTTTTTTATAAGAAAGTAGTGAATTTGATTTTAGTACATAGAGTGAGTAGCTGGTAAAGCGAGGCTTCTTTTTACTGAGTTGTTGGCAAAGAGGGGAAAATAAACTGGCAAAACGAGCCACAGGGAAGGGTATTTTAAAAGCTTTAAGGCGTCTTTTAGTTACCTTTTGTATAGTGTAAAGTATGTTTTTAATAGGCAAGAGATTTCCTGAAAGAATAAAACGTTCACCTCTGGCTGCTTTTTCATAAGCAGCAATAATACCAAAAACAACATCTCGTACATCCACAAAATCGTATTTTCCATCAACATAATAGAAGAAACCACGTGCATAATCTAAAAGCAGCTGCCCCATTTCTGATACTTTGTAATCAAAAGGACCAATGACTCCGGAAGGAAAAACAATAACAGCATCAAGTCCTTGTTTTATGCCTTCTTCCACAGCTAAAGTGGCTAAGGCCTTGGTTTTGGCGTAAGCACCCATAACATGCTCTGGGTCAATCATAGTTTCTTCGGTAATAGGAATACCTTGAGGTGGCTCGGAAAAAGCATGCACCGAACTTGTATAAACCAGACGTTTAATTCCTAATTCCAAAGCAAGATCAACGATATTTTGGGTTCCCTTTACATTAACAACATGCATTAGTTCACTTTGGCCTGTGGTAAGGGAGATTATTCCGGCAAGATGGAAGATCCCCTCAATACCAGTCAAAGCTTCTTTAAGTGCAACTAAATCTCTGATATCTGCTCGATATATTTCCACATTTAGATCAGACAAACTGGCAATATTTTCCTCTGGTGGTATAATAGCTCTAATTTTATAACCCCGGTTTAACAGTTCGCGTACTAGAGCATTGCCAACATGTCCTGTTGCTCCTGTTACAGCAATCACATTAACACTCCCTTCACTTAGTTAGATTTTAAATAACCTTACCAAGGCTAATATTATAATGATCGGCTTTACATTAATAATTGCTGACATTTAAATTTTAAAACAAAGTGATTTAAGATGCAAGAGTTAATATAGGTAGAACATCAACTTAAGTAAGGAACAACACTTAAACTAAAAAAGTGACTTGTGGCATATATTAGGGACTGATTCCAGGAATTTTGATACTAAAGCGAGAACCAAGTATTAGTCTTGCACTAGCACTAATTGCCACTATTAATTCTATAAAAATCGTTACCAACACTAAACCTATGCAGGAAATAAATTGAGTAGCAAAACTAAAATAGCACTTATTTATAATGGACATTTAGGAGAGAAAACTCGTGAAAATTACATTTATGGAATTAAAAACCGATAACCTACTTTTGACCGAACGAACCAAAACAATATTTAGTTTACTCGAAAGGGGCAGAAAACAAGGTTCAGATCTGGTAATGTTACCACTTTTTACTAATATTCAGGAAGTCGAAGACTTAATGGCTGATGATAATTGCTTTTTAAGAGGAACCAATGATTATCCAGATATGTTTTTGCTTTTGGGTGCAGTTGATAATAAAAAGGATATTTTCCTGTTATTATCTGAGGGAAGAGTATATGCTCGGTTGCTGTTTGATGAAAATGCAGATGTATCTGTCAGGGTTGGTAATATAAAAAACTGGAATCTTATATTAAGTTTGGCTCCTCCAAAGGAATGTTCTAGCCAAGCTTTGGTTATATATCTAAACTCATCTCCAAAAGATCTGGCTTGTCTAAAAAGCCATAATACAGCACACTTATTTTTAACCACTTCGGTTTCTAGGATTCCCTTTCTTTATTACCAAGGCCAAAAAACAGACTTTTCTGCAAGTCAGCAAAAGGCTTACAGCTTTTGTTTAGAGTAGTAGTTAGAATGAGTAGTGGTAATTATAACAGCTAAAGGTAGTTTTTTAAATACTATATTACTGGAAGAGGGTTGAAGAAATGTCGGTCTATGCAGATCTGCATGTGCATATCGGTCAAGCTAATAATCGTTTTGTAAAGATAACTGCCTCTAGGTCGCTAACTATTTCAAATGCTCTTAAATATGCCAAAGTTATTAAGGGGATAGATGTTTTAGGGCTAGTTGATTCAGGGAGCAAAGCAGTCCTTTTGGAACTAGAGGAGCTGCTCGATATAGGAGAATTAACAGAGATAAAGGAGGGTGGCCTTAAAACTAAAAACGGTCTTTTATTAATATTAGGTTGGGAATTAGAAGTTAAAGAGGTCCACTATCTTTTATATCTACCTTACCTAAAAACCATAAAAGAGTTAACTAAAATACTCTGGCCAAGAACTAAGAATCAAGAGTTAAGTACCCAAAGATATCTTATTCCGCCGGCTAAACTAAGATTAATAATAGAAGACTTAGGGGGCCTTTTTTTACCAGCACATGCCTTTACACCTCATAAAGGTTTTTATGGTAAAGCCTATAACTCATTTAAGGAAGAATTTGATCAGCCATTTCAGGCTTTGGAATTAGGCCTTTCTAGTTGCACAGAGATGGTTTCTGGGATTTGCGAATTACAGGAGACTGTTTTTTTGGCCAATTCCGATGCCCACTCACTGCCCAAAATAGCTAGAGAATACAATGAAATGCTGTTAAGTGCTTTAAACTTTGAGGCACTTAAGGAAGCTGTGGAAAAAGAACAAATTATTGCTAATTATGGCCTGGATCCAAGACTTGGTAAATACCATGAAACGGCTTGCCTTAAGTGTGGCAAGTCTCTAGAACTAAAAGCGCGTTGTGGCTGTGGCGGTTATGCCATAAAAGGGGTTAGGCCCCGGTGTGAGGAGTTAGGGGGTCTCCTTCCAGGAAGAAAAAGACCTCCTTATATAAAACAGATTCCACTGGAATTTCTCCCAGGTATAGGTAGTAAAACCATCTCCAAACTTCTGGAAGTGGGAACTGAACTGGATATTTTGAATAAGACATCTATAGAAGAGATTAAAAAAGCTACTAACGAAAAAATTGCCGGGGTAATAAAAGATGCCAGAGATGGCAACCTCACAATTACAGCCGGAGGAGCTGGCTATTACGGGAAAGTTAAAGTAGAATAGTTTATAAATGGCTTATTATTAATTCTAAACTACACCCTAAGTGCATAGTTTGTCTAGGGGTGGTATTATGCGTTATAAAAGTAAACGCCAAGAGGGAAAGAAAGAATTGATATGGCCCTATATATTAATGGCCTTAATGTTATTTTTAGGTATTATCTTTGGTGTTATGGCCACCAAAGTTCTCCAACAAGATCAGCGCAGTGAGCTTACAGCCTATCTGGAGAGTTATTTTAACTTTGTTGGACGCAATGATGCTTTGCAAAGAGCAAATTCATCTCTTCTTAAAGAGGCACTTAACTTGAACCTTTTAAAAACTACTTTACCGATTGTTATGGCGTCTTTATCTTTAGTAGGGATGCCTTTGATAGCTATAATCGGTTTTCTAAGAGGATTTATTGTTGGCTTTGGCGGTGCTTTTTTGATCCGCGAGATGCAGTGGCGCGGTGGCATGGTCTTTTTAGCCGGACTTTTACCACAAAACATCTTTCTTATTCCCGGGCTTGTTATCTTAGGTGGAGCTGCAATAATATTATCTATGGCTATTATTAGTGCTCTATGGGGAAGTAGGAGACAGCCACTTAAGCGAGAACTGCAGGAGTTTTTTGGACGCACAGCAGTAGGCCTTTTAGTTATTCTTCTTGGCTGTTTTATGGAGGCTTATGTAACACCAGGCTTTTTAAGGTTACTGGTTAGATTGTGAAAGCGGTGAACACAATGTGGACCGAGGCTATCAATGAATATCTAAACTATCTTTTAATTGAACGTGGTCTGGCCCAAAACACAATTGCTGCTTATGGCAGAGATCTTTTACAGTTCAAAGAAATATTAATGGTCCAAGGCCTTGAAAACCCTTATATGGTGGAACTTAATAACCTTTATGACTACTTAGCGGTTTTGTGGCAGAAAAAAATGTCGTCTACTACTATTGCCAGAAAAGTTGCTTGTATTAGGGGCTTTTATGACTACTACTATCTACAAAATAAGGTTAAAATAAATCCGGCAGCCAAACTAGATGCCATTAAAAGGAAACAGTCCTTACCTCAAGTTTTAAGCGAACAGGAAGTGGACAGGCTTTTAAATGCTCCTCAGGGTGATATTTTAGGTTTACGCGATAAAGCTATGCTTGAACTCTTATATGCCACCGGTATGAGAATATCGGAACTTCTAAATTTAGATATTGGCGATATTGAATTAGAAGCCGGGTTTGTGCACTGTACAGGCAAAGGGGATAAACAGCGAATTGTTCCTTTGGGTGGGTTAGCTAAAGAAGCACTGGAAAGATACCTTCAGTTTAGTCGCCCGAAACTGTTAAAAACAAGAAATGATGCGTATTTTTTAAATAACCGTGGGAAAAGACTTTCCAGACAGGGCTTTTGGAAAATACTTAAGGCCTATGCTGAAGAGCTGAAGATATTAAAAGAGATAAGTCCACATACGCTTAGGCACTCTTTTGCTACCCATCTCTTAAAAAACGGAGCCGATCTAAGAGCTGTTCAAGAGCTGCTAGGACATGCAGATATAGCTACCACCCAGATTTACACCCATCTAAATCAAAGTCATATTAGACAAGTATATCAAAAGACCCACCCTCGAGGGGCCAAAGGAGGTCCGGCTAACGAATTCTAGCAAGAGAATCCAAGTTATGGTAAAATATTCACAATACTTATAAGAAGGGCAGGTTGGAGATGAAACGATTTATAATATGGGTTCTTGATAGTGTTGGCATAGGAGAACTTCCAGATGCACATAAGTATGGAGATCAAGGAAGTGCCACCTTACAGAATATAGCTAAGGAACGTGGAGGTCTATACCTGCCTAATTTAGCTCATCTAGGTTTAGGATTAATTGAAAATATCTCCGGAGTTGAGCATGCGGTTAACCCTGAAGCAGCCTACGGTAAAATGAAAGCAGTTTCGCAGGGGAAAGACACCACCACCGGACATTGGGAGATTGCCGGGTTAGAGTTAAAAGAGCCTTTTCCTACCTATCCAAATGGGTTTCCCAAAGAGATCATTGCTAAATTTGAACAACTATCCGGTTATAAGGTTTTAGGTAATTACCCGGCTTCCGGTACGGTTATTATTGAAGAACTAGGTGAAGAGCATTTAAAAACTAAAAGACCAATCATCTACACTTCGGCAGATTCAGTATTTCAAATAGCAGCTCATGTAGAGGTGATTCCTTTAGATAAGCTCTACCAGTTCTGTGAAATAGCACGTTCAATTTTAGTAGGTGAGCATGGTGTAGCCAGGGTAATTGCCAGACCTTTTGCCGGGACACCGGGCAATTTCTATCGAACAAAAGATCGCCATGATTATTCCTTGCCACCATTAGGCAGGACAGTACTTGATCAGCTTTTTGATGAGGGTATATCGGTTACAGCGATAGGTAAAATCGTTGATATCTTTGCAGGCAGAGGTATTAGTCAAGTGCTTAAGGCTAAAAACAATAATGAGACCATAGCTCAACTTATTTATGCCATTGAAGAGGTAAAGGATGGTTTAATCTTTGCTAATTCAGTTGATTTTGATATGGTCTATGGTCACAGAAATGATGTCGAGGGTTATGCACGGGCCTTGGAGGAGACTGATCGTTTTCTACCCGAAATAATTAAAAGGTTAACAAAAGATGATGTTTTAGTGATAACTGCGGATCACGGTTGTGATCCAACAACACCAAGCACAGACCATTCACGTGAATATGTACCTTTGTTAGTTTACGGCATAAAACCAAGACCTTTAGGGATTAGAGAAACCTTTGCTGATGTAGCAGCTTCAGCAGCTGAGTTTTTCGATCTTACCTATGAAAGAGGGACAAGCTTTTTAGCAGCTTTCTAGTTTCCCAATAAAAAACCCCCGCATAAAGCAGGGGTTTTTTATTGGAAAAAATACTAACCTTAACTGAAAATCAGGTGGTAGAAGATTTACCTTGGCTTTTAGACCGCCAAAAAACACTGTGAGTTATAAAGTTTAGCATAGACACCTGATTTTTCAATCAGTTCACTATGCGAGCCTTGTTCAACAATTTGGCCGCTTTCAAGGACAATAATTTCATCCGCATCTTTAACGGTAGAGAGTCTATGGGCAATAAGTAAGACTGTACGCCCCTGACTGAGGCGTTTTAGTGCCTTTTGAATTCGGTTTTCAGTGATATTATCTAAGGCTGAAGTTGCTTCATCTAAGACTAAAATCGGTGGGTTTTTGAGAAAGACCCTGGCAATGGCAACTCTTTGCTTTTGGCCACCGGAAAGCTTAATCCCGCGTTCACCGATATAGGTGTTATATCCATCGGGAAGAGTGGTAATAAACTCATGAATTTCAGCCTCTTTAGCAGCTTGCACAATTTCCTCGTCAGTGGCTTTAGGAGATCCATAGAGGATATTATCTTTTATGGTACCGGCAAATAAAAAGACATCCTGCTGAACAAATCCGATAGTTTCTCTAAGCGAAGCCAGAGTTAGATCACGGATATCATGGTTGTCGATTTTAATAACACCAGAGTCTACTTCATAAAACCTCATCAGCAGATGGCATAAAGTAGTCTTTCCTCCGCCGGAAGATCCTACCAGAGCAATTGATTTACTAGGTTTAATTGTCAGGGAGATATTTCTTAAGACCTCACCAGAGCCGCTATAGCCAAAGGAAACATCGTTAAACTCGATTTTACCAAGAACATTTTTTAAGGCAAGGGCATTGGGTTTATCTATTATTAAAGGCTCTATAGACATTAGTTGAATAAAACGTTTAAATCCAGCCATACCCTGCTCATATTGTTGAGTGAAAGAAGTTAGCCTTCTTATGGGGTGAAGAAACATGGAGACAAAAAGAAGGTAAGCTGT
The DNA here is from genome assembly GCA_018435125.1 of Bacillota bacterium. Classification (GTDB taxonomy): domain Bacteria; phylum Bacillota; class DTU065; order DTU065; family DTU065; genus JAHDNZ01. The sequence continues at coordinate 18,948 of JAHDNZ010000079.1, read as the reverse complement.
AAGATCGGCAATATCAAGCTCCCCAAGATAAGTGAGATAACCACCAAAAACTAGAACTGCGCTATTTAGTAGGTTAGTCATAAAATTCAAACCCGAATAATAGATGGCCATGCTGTGATAAGCTCCTTCACGAGCCTCGCGAAAGTTGTGGTTGGCGTTTTGAAAACGTTCTTTTTCATATTCTTCGTTGGCAAAACTTTTAGCCACCCGAATACCCGCAATGCTATTTTCAATATCTGAGTTAATAACAGCTGTTTTTTCCTTAACATTTAAAAAAGCCTGCCCCATTGTTTTACGGGTTTTTATGGCAAAGAAGATCATAAAAGGGACAAAGGCCACAATTAATAGGGTTAGCGGGATATTAATTTGATAGAGATATATCGTAGAACCAATTAACATCAAGGTTGCGATTAACAGATCTTCGGGGCCATGGTGAGCAAGCTCACTAACTTCATGTAAATCATTAACTATTCTGGACATAAGATTTCCGGTGCGATGGTTATCAAAAAACTCCACATCAAGCTTTTGCATATGACAAAAAAGGTCATAACGCATCTTGGTTTCAATACGAATGCCAGCAATATGACCAAAATAATCGACTATATATTGCAGACCTAGGCTGAGAAGATAAAGACCAAAGAGCATTAAGCCATAAAAGAGAATTCCTCGTAGATCTTTTTGCGGGATAAATACTTTCATCATCTTGCGGCTAATTACTGGAAATAACAGGTCTAAAAAGGCGATACCAGAGGCAGCAACAATATCCAGAATTGTTAGCGGTAGTTCATTTTGGTAGTAGCTTAAAAAGCGTTTTAAGGTGTTCACAGATTTAGATAGTCCCCTTTGCTTTAATGTCATAAACTCTTTTTACATTAAACTAAAAACTCCTTCCTAAAACATACCCTAGGTGTAAATTGCATAGGATCTAGCGCCAAGACTTGCAAGGGAGGCTTGACTGATGAGACGGTTTATTATTTTGGCATTGATCTTTCTATTAGGAGTTACAAGCATTGCACAGCCGCTAATAAATTCTCCTGCTGCTGTTTTATTGGAAGTAAATAACGGTCAGATTCTTTGGGAGAAAAATCCTGAAGAAAAAAGACAAATAGCTAGTATTACCAAGATTATGACTATGATTTTAGTGCTTGAAGCGTTGGAAAGAGGCCAGTTTAGTTTAGAAGATATGGTAACAGTTAGTGAGGATTCAAAAAGGCAAGGTGGTTCACAGATCTGGTTAGAAACCGGAGAAACAATGAGTGTCAATGATCTTCTTTATTCTCTTGCTGTAGGTTCGGCAAACGACTCAGCGGTAGCTTTGGCTGAATTTCATAGTGGTTCGGAAAGTGCCTTTGTAGAAAAGATGAACCAAAAAGCGCTGGAATTAGGCTTGACAAGTACCCACTTTATAAACTCCAATGGATTACCCCCAAGCAGTCATCGTGTTTTAGAGGGAGAACACTATTCAACAGCTAAAGATGTTGCTTTAATGACATTTTATGCCTATAAGCTTCCTTCATTTGCCAAACTAGTTTCCACCTATGAATACACGGTACGTCCAAACCAAAAGGGTGAAGTAGTTTTATATAATTATAACAAGCTGTTTTTAAGGGGTTACCCCGGAGCCGACGGAGTCAAAACAGGTATGATCGAAGCTTCCGGTTATTGCTTAAGCGGCTCGGCTATAAGAGACGATCTCCGATTAATTGCGGTAGTTCTAGGAGCTAAAAGTAACAACGAACGTTACAAAGATATAGTTCGGGTGTTGGATTATGGCTTCAATAATTACCAAGGTATTTTATTAGCGGACAAAGAAATAATGCTAAAAGAAGTGCCAGTTAGCCACGGGAAAAAAGATAAACTATTAGTCTACCCTAGGGCAAATTTACAAGTTACCTTAAAAAAAGGAACCGATCTTAAACCAGATCTTGAGATGCAAGTAAGCGATTATATTAAAGCACCTGTTAAAAAAGGCGATATTGTTGGCCTATTAAGGGCTAAAATCGATGCTGAAGTTGTTGCGGAGATGGAAGTTGTGGCCGGAGAAGAAATAGAAAAAGCGACACTTTGGCAAGAAATATCCCGGAGTTTTTATCAACTTTTAGGAATTAACAAAGTCTAAAGAAGGAATTTAACCCCCAGGACAGAAAAATGTCTCAAACAGCCTGGGGGTGACTATATGTCAGTACAGATAATCAAGGATGGTTTAACTCTTATCGCTAAGGTTTCCGGTGATCTTGATATGGTAACCGGTACGGAGTTAAAAAAAACAGTTGACCAAATGTGGGATCAAAATGAGATGCTAAATTGTTTAGTTTTAGACTTAACTAAGGTTGATTTTAACGACAGTACCGGATTAGGTGCGATTTTAGGCCGTTATAAGAAAGTCAATATGAGAAATGGCAGTATGATTATAATAGGAGCGAAAGGAAGAGTGAAAGAAGATCTGGAAATATCCGGCATTTTAAGGCTATGCACTTTCATGTCGAGTTTGGATAACCCAAACAGTTAAATGTCATAAGGATTATTTAGAGAGGAGGACGGCACTCAACTGAAAAGTGCCACATACCAAAAAATGACACAAAAGAATGAACTTTATCTTCGATTTCTCAGCCTGCCTGTAAATATTGCTTTTGCTCGTTCAACAGTAGCAGCGTTTGCAGTTCAGATTGAAGAATTTACCGAAGCTGAATACAACGAGATTCGTAAAGCTGTTTCTGAAGCGGTGTCTAATTGTGTTCAACATGCTTATCCAGATGAACCTGGTATGATTGAGATCAATGTCTATCTTGAGGGTAAAACTCTTACAATTATCATAGAAGATCAAGGTTTAGGAATCGAAAATACCACCTTAGCTCAAGAAAGTGAGTATACTACTAAGCCTGGTGAAAATCTTGGCCTTGGGTTTAATTTTATGGCAGCTTGTATGGATGAGATTAAAATAGAATCTTGTTTAGGCCAGGGAACAAAAATAATAATGCGTAAAACACCCTCGAAACCAGATGTATAACGATCAACAACAATTGCTTATCAAAGCTAAGGCAGGTAATAAAGAAGCCAAAGGGATCTTTTTGGATAAAAACAGAGGCCTAGTGGTTCATATAGCCAGAAGATTCTCCGAAATTGACAATGAAGATCTTATCCAAGCTGGCTTTATTGGCATGCTTAAAGCTTTAGACAAATTTGATTTTCAATTTGGAACAGCTTTTTCCACCTATGCCGTGCCCTTTATTATGGGGGAAATTAAAGAGTGGCTACGTAAAGAGAAGCAAGTTAGTTTAGGCCGTAAAGGCAGAGAATTATATCTACGGTTTAGAGAAGAAAGTGAAAGGATTTTTAAGGAAGAAGGAATAGAACCTAGTTTAGCTAGGGTGGCTGATATTTTAAGGGTTGATCGTGAAGAATTAATCTATGCCCTAGAAGCTGCTAGGACTCCTAAATCTTTAGATGATACGCTTGATGAAGATAAAAAGATATTTTTAGGCGATCTGCTTGAAAGTAACCAAGAAAATAGTGAGATAAGGATTTTACTTAACGATCTTTTAGCTACTTTAGATAAACGCAGCCGATATATTGTTGTGCAACGATTTTTTGCTGAAAAAACGCAGCTGGAATTAGCCGCTGAGCTACAAATATCACAAGCTCAGATCTGCCGCATTGAAAAAAAAGCCTTAAATAGGCTTCGTCATCTAATGGGAGAGGATTAGTTTGATCGATTTACATCTGCATACAACCTATTCGGATGGTACTAGAACACCTGAAGAGTTAGTTCTGCTTACCGCAGGCAATTACCAAGCAATTGCTATTACAGATCATGATACCATAGATGGTATAAACGAAGGCTTTTTAACCATAAAAAATAATGAGCTCAGCCTTAAGCTAATTACAGGGGTGGAATTAAGTTCGGTTTTTCAAAACAAAGAGGTGCATATTCTCGGCTATGGTATGGATCTGCAAACTCCTGAGTTAAAAACGACCCTAAGAATACTGGAAGAGGAAAGAATTGAGAGAATTAAAAAGACAGTGGACAAGCTTACAGAACATGGTCTGCCTTTGGAGTTTTCTGAACTACCTCTAACCGGTTTGCCCGGCCGGGCTCATGTAGCTAGAGCCATGGTAAAAAAAGGCTATGTAAGGACTATTGATGAGGCATTTAAAAACTACTTAACACCGGATCGACCCGGTTATGTTCCTAGAAATAGATTATCTCCCAAAGCAGCTATAGAGCTTATTCACAAAGCCAAGGGGGTAGCGATCTTAGCCCATCCGGGACTAATTGGCCTAGAGCTTAACGACAGCTTCTTAGAAAACATTCCTGTCGACGGTATTGAAGTATTTCATTCAGCACATGAAAAGGCTTTGACTTCATTCTATGAAGAGTTTGCTAACAAACGTCACTTACTTATTACCGGAGGCTCCGATTGTCATGGCAAAAAGGGAAAAGATCGCGAACTTTTAGGTTTGGTAGATCTGCCCAAGAAGTACTTTGATAAGCTATTAGAGTTCATGGATGGAATTGCCTAAAGGGTAGTGCAAGTTAAATAGAGAAAACCCTTCTCCATAGACTTGTAAAAGTGGACTGCCATTTTTTCGGCAGCTGTTTTATGGAGGGATAAGGGCAATGTTGAGCGACTTAATACGGCTTAGAAAACCTCAAAAAGCTGATTTAGAGTTCTTTATTAGCTGGAGTCAAGATGTCGAATTGAGAAGTTTGATGGGTTGGGAATACCCCAAAGATAAGACGGAGCTTAACAGGTGGCTTTTTGAAAGGACTCAAAACCGTGAACGACGTTTTTTTATTATTGAATATGCCAGTCAGCCCATAGGTGATATTGAACTTTGCAATATTGCTTGGCGGAGTGGGCAAGCTGAACTAAAAATATGCATTGCCGACAAAAGTTATTGGGATCAAGGTTTGGGAACAAGATCACTAAAGATAATTCTCAAAGAAGCTTTTACTACTTTGGGGTTAAATGAAGTTTATTTAAGGGTATATGCTTTTAATAAAAGGGCTGTTTGCTGTTATCAAAAGGCTGGTTTTACTCTCAAAGGTTTTTTAAAAAGAAAAGATCCGAATTGGAATGAGATTTGGCTTATGTCACTAACCAAAGTGCAATTTGAAAAGAACCAATCTCAAATAGGTGCTTAGAAATATTTTGGAGGAGAAGCAATGCTTAAGCGTTTTTTATTAGGGTGTAGTTTATGCTTTTTTTGTTTAGCTGCCAGCGCTAATGTTACTATTGCTTTGTTACCTTTAGATTCCAGACCGGCAAATACTTATTCGCCTTATATGGTAGCGAAGATGGCGGGCTTTGAGTTACTTATGCCTGAGCCTGTCTCACTTGATTATTATAAAAAGCCAGGCAATTGTGAGCAAAACATAAGCTGGCTTCAACAAACTGAAGCCGATTTTTATATTATTTCTGTTTCCCAACTCTGTTATGGTGGTTTAGTGGCTTCTAGAACAGGAGTTGTTAGTACCAAAGAGGCTCAAAAGAGATTGGAATCTTTAAGAGAATTAAGAAAAAAAACAAATGGTAAACCGATCTATGTATTTGACACCATTCAAAGATTAGCCATTACTTCTAGTGATAGCAAAGCGGCTTCATATTATAGTTCGGTTCATAACTGGGCTATTTTAAAAGATGAAGTTGAAAATCTAGGTCAAGAGGATAAACGCGCCGAATTAGAAAGGCTGGAAGAATCTATACCAGACGATATTCTTACCGATTATCTTAAGGCCAGAGCACGTAATCATATAATAAACCAAGCCCTGATAGATATGGTAAACGAAGGAGTAATAGACTATTTAATCTTCGCTCAAGACGATGCTTCGGTTACCGGTTTGCATAGAGCAGAACGAGAAAGCTTAAAAGAAAAGGTGTTGGAATTAGGTTTAACAGCTAAAGTTAACATTTTTCCCGGGGCCGACGAAGTAGGGGTTGTTTTAGTCAACCGTGCCATAACCAAACACTTAGGTCTAGAACCTTCTTTTGAAATTTTTTATCGGGGTGTAGATGGGAATATTTGGATAGCAGCCTTTGAAGATATCAGTTTTGCGGAAAATATACGCAGACATATCGCTGCATCCGGGGCCATACTTTCGTCTGAGGGATCAATTAATCTTTTTGTGGCGACTCCAGGAGGCGATAACCACGCCTTTACTAAAAGTATGCAAGCTAAGCTCGAAGCTGGGAAAAAGGTGGTAATCTGTGATGTAGCTATAACTAACAGAGCTGATCCGGCTTTATTTTTAGCCATGTTAAATAATTTAGAACTAAAATCTTTAAGTGGTTATGCCGGTTGGAATACAGCTGGAAATACTTTAGGGTTTGCCTTAGGACAAGGTATAGCGGCCATAGCCAGAGAAGGATTAACAGGAGCAAAAAGACTGGAAGCAGAAAAAGCCCATTATGAGTATCTTTTACACAGAATAGCCAAAGATTATTATTATAAAAACCTTGTCCAGGGGGCTATCGAAGGTTGGGCTAGCGGGCGTGGCTTTAATACCATTAATCTGCCGGAATATAGCCTGCCTCTTGTTAAAGAAGAACTAAAGAAGCAGCTCCTGCCTTATTTATTTGAGTTTTATGTACATTACTTTGCTAATGAGAAAGTGGGAGAGTACATCGTACCGCCTGCCATTACCTGGGATATTGATCTAGCTTGGCCTAGATTCTTCGAAATATCTATTAAACCGGTTGTTGATCTCATTGGGGAAGATTCCTTACAGCCTTAATGTAATTGTAAGAAAGCGAGGGTCTGCTATGAGAATCTTGGAAATGAAAAGGCAAAGCAAGTTGCTTTGTATCTTAGTTTTGCTGATTATGTTTCCGGTTTTTACATCGGCTGCCGAACCGCCAAATGATGTTGCTAAAACCGATCCCGCTTATGAGCTGATATTAAAAGTACTAGATAGTGGCCTAATGGAAGGATACCCTGATGGCTCTTTTAGGGGTAAGCAGGTAATCGATCGGTATGAAATGGCTCTTTTTGTGGCGCGTTTAATCGATGTCTTAAGCGAACTGGAAAAAGAAAGTGCGGTTGTTATCAATGCTGAGAAAACAGCTTTTAAAACAGACAATCCCATGGTTAAGGAATTACTTAGCTTAGTTAGTCAGTTGCAAACAGAATTTGAAGCTGAACTGGTAAAAATCAGTGATCGCTATTATAACCTTAAGCTTGATTATGGTAAATTAGAGGAAGCTTTGCAGAATTTGGAGCTGATGCAGCAAGGATTGGTTCAAAGGTTAGAGGACCAGCAAATACAAATTCAAAGCCTAGAACAAAGTACAGATGCAATTAAGGATATTCACCTGGAAGTTGATTCTCTAAGGAAAGATGTTCTAAGTTTAAAGCAGGAAGTGACAGATCAGTCAAAAACCATCAAAAGTCTCTTTATTGCCTTAGGTGTTATGGGTGCTGTAATACTTTTGGTTGGACTAAAATAGTATAGCTGCATAAACCCATCCTAACGAAGCAAAATGTTTTTAACAAGCATCAACAGATCGCTTAGGCTGTTAATAAAGTATTGGAGATGGTTAAATACAAAGAAGCTATGTAACGGTAAGGCAAAATGCTGATGTTAAAATAGAAAAACAGGCAGGAAGTTTTTGCTTCCTGCCTGTTTGATCTTAATTATCAGTTATTATATATACGGTAGGCATTTCTGTTGCCTCCCAATTGGTTTTCAAATAATCTTTGCGGTGCATTATTTGCGCGGTAGCTCCAATTACATCGTCAAACAGCCGCAAGCAAGATATGGCCTCTACTTGATCTTGAAGATTAAGCGGCACATGGTTTTGCCAGATGTTTGTGGATATTTCTTTGATATGAGTGGACACGACTAACAGTTCTTCTATAATTGGTTGTAAAATATCATACAAAGATTGGAATTGACTGGGAGTATAAACAGGTGTGGTGACAGTTATTTTACCGTTATCGCTTAGGGCATACCCTTTTTGAATAAGTTCAGCCAGAAATTCTTTTTCGTATTCGTTTGGATCTGTTACCTTATTTGAAGCAAGTTTCACCAGAAAGTTAGCCAACTTTAAATTACAGCAAAATTCTTGATGATGGCTCTTAGATCTCGGGAGATAGTCCATAAAGTGGATTTCGCCTGCGGAGAGTGCACCGTCATATTTGGTTAGATTGCAGATGTTAAATATAGATTCCGATTCTTCGACTCCCCATACATAAGCTTTTTCACCAAAGGTGGTTACAGGAGGATCTCCCAGAGTATATTTTTTAGTGATTTTATCAAACAAACACTGCAACAAAACACAGGTAATATGCCAAAGATAAGAGTTTCTTGACATATTGCAGCCATAAAAAGCAATGGCTCTTATTTTGTCTTCTTTTTGCAGGATAAAATGGTAGATCTTGTCAGCGATATCATTTTGGTAGGTTGATGTTTTTAATCCCAGTTCGTCTTTTAGTTGATTGGAAATTAAAATAATATTGGTGCTAAACCTGTTGCCCTTTTGAACCAGAAGGCCTGCTTCTTTTAAGGTCTTGATTTCAGTATCAAGGTAGGGTAGGGAAACACCAATTTGTAAACTTATTTCCTGTGCGGTAAGAAAGTCGTTATAGCAAGCCCAGAGAATGTTTTGCGGTATTTTTTTGTCTTTTGTTAGTTGCCAAAATTTATTGGGTACTTCTCCCATATACAACAGATCTAAACTTCGGGGATTATAACTTTGTTCACCATAGGTTCTATCCATATTCATTCCTTCTTTCAAGATTCTTCTAGCCTTAAAAAGCAAATATTTCACCATACTTTCAGAAATGTTAAGAGTTTGAGAGATTTTGGCCACTGAATAACCCTCGACATAGTAAAGTACTGTAGCTTGACGGTGCTTTTCGGAAAGCAAAGACAGTTCACGCCTAAGCAAAGCAATTTCGCTGTTTGTTGTAAGCAGATGATCTAGAATATCGCTTTGGTCGGGTATGTTGTCATCAGGCTCAACAAGCACCCGTTTTTTCTTTCTTTTGAACCAGTTTTTGTAAACATTACCGGCAACAGCCCACATAAAGCCATAAAAAGCTTTATCATCGCGAAGGTTGCAAGCAGACTTTATTATTTCCAGCAGTATTTCCTGGGATAAGTCTTCGGCCTCTTCCTTGGTGTTGGTGCGGGAAAGGCAATATAAAAAAACTGTTCTGGTAGCTTGTTCTATGTTTGCGTCAAGGTATTTTTTCTCCAAAATCTCACCTCCTTTATTGATGCTTCCATTTATATAGTGGAATGAATATGAATTTGGTTAATCAGTTTCAAAAGAATTTTTCTAAAACTTATCACAGTAAGATAAATCTACCTTCAGGCTGTCAAGGTGAAAGTATTAAGAAAAGAGTGACTGTAATGCTTAAAGTGTTAAAGTACAAAGGTAGATTTATATTAGAGGTCTAAACCTTCTCGTTTTTAAAGAAAAACCTTAAGGTTATAAACGAAATGGTGGGATAACTAATATCCCACCACATAAATAAACGTTTCGCATTTATACTTATAATTTGTTAATAAGAAAATATTAAGGTAGCTTATTTTATTTGGTAACTGTAAAGCTTATAGAGAGTCTGATTAAGGCAGAAGTTCATGGCTAGGACAAGACTACTCGGATGGAAGCCAAGGTGGGATCTTCAGGGCCTTGGATAGGTAGAATAAAAGCTTTGGCATTTTTAATGTATTCCAGGCAGGGGCGGTTAATTATCTCTCCAGGCATAATAATGGGAATACCTGGAGGATAAACCATAACCAGTTCTTTAGAGACTCTGCCTAGTGATTTATCTAATGGAATGGCTTCACCCTTGGCATAGAATGCTTCACGTGGTGAGAGACAAAGCTCCGGGGTCTCCGGTAACTGTTCTGGGAAATCTGGTATTTTGATCCAGGCTTCGCTTTCACGAGATAGTTCCATAAAGGCTTTTACCAAGGCTCCTACAGTGTCTTCGTTGTCTCCGATACTGATAATGCAAAGTATATTATATAGGTCGCTGAGTTCTACCTCGATGTTGTAAGTCTTCCTTAGCCAGTTGTCAACTTCATGTCCGGTAAGACCGAGATCTTTGACATGAATTAAAAGTTTAGTAGGGTCATAAGCAAAGGCTTTAGACCCGATAAGATCACTCCCTGGGCTATAAAGGCCGGGAAAGGTATTAATAGCTTTACGGGCGTTTTCTGCTAAATGCATGGTTCGCTCAAGATTTTTACGGCCTTGGGTGGCTAAAAAACGGCGCGCAGCATCAAGGGAGGCCATAAGCAAATAAGAAGTTGATGTGGTAGTTAACAAACTAAAAACAGTTTTAACACGCTCGGGAGAGACTAAGTTTCCTTTTAGGTTAAGGACTGAACTTTGAACTAGTGAACCACCTAGCTTATGGACACTAGTAGCAGCTAAATCAGCACCAGCCTGCATGGCAGACAGAGGTAGCTTATCATGAAATCTAATATGAATCCCATGAGCTTCGTCAACTAAAACCGGTACACCCCTTTGGTGAGCAATTTGGACAATCTGAACGAGATCGGTTGCAAAACCATAATAAGTAGGATTAATAACCAAGACACCTTTGGCCTCGGGATGCTCATTTAACGCTTCTGCGACAGACTCAGGTGTAATGCCATGAGCTATTCCCAACCTTTCGTCAATGATAGGTTTTAAAAACACAGGACGAGCTCCGGAAAGGATAAGACCTGTAACCACGGCTTTGTGAATGTTACGAGGCACAATTATAGTATCACCTGGATTAGCGACTGACATTATCATGGTTTGAATGGCTCCACTTGTACCTTGGACTGAGAAAAAAGTACGATCTGCCAAAAAGGCTTCGGCAGCAAGGTCTTGAGCTTGTTTAATAATGCCATGGGGATTGTGAAGATCGTCAAGGGGAGGAATATTAATCAGATCGATGGATAAAGCGTTAAGACCAAAAAAGTCACTAAACTCCGGATCCATGCCAGTACCTCTTTTGTGCCCTGGAATGTGAAATTGTAAAGGTAAAGAGGCTGCATATGCTCGAAGTGCCGTGAACAAGGGAGTTTCCTGCTGTTTCAAGAACCCTCTCCTCTTCTCTTTTGTAATGTATTTTAAGGACACATAAAAGGTTTTGTCCCAATTGAAGTATACTAAACCCCGATCTGTTGTCAAGAAGTTCTTAAAAAAATATTTGTAAACAAGTCGAAAAATATTTATCTCTAGCGAATTGCTTTTTGTGTAGGACAAGGAATCTAGATTTAATTTGTCGAAAAATGAATAAGAATCGCATTCCTGTTGTGAACTTTTTTAGGACTAATCTAAAACCTACATTAACTATTAATAGTAACTGTCAAGGAGGTGGCTAGCCTGCTTTTGCAGGTGAATTATGCTTGAATTATTAGCTAAGGGTGGTTGGGTAATGTATGTGCTTTTGGGATGTTCTATCCTAGCACTTACTATCGTTTTAGAAAGACTTTATACTCTTTTGAGAGCTCAAAATGACACGGAAAAATTGATAGGTGGCGTTAAGCGCCTTCTTGTACAGGGGAAAGTTTTAGAAGCCTTAAGGTTAGCTAAGCAAGAAAAGGGACCGGTAGCGGCTGTATTAGCTGCAGGGATTGAAAACTATGGACGTGGGATAAAAGAAGTAGAGCGTATGATGGATTTAACTGCTGAACAGGAACTTTACCGTATGAGAAAGAGAATGCCAGCTTTAGAAATGATTGCCCAGATATCTCCTTTACTTGGCCTTTTGGGGACAGTTACAGGTGAAATACGCACCTTTAATGTCCTAAACAGTTTGCAAGGGGTATCAGATCCTGTGGCTATGAGTTCAGGTATAGCTGAAGCTCTTTTAACTACAGCTTATGGTCTGTTAATTGCAATTCCTATAGCCGCTATTTATGCTTATTTGGATTCCCTGATCCAAAAAAATGTTTCTAGCATGAATAGAGCTAGTATAGAAATCCTTGATACTTTCGCCAATCTGAATCTGGAGGAATCTAACAGGGAAGCGAGTGATATCGGTTGAGTATTAAGTATGAAGGAAAACGTCCGCGTTTGGAGATCACTGCTCTTATAGATATCATGTTTTCCCTGGTTTTGTTTTTTGTGGTTTTTACAACTTTTAAAACCTATGACGCCAGCATTAATCTACAACTGCCAAAAGCAGCCACAGGTGAAAATGCTCTTAAAAGTATGATGGTTATTAGCATAGATAAAGAAGGCAATATGCACCTTGGAGAACAGGTTTTAACTGAAGAACAGATCCTTGCTTCTGTAAAGACTAAACTGGCAATAAACCCAGGGGAAGTTATTATTATCAGAGCTGATGAAGCGATTGCATATGCTCATGTGATTAAAGCTTTGGATATTGTCCAGGCCGCAGGAGGCTACAATATCTCACTGGCAGTTGAAAAAGAATGACAAAGGAGTGGGCTTAAATGGTAAATAAAGAAGAAAACAGGGCCCTCTCTATCTTTTTTATGTTTTCTTTAGTACTTCATATAAGTCTATTATTACTTATACCACTAAAAAAGTTGGATGCTATTTTCTCCGGTACAGGCAATAATTACAAGCAAATAAGAACAATAGCTATAAGAATTACAGGCAGTGGTGAGCCCTTAAATAAAGGAAAAGAAGAAACTGAACTAGCTTCACAAAAAGAAGAAAATCCCAAAGGCAATGTGGAGGATCAGCCAGCATCTAAGGTTGAAATAAAGACAATCGAAACAACCAAAGACAATGTGCCCAAAAAACCAGGTGAATCTTCGAAAAGTCCTACACCTGAGCCCAAGCCAGTTCGTTCCGATACTCCTGAAAAAAAACCTGAGCCTCTACAGGAAAAAGCGCCTAAAGTGGAAGTGGTTACCAGTAAAACTAGTGGGTTAGAAGTTGACTTTGAGGCAATTTCCAAGGATGCGGAAGGCCGGGTAATCGACGACGAGGGCAAAGGTGGCAGTATTATAAACAAAACCGGTACACCTGAAGGAAATTCAGACAATCTTGTTCCTCCCAAAGGTGAAGATTATATTACCAATCAAGGCGGTTCAGGAGGTTTTACTACCAAAAACATCCAAAGCTTGGAATTTACTGGAGTGCTGGAGATGATTTTTGAAGTAGATAGTGAAGGCAAGCTAACTGTTGTTTTAGTTAAAGGTTTAGGTGATGAGAGGTTTAATAAAGAATTGGTTAACTTTGCTCAAAAGAGTTGGCGTGGTCGTTTTGATCAAGAGGCTAAAGCGAAATTTCCAGACGGATACCAGGTACCGGTTACCGTAGTCTTTGATAAAGGTAATGGCACACATACCTTTGGTGAGGTAAAATCACTTGAATAAGGGGGGGTAGCAGTGAAAAAACCAATTTCAATGGTCATAGGCATGCTTTTTATAATAAATTTTATCGGTCTATCTCTAACAGCACAATCACAGATACCCCGGGACTTTAGCCAGGGCGATGGTGTTATCAAGATGGAAAATGATTTTATTGAGATTGTAGTAAATAACAGTGAAGATGCTGCAGGTCGATTTGCGGTATTAACTACCGGAGGAGATCCTACCCGTGTTGACGATAATAATAATTTTTTAATATATGGTTTGGGAAAACCGGTAACTTCATATAGCACAATTCGCATTGATAAAACCGACTATGTATTCGGAGGTAAGACCATTAAACGAGCTGGTCTAAATGGTAACTATGGTCAGGTTGTAACACTGCCTATACAAAGTGAAGATGGGATTTACACAGCCTGTCTTTACGGAGATATATTAGTAGAACAAATCCTAGATCTAACTATATCAACAACAACCGGGCAACCTGATACAGCTTCAATCAGGTATTGTATTACCAATCAAGGTACTGTGGCTCAGGATGTTGGTTTAAGAATTGTTTTAGATACCATGCTTGGTAATAACGATGGAGCTCCATTTCGAGTTCGAGATATGGCCATAGTTAGTGACAGCTTGTTTTCAGGAGAAGAAATACCCGCTTTTGTGCAAGCTTTTGATGATTTAATAAATCCAGCAGTTATGGCTCAGGCTAATCTTGCCGGACCTGAAGTAACTAAACCTAGCAGGGTTTATTTTACCAACTGGGGTAGTCTTGCCGATGGTTTATGGGATTTTAATTTTCAATTAGAACGGGATTTTACACGCGAAGGCGAATTTGATCTTGACAGTGCAATGGCCATTTATTGGGATGAACAGTCACTAGCTCCGGGAGAGTCGCGTAATTTTGTATCTCATTATGGCTTAAGTGGTATCTCAATTGCTAAGGGTTATCTCTCCTTAGGACTTAGTACGGTTAATAAAATTGCAGCCAATTCATTGCCATTTGATGTTGTTGGATATATCCAAAATACCGGTGATGGGATAGCTCATGAGGTTTCTGCTAAGCTTATCCTACCGGAAGGATTAAGATATAGCTCATCTTCAGAATCTGAAATTATTATAGGTAAGATGGCTCCGGGTGAGTCGTCTCAGGTAGTATGGAAAGTTGAGCCAACAGGTAAAGCCTTTGGCAACATGCAGATCAAAATGGATGTTGAAGCAATCAATGTTGGAGTGAATTCAGTCACAAGGGATATTGAAATTACCGAGCCAGCAAAATTAGGGCTTAGTTTAAGTGGACCTCGCAGTCTGGGTGTTTATGATGAAAAACTATACCCAGAAGTCTTTGAGGTAAATGGAAGAATAACCAATGATGGTGGTTCAACTGCATATAATGTCGAACTTGAAATGAAAAGCTCATCCTTTAAGATAGTTCATAGTCCTGTCTTTTATGTCTTTTCCTTGCCACCAAACTCTTATAAAGATGTTAAGTGGCAAATATCAACTCTACCTAATCCAAAGCTACCCTTTCCATATGGCCAAGTGAAGGTAACTATTAATGCTGTCTCCAGTAATGCTGAAGCTCCGAATCCAAAGGAACTGATAATCGAAGTACCTAAGCTAGAACCAAAAATCTGGCTAAAGCCAGAACAGGATGTACCACAAGTTATTAGCAACAATTTAGTTTGGGTTTTTGATTTAATGGCCACAAATATTGCCGGTTTGAAACAATTTGAAATCGAATTAAATTACGATCCTAATTTATTGCAATTTTTTGGCTGGCGTATGGGTACGCTTATAGTCGCTTCTTCGACTGAAGGAGAGTTAGAACACGGTTCTTTTGAAGTTACTACTCCTTATGAGGCAAATCAGACAGGAAAACTTATAATTAAAGGCCAGGTTCTTGAAAAAGGCACCATGAATGGTTCTTTAGCCCAACTGAAGTTTAAAATTGTGGGCAGGGGTAATACCCAAGTAAAGATCAACAATGTTGTTCTTTGGCCTCAAATGAAATTTAATAAAGATGTTCTCGAATTAGGCTGGTAAAAGTAAATTTGTTTAGAAGGGGAGGGTATTTTATGAAGTGTTCCCGGCCAAAAGCTATGGCAGTAATAATATTAATTCTTTCAGTAGCTAATTTAATTACAGCGGTAGAAATTAAAGACATTAATTCAAATCATTGGGCATATCAAAGCGTGAAAGAACTGGTAGAGAAAGGTTATCTTTCGGTCTACCCTGATAACACTTTTAGAGGGAATGAGCCGGTTGATCGCTATACTTTAGCTTCAGTCATTGCAAGGGTATTAAAAGAGATGCAAAGTGGTAAAGCAAATATATTAACAGATGATATTGAAACCTTAAAAAAACTTTATGAAGAATTCGATAAGAAATTAGCAGCTAATACCCTTGATCTTAATCAAATAAATACCAAGGTAGCAAGTCTTGAAAAAGGTTTAGGCATCAACAACGAGGAAATAACAAGATTTCAATTAGATTTTGACAATCAGGTTAAAGCCATATTTTCTTCGTTAAACAATACCAAATCCAACCTTCAAGATCAGATTAAGGGTCTTCGTGATGAGCTAAACTCGATAAAAGAAGAGAAAGCGTCTAGCTCGGCTGTTGATCTAGCTATTTCCAATGCTATACAAAGAGCATCAACAGATATTCAAGAAGCAAATAAAGAACAAGAAAAACTAAAAGATGATTTTAGCGATCAGCTAAAATTGATATCAGAAGATATTAACAATAGAGAAAAGCTTTTAAGAAGTGAATTTAATGATGAATTAGCAGTAATTAAACTTGATATGGATAATAATCTTAAAGCAGAAATTGAAGCTCTCAAAACTGATTTAGCTATGAAAGGTCAAAACTTTGATATCCTTGCTTCCCAAACCGATGCCAATATTAAAGAAGCTGAAGAATCTATTAGCATTAAATTTGCTGACACTATTCAATCTTTAGATAACAAGTATACCCAAAAACTTGAAAAATCTGATAACGAATTAAGCCAGGTAAAAGCTGATCTTGGCACTGTAATAACTGCCATGGAAAATAAAATGAGCAACGAATTTGTAATGCTAAATAATCAAATTCAGAGTGTTTCGAAACAAGCAGCTGCTTTTGAAGAAAAAATGACAGCTATGGAACAATTACAAAACAAGATTGGCGATGAATTTGTAAAGTTAGATAATCAGATCAAAAGTGCTTCAGAAGAATCAGCTGGTAAAATGGCTGCAATCGAGCAATCGCAAAACAAGATACAAGAACAGATTGATACCTTAAAAATCGCCAACAATCTTAGAGCAACCAAAGAAAACACTATTGAAAATAGAATTCAAAAACTGGAAGATAATCAAAAAAGTATACAAGAAAGTAACCAAGCCAGACTTCAAGCTTTAGAGAAAAATCGTACCATATGGCATATGGGATTTGGTTTATCTCTGGTGGCGATTGTAATTGCTATTGTTGGTTTTTATAGATAATTTAAGGGAGGGTTTAACCCTCCCTTTTTTGAAGTTACTTTCAGCAATTATTGTCGTCTTTTTTATTACGCTCATCGCTTTGATTTAAATTACTAGTACGTTTTTGCTGGATCATTTTTTGATCATCTTGGCGAATCTTTTTGCGATCCCTTTGCTTGTCAGCCATAATTTCACCTCTAAGCATAGATTATACTTTTTAATATTTTTAATACCTCAATTACAAGGGAATTTATTGCTATAGTTGAATAACCTAATATGAATAAAAAAGGGAGGAAAGGCAATGGGAAAGAATAAGACCCGTTGGTTGTACAGTGTGGGCTCTTTAGCCAGTATGCTTACTGTGGCAACATTTTCAGGTTTTATAAATTTTTATTATATTGATTATTTGAAGCTTTCGCCACTCTTAATTGGTCAGGCAATGTTTTTTTATGGTTTATATAATGCTATAAATGATCCTCTTTTAGGACAGATATCAGACCGTTATCATAGCAAACATGGAACTAGGGTCCCTTTTATCAAATATGGAATGGTTCCGTTTGTAATAGCTTTTGCATTATTATGGCTTCCCAAGTCCTCCTGGTTTGGTGGCAATCAAACAGCTCTTTTTGCCTATTTTGTTTTTTCAGTTTTTCTTTTTGATGGTTTATATACCTTAGTCTTTCTTAACTGGACAGCTCTTTATCCTGAACTCTACCGCACAGATAAAGAAAGAAATGAAGTCTCTGCGATTAGGCAGATTTTTGGCATAATCGGTAATATTATTGGTTTTGCCGCACCACCAGTATTAGCTATGTTAATAGGGTGGCCATTTTTAGGGGTTTCTTTTGCCTTGATTGCCTTAATTGCACTTCATTTAAGTATTAAATATGTGGAAATAAAACCAGATATTGACAGAAAAGAAGGACTGCCATTTGGCATAGCACTAAAAGAAACACTTAAGAATAAGGCCTTTGTTATTTATGTAATTGCCGCTTTTTTCTTACAGTTTACCTTTGTATTTATGCAAGCAGCGATGCCTTTTTATGTGAAATATGTACTTAAAGCAGGAAGTTTAGAGCAATCCCTGGTTTTGGGAACGGTATTTATTAGTGCTCTATTTTTTGTTCTAGCGTGGGGTAAAGTATCAAGCAATAAAGGTGCTAAATGGACTATGCTTGTTTGCATTTTTTTATTTGCTTTAAGTTTAATACCTTATTGGTTTGCTCAAAACTATTTGGCTGGGCTTATTATCGCAGCTTTAAATGGTTTTGGTCTAGCTGGTTTAATGATTTTGCTTGATGTTATGTTAGCTGATATCATTGATTTAGATCAGCTAAAAACCGGACAACGAAGAGAAGGAATGTATTTTGGTATGAACGCGCTAATTATTAGACTGGGGATCTCTATTCAGGGACCACTTCTTGGGTATATTTTAACCAAGTCCGGGTATGTTGCTGAAGCTTTAGAGCAGTCAGCTTCTGCCTTAACTGGTTTAAAAATTTCTTTAGTGGTAGTGCCAATTGTAGCCTTAGTCTTATCATTTGTATTTTACCTGCTCTATCCTTTAAATAAAAAAGAGGTTGACCAGATAAAAGAAGACTTAGAAAATACATTTGTTGGCTAAAAAAATGAGATTAAAAAGGAACTTTTAGTAGCCATAATTTAGGTTAAATTGAAACACTAAAAAACAGGCAGACCTTTTGGGTCTGCCTGTTCGAGGACTTAAACTCGGTAAGACTAGAGTTTAAGCCACCTCTGGTTGATCATCTCAACCACCCCCTTGCTTGGGATGATTTGGCCAACTCCCAATTATTATTATAAGCAAAAAGGCACCTGTTTTAGGTGCCTTTTCTAGTTCCTAAATGTTTTTTCCGACTGCCTCTGACTATCTTTCTTATACTGTCATAACTTAAGTGGAATTTATCCATGAGTTCTTCGATAGAAAAACCAGTTAGATAATGATGAATTATAATCCGGTTTCTTTCTTTTAATTCAGCACGAGCACCGTTTCTTTCTCCCCAGCCAAGCTTTTTTTCACCACATTTAGGTATATAAATTTCTGCTTCATTGTAAAATGAAGTTGAACTAAAAAAAGATCCACAGTGATCGATTTCCATGTTAGGATAGTTTTGTCAATAAACAAATCTAACAGGAGGCACAATCACTATGGATCATAATGATCATACCACT
>JAHDNZ010000063.1 GCA_018435125.1 Bacillota bacterium | reverse complement strand
TTTTACCCTTAAAGTTACCTCGATGAAGGAATTATCCGGTAACTGTACAAGTTATTGAGTGATCAATTTAGCTTTTCACAAATTATCTCTAGAAAGGGGTCCCTAAGTTGCGAATAGTTGTCTGTATAAAACAGGTACCAGACACCACAGAGGTTGCCATCGATACTGAAAAAGGTATTCTAAAACGTGAGGGTGTTGACAGCCGCATAAACCCCTATGATCTATACGCACTCGAGACTGCTTTAAGATTAAAAGAAGAGCTTGGCGGCGAAGTAATCGTAATCAGTATGGGCCCACCTCAGGCACAAGCAATCATCAAGGAAGCCTATGCCATGGGTGCGGATATAGGTCTATTGCTTTCTGATCGTAAGTTTGCCGGAGCTGACACGCTCGCTACAGCCTACACTCTAGCTCAGGGTATAAAAACTCTTGGAAAAATTGACCTTATTATTACCGGAATGCAAACAACCGATGGAGATACTGCCCAGGTAGGGCCAGGTATTGCTGAATATCTCCATTGGCCCCATATCTCCTATGTAACCAGTATTATCAAAGCTGATTTAAAAACCCTTACTGTAACCACGGATATGTCAGATACTATTGAGACTCAAATACTTAAGCTCCCTGCTCTTATAACAGTAGCCAAAGATATAAATCAGCCGAGGTTACTCTCTTATAAACTTAAGCTTAAAACAGAAAACCGGGCTATAAATATTATTGGTTACAATGACTTAACCAAAGGAGAAGAAGAGTTTTTTGGTCTAGATGGTTCTCCCACACAGGTAGAACGTATTTTTCCACCCCAACATGATATAAAGCGAGAAATCTGGCAGGGCAATGCAGTTAAACTTGCTCAATGTACAATTGCCAAATTAAAGGAGCTGAGGTACCTGTGAGCTATTTAAAAATTCTCACTGATCAATGTAGTCTCTGTGGCAAATGCGTTGAAGCTTGCCCTTTTAATGCTCTCTCTCAAAATTTACAACTCGAAGTTAATGAAAACTGTCGTCTTTGCGGCATCTGTGTTAAGGCTTGTCCCTTTCAAGCCTTGGTTATCGAAAGAGGTGCTAAACCTACAGCTAATCTTAAAAGCTACCAAAATGTACTTATTTTTGCCGAACAAAGAGGCGGGAAGCTATCCGGTGTTACCTTGGAACTGATTGGCAAAGGTCGGATGCTCGCTTCTAAGCTCGGTCAAAAACTCTTTGTGGTTTTACCGGGAGACAGAACTGAAAAGCTAGTCTCAGAGCTTAAAAACTACCCTGTAGATGCAATCTTTGTTTATGATCATAAAGAACTTGCTTACTTTAGAGCTGAACCTTATACAGCTGTCCTTTATGACCTTATAAAAGAGCTTAAGCCTGGCATTATTTTAATTGGTGCCACCCAGGTTGGTCGTTCACTAGCCCCGAGACTAGCCACAAGACTTAGAACCGGATTGACTGCTGATTGTACCATCCTCGATGTTAAGCCAAATGGCGATTTAATTCAGACCAGACCTGCTTTTGGGGGTAATGTTATGGCTCAGATTATTACTCCCCGCCATAGACCTCAACTAGCTACCGTTAGACCGAAAGTTATGACTCCGGCCGCAAAAAAGCCCTCTCACCCTAAACAGGTTTTTATCAGAGAAGTTAAACCTGAATTTCTGGATTCTGGCATCAGCTTTCTTAGCATCCTACCAAAACCGCAGGAAACTTCGATTACAGAGGCGGAGGTCATTGTGGCTGTAGGTAGAGGTCTTAAAAAAGCTGAAGATCTAGCATTAATTGAAGAGCTTGCCAAATCCTTAAATGGTATGGTTGCCGTAACCAGACCTCTGGTTGAAGCCGGGTGGGCAAGCTATACCAGACAGGTTGGGCTTAGTGGTCGCACTGTAAGACCTAAGCTTTATATCGCCTGTGGTATCTCTGGTGCAATTCAACATGTAGCCGGGATGTCTGGTTCTGATTTAATCTTTGCTATTAATAAAGACCCTGAAGCTCCCATCTTTGAGGTCGCTCACTTCGGTCTGGTGGGGGATTTTTATGAGATCTTGCCTGCTCTTATTAAAGAGTTGGAATAAGCTCATAAGTAGGTTAAAGAAACTTTGAAAGCAGGTGAAACTATGAGAAAGATGACCCCAGATGAGGTGGAGTTTTTACGCTTGCTAGTTGGTCCTTTATATTGTTTTACGGGTGATGATATAAGTGAAGATTATTGCCATGATGAGTTGGCTCAAATAAAAGCCCATCCTGATTGTGTGCTAGAACCCGGCTCTACCTCTGAAATTGCCCAAATTATGCAATATGCTTATCAAAAAGAGATCCCGGTTACTGTAAGAGGTTCGGGTACCGGCCTTTGCGGTGGCTCAGTTGCAGTTAGTGGCGGTATTTTACTCTCTACAGCAAGACTTAATAAAGTTCTAGAGATCGATGAAGGAAATCTTGTCGCCAGAGTTCAACCGGGGGTTATCCTGTTAAACTTCCAGGAGATAGTTGAAAAGATGGGGCTTTTATATGCTCCAGATCCCGGAGAAAAAAGTGCTACTATCGGTGGTAATGTCATGACTAATGCCGGCGGAATGCGAGCTATTAAATATGGTGTTACCAGAGATCATATCTTAGGTATGGAAGTAGTCTTGGCAGACGGCGAGATTATCAACTTAGGCGGTAAAATAGGCAAGAATTCTTCCGGTTATTCCCTGCTTGATCTTTTTATCGGCTCAGAAGGTACCTTAGGTATTGTAACTGAAATAACCGTTAAGCTACTGCCTCTGCCTAAAAAAACAGCTACCCTTTTAGTACCGTTTCCCTCCCTCAATCAAACCATTAAGGCTGTCCCTGAAATATTAAAGGGAAGAATTGTTCCAAATGCCGTGGAGTTTATGGAAAAAGAGATCATCGAAGCTGCTGAAAAGTACCTAGGTAAACCCTTCCCCGATAAATCAGCTCCTGCTTACCTGCTTTTGCGATTTGATGGAAATAGCAAGGACGAACTGGAAAAAGTTTATGATATTGCAGCCAGGATCTGTTTAGATTTAGGTGCTTTAGATGTCTATGTTGCCGATACTCTTGATAGACAGCAACTTATCTGGGATGCCAGAGGGGCTTTTTTAGAAGCTCTAAAAGCTATGAGTGAGATGGATGAGGTGGATATAGTCGTTCCGCGTACTAAAATCTCCTGTCTTGTCAATTTTACCCAGGAGTTGCGTCACAAATACCAGGTCAGGATTGTTAGTTTTGGACACGCTGGTGATGGGAATGTGCATATCTACATTCTTCGTGATAACTTAAGCGCCGAAAGATGGCAACAGATTCTCCCGGAGATTATGCAAAAGCTTTATGTCAAAGGCCATGAGCTTTCAGGACAGGTCTCAGGCGAACATGGTATCGGTTTTGCTAAAAAAGAATACCTCTGGCAGAGCTTAGGCCAGACCCAAATGCGTCTCCAACAGGCAATTAAAGAGGTTTTTGATCCCAAAGGTCTGCTAAATCCAGGTAAAGTTGTCTCTTAAATTTTACCTACTAGCCCCCGCTTTTTAAGGTGGGGGTAATTTTTTTAGGTTTTAAACGAAGCCTTTATAAATCTCGCTATCAAATTACCATTAATGTTTCGCACCAGATAAATAGGTATCTTAGAAATAAGAGCTCTGTACGCATATCTCTTTTTAATTCAGACATCATAATTAGAGGTATGTTAGGAGGAGATAAAATGGGGCTTAGTCTTGGAATTGATATAGGTTCTACTACCTTAAAAATTGCTGCCATCGATAGCTTTGGTCAGCTAAAACCCATAGTTATTAAGTATCTTTTAAGCGACAAGCCTCTATATAAGCTACTGCTTAGTACCTATCTGGAATATACAAAGCTTTATGGTAAGGCTGATTATATTGGCCTTACCGGTTCCGGGCAGAAATTAGGAGCTTACATTTTAGGAACAGACTGCACCGCAACTGAGATAATTGCTCATGCCAAAGGCAGTGTTTTTTTAGCAAGAAAACTCAATCTACCTCTGCCCAAGACCATTGTTGAAATCGGTGGTCAAGATAGCAAGCTCATCTTGTTAGAAAACAATGTTCCCATATTTTTTAATATGAATTCCATTTGTTCTGCAGGTACAGGTGAGTTTTTAAGGCATACCCTTGAAGAACAGTCTTTAAGCTTTCAAGAATTTAATCATTATGTTTTAAGAGCACAAGCCGAAGAACATTTAGAAGATACCTGTACGGTATTTGTTAGACGCGCCTTTAGACACGCCGGTCAAAACGGGGTCTCCTTGGATAGGAGACTTAAAGGTTTAGCCACAGCCATTTTACAAAACTACCTCCGCACAGTGGCTAAAAACCGTCCTTTAGAAGCACCTGTTTTCTTTCTTGGAGGGCTGTCCAAATGTTCAGCTTTAGCTCAAACACTGGCTGAACTCTTAGAGGAAACTGTCTTTGTACCTCCTTATTCTCAGGGAATAGGAGCTATCGGTATGGCAGTTTTAGCCCAGGAAAAAGAAGAAAAGGTGGATAATCTTTTGCCTATTGATAGTTATAGCATGTCCAGCGGTTACTGCCTGGGTTGTGTGAACAACTGCGAACTTTCTGTTTTAAGTTGTAAGGATAAACACTACTACCTAGGTGGACGCTGTGAAAGTGCAGGCAAAGCTGGCTTAACTACCTCGTTAACATTAAATAAACCACAGATAAATAAAAGGCAATTAACCCAAAAGCTAAGTTTTAGCTTCCCTCAGGGGAATAACTGGGCTATTGGACTTGATGTTGGTTCCAGACAGTTTAAGGCTGCTTTAATTTGCGGAGAAGAACTTATTTATTTACATACTGAAACAACAGCCGCCGATATTTATAAACAAGCTCTTAATCTAATGACTATGTTAAAAGCACATCTCCCTAAAGAGTGTTCTTTTTGTCTTAAAACAACAGGTAGTGGAGGACGTTATCTCAGCAAAAAGCTATCCGGCAACGAATCTTGTTATGAAACCGAGATCCTTTGCCATTATCGAGCAGCCGACAAAATCTTTCCGGATGTGGGTAGTGTAATTGATATCGGTGGCAATGATAGTAAAATCATTATTGCTTCCAAAGCCAGTCTTGACTTTGCCATGAATGATCGTTGTGCAGCAGGTACCGGATCTTTCTTGGAACAGCTAGCCAAAAGATTTAATTTAACTTTAGAAGAGGCCTCTCTCCTGGCTTTAAGATCGGATAAGCCAGCCCGCATTGGTTCTAGATGTGCTGTTTTAGCCGAGACAGATATTATTCACAAAATGCGCTTAGGAGCCCAGTATCAAGACCTGCTTCTTGGTGCTTGTTATTCTCTTGCCCGTACCTTTATCTCTGATAATCTACATGGAAGGACTTTAATAACACCCGTTGTCTTTCAAGGCGGTGCCTTTCTAAACCCAGCTCTTTTGCTAGCTTTTACCGATCTCTTATCCTTAAAAAAAGATGAGTATCACGTTGCCAAAGATAAGCGTTACCTAGTAGGTGCCGGAGCTATTGGAGCTGCCATCTATGCCTTGGAAGAAAGAAGACCTTTTGAACAAGCTAATTTGGCTGTAAATTACTCTTTGGTAGGTGGTAACTTATGAGAATAGGTGTTCCTCTGGTTTTTTCCGGTAAAGCTCCTCAGGTAGAATTTCTTGCTAAAGTCTTAAAGAAATTAGGTTTTAATATTATTACTACCAAAATAACTACCCCCGCACTTTGGGAAAGCGCGCTTTTTCTTGGAAGCAACGAAACTTGTCTGCCGGTAAAAATTTATATTGCTCACTGCCACCAGCTTATTTATGAAAAGAAAGTCGATGTGTTGCTTGCACCTAATCTTTGGAGAGAGGTCGAGGACTCGGCAGCGTGTGCCAAATACCGGGATGTTGGCGGTATAGCTCTTAGAGCACTCTCTTCTACAACCGATTATGCTCTTGGCAAGTTTCCCATCTTGGTGCAACCTAATCTCCTCTCACCTAAAAAAGAAGATCTGCTGCCGGTGATAAACATTATTATCCAGGAATTAAATATAGCCAGTGCCAAAACTGGCAAGCCCATACCTATCTTAAGTAAAAAAACCATTAAACAAGCTTTTTTTAGTATACCTAATTATAGGATAACCAAAGAACCTGTGCTGGAAGACAAACCGCGTCTTGGTCTAATCGGACGCCGTTACCTGTTAGAGGATCCTTTGCTCTCTTTAAATATAAAAAACTTCTTTCAAAAAAAAGGCTTTCAGGTCCTTTCTCCTTATGACCTGCCGGATAGCTACTTCCATAAAGAAGGTATGCCCATAGGTTCTTATTACGATACCCATATTCAAGGTGAACAGTTTTTGCGCTGGGGACAAAATAAAATCGCTGGTGTGGTGATTCTTTCCAACTTCGCTTGTCACCCGGATGCTTTTCAAGGCCAGTACTTTGAAGCTAAAGCCAAAGAATTAGGCCTACTTTCCTGGCATTTTGTCTGTGACAGTACCGCCGATTTAGGTGGTTTTATAACCCGTTTTGAAACCATAGCTGCCTTGCTTAAACTAGAAAAACCAGCTCGTGAAAAGAAGCCCCAACCCCTTTATCTGAAAAGAGAGTCTTCGCCCATTAAAAAAAAGACCTTTATTACCTGGCCTTACATGGGAGAACCACTTAACTTGAGTATCAAACAATTAGCTTTCGATTTAGGAGTTAGTGATCTTTGCTTAGTGCCAAAACCTATCACTGCCGAAACCTTAAAAAGAGGCAGCCAGGATTTTGCTGAAACCTGCTGTCCTTATGCTCTGGTTTCCGGTTGTCTGGAAGAGACTATTCTTGAGGCTTATTCAAAACATCAAACACCACTTGATATTAAGATCCTTATGCTTCACGGCGAAGGGCCCTGTGCCTTTGGCTGGTATAGTATTGCTATGCGTGAAAAACTGCCCCTAAGACTCAAAAGAGTTACTCCTGATATCTCTCTTAACTGGCTTACTACTGGCCTAGATCAGCCAGCCAGTTTTTGGCAAGAACTAGCTCAACTTTGCCACCCAGAAATAGCCAGGTTTTTTACCGGTATTAAGACTCCTCTTTCATTTTTAAAACCCTTAAATATCTCTTTGGCCCTATCTCTTGCCAGAAATGCCCTCATCAAACTCCGCCTAGCAGAAGATCTAAGAGCCCTTTACTTACTAGCCAGACCCTTTGGAGGTAAAGTAGCCACTGAAATCTATACCACAGCTTTAGTCAATCTAGATAAAGCTAAGACTATTCCTCTCATGCAACAGAATTTTAGAAAAAGTATGGCCATTTTTCAAAGTTTAACCCAAGAAAAAAAGGCACCTCAGGTTATTGTTGTAGGAGAGATCTATGTGGCTATAACCCCTTATGCTAATCGCTACACGGTTGATAATCTTTTGGGAGATGCCGGTATGCAGGTTATCGAAGGTGTTGGCATCAGTCACTATCTTTTATGTTCACTGAAACCTGTTTTGTATAAACTTTTTGGTAATCTAGGTCTGATTAAACTGTTAAATAAACAAGGCCTTAAGCTATTTGCTCAAGGCCTCAGAGATAACGATGCTGCACCATTTATGAATTTTGAAGTAGGCGGTGATGGTGTACTATCAACAGGAGCTGCCAGAAGAGCACTTAAAAGCGGTGCCCAAGGTATAGTTCATATCTATCCGCTTAACTGTATGCCGGAGGTTGTTGCCAAACCTGCTTTGCAAGAACTATCTCAACTTTATCAGGTACCATATTTAGGGCTTTCTTTCAATAGAGAAACTGATACTGAAAGACTGATGACAGAGGTGTTGACCTTTACCCGTCTGATCTTTTCCAGGCAAAAGTTAGGTGCTATATAATCCTAAGTACCCTAGTAAGAATTAAAAGAATACCTATGATTCCAATTATAATCTGATTGCGTCTTTCTTGATCGCTTCTTAAATAGCCTGCTCCTGGGCCCATAACCATGCCAATTAAAAAGCCACCTAACAGTCCGCCTCCGTGAGACCAGACATCAATATTCGAACCAGGAAGAATTGCTATTAACAGGTTTATTCCCAGAATAGTCATCAGAGAGGCTTGGATATTGGGTGTTACACTTCCATAGCGAAAAACTCTTGCATAAAGCACAAAACCCAAAAGACCAAAAATGGCCCCTGAAGCTCCCACCGAGAAAATCCCAGGATTAATCAAATAGCTAAAAGCTGCACCTAGAATTCCCGAACCTAAATAAAGCCACGCAAAAGCCTTTTTACCCAGCAAACTTTCTAATTGGCTACCTAGTACATATAAAGCATACATGTTAAAAAAGATATGACTGAGGTTAGCATGCATAAACATAGTTGTAAAAAAACGATAGTATTCTTTATATAAGTAAACCTTCGGTCCAATCAAAGCAGTATGAAAAGTCATATTGGGAAAGACTTTGCTTAGTAAAAACATTACAACATTGATAACAATAATAATTTCATAAAGGTTTTTACGGCTCCAAATCGGTCTGGCCCAAGCCTGAGAGCTTTTAACTGCTCTTTTTCGAAAGAGCAGCTCTTCTTTATTTTTAAGGCTAAGATATTCTTTAAGAATTTCAGTTTTCTTTTGTCTTAAGACTTGTCTTTTGGCTAGGGCAGATTCTTCTCGGGCTTTTAGATCCTCCTGCCAAGCTGTTAAATTTTCTTCAGTTAAGGGTAGACCCCTTTGCTCGAGAAAATCCATCTCTATCACCCCTTGTTTAACAAAAAACCATCGCTTATGAATTCTCAAGATAGTCGATTCGATTTTGCAGGATCTGAATTTCCCGCTTTAATTGCTCAATTTCCAGTTCTAAATTGTAATTTTCTTCATTAAGCTTTTTAAGTTTTTCTTCTCTTATTATTAGGTTAAGTCTTTTTTTCTCAAGCCTAGTATTCATCTTGGCTTTTCCTTTCTCTTACTCATTTTCCCCACCTTGTTTTTCAGAGAGGAAAAAAACAGATACTGTTCCGGGACCGGAATGAGCACCAATTACAGGACTAATCTCAGCTAAGATAAAATCTTTTATACCATATTTATTGGCGATCTCTGCTTTGATCTCCTCTGCTAATTCTAGGTTATCCGCATGGTTTATACCTATTCTTTGTGAGGGTATATCTACACCGCGTTTGGCCATTATTTCTAACATACACATAACAACTTGTTTTTTAGATCTCACTTTATCAAATTGGTGAATAGCACCGTCTACAAAATGCAAAATCGGCTTAATTTTAAGCATACCTCCGACTAAGGCTTTCATAGAACTAATACGACCACCACGTTTTAAATAAACCAGATCATCCACGGCAAAGATATGCTCCATGCGAGGAATAACAAAGTTTAATCTAGCTGTAATCTCTTCTGGAGAAGCTCCTTTTTCAGCCATTTCAGCTGCTTCTAATACTATTAAACCCTGACCTACACTAGCTGCCTTACTATCAATAATAGAAATTTCCGAATCGTTAAGATCTTCTTTGACTATGTTAGCGGTTTGAAAAGTTCCGCTTAAACGGCTGGAAAAGACAATATAATAGGGGACCTCACCTTGACCTTTTACCTTATTAAACATATCAAGCATATCTTTATAAAGAACCTGACTAGTGCGGGCTACTTCACCAGCTCGCATTTTCTGGTAAAATTCGTGATAATCAAGTTCCAAACCGTTTTTTACCTCTCCCCCGATCTCTACCCCCATGCCTAACATCTCGATACCTTTATTAGAAATTACTTCCTTCGGTAAATCACAACCGAGATCGGTTATAATCCGCACTTTTTTTGCCATTTTTCCCCACCTCTTAGTAAATTTTAAAAGTTTATTCCTATACCCTTTTGCTTTTATTTATTCTACCAACCTATTTTTGTTACTCCATTTTTAGACCCTTCTTACTAACTACTAAAAGTTACTTTAATTATAACCTAAGCTGTCAATCTTTTCTTTAAGCACCTGCTTTAACTAATTTATAGAAAAACTCTTAGATAATTATTCGACATAATATTTCCAAATCCTAGCATGTTAATTACTCCCTGGTTTGAAAAGTGCCTTGTATAATTGGTGCTTTATTTGCCTGTTCTTTTTAGTCATAAAAAAGTGTTTAATAACAAACCTTTTTATGATCTTAAAAAATCCCTGGCTTATAGACAGGGACCTTTTCAACTTGTTCTCGGACTATCAAAAATAATCAGAAAAACTACTACCTCTAATAACCCATAAAAATAACCAGCCTTTCATTTAAATTGTGGATATAAACCGCAAAGAAATATCTTCTAGATGAGCTATGTA
Source organism: Bacillota bacterium (assembly GCA_018435125.1). Lineage (GTDB taxonomy): Bacteria > Bacillota > DTU065 > DTU065 > DTU065 > JAHDNZ01. Next base: position 2,072 of record JAHDNZ010000063.1, on the reverse strand, counting down.
AATAAAAGGTTGCACACAGCTGCTTGGCCCAAAAGTTTTCATAACCTAATTTAGCCTTTTACTGCCAAAACATCAAATCCTAAAGCTTCAATAGCTTTTTTTATCTCTTCAACATCAATCTTGGTCTGATCGTAACTGACTTTAACTCTACTTAATGTAAAAAGAACTTCAGTTTTATCTACACCCGGAATTCTATTAACTGTAGTCTCTATCTTGGCGGAACAACTTGGGCAGGTAAGGGTTGCAAGTTGTATAGTCACAGTGATCATTAAAATTCCCCTCGTCTAATAGGATGTATCTTTAGTATGAGCAAAAACAAAGTCAAAAATATAAGACCTGCTTAATCGTAGCAGCTAACTTGAGCTTAAGTTGCACTTGAAACTTTATTACTTTTTTTGCGTAGAAAGAAAGGATTCCAGATTATGGTGAGGGATAGTTTAGTTGAAGGAGGTTTTTTCCGATGAAAAAAGGGTGGCTTATTGCAATTAGCGGTTTTATAATTATTTCAGTATTGCTAACCGGCTGCAAGTCATGGCAAAGAGCTGTTAAAGACTGGGAGTCCAGTATTGCTGGTCTTAATAGAACAGTCACTGTTTACGACAATAATGGTGAGATTATCAAAGCCTACCAAGGTAAAATAGATGTTGAGACCAATGAATACGGCAACAAAGTCAAGTTTGAAGTTAACGGCAAAAGAGTGATTATCTACAATGCTATTGTTATCGTAGAAGAGGATTAAAAAGGGCATAAAAAACAGGCGAATTAACTCGCCTGTTTTTTTGGTTATAAACGCTTGCTTTTTTAATTTTAATTTTTTTTATAGGTCATACCATAGCATAGGGCACATGTGCCCAAAAGCTTCGGAGACCATAATCCAAGTTAAACCAAATTCTTCAAAAAACGTTAAATATATAGTTTCGGCTTCAGGCGGAATTTGAGCACCGATATGGAAAACAGCTCCTGTACCCAGATCGGTAACTCCTGTTACTTCAATCATATCGCCAGCTTCCTCAGACGACCAGGAAAGCTCCAGCATATCTTGGGGCAGATTGGAAACGCTTTTATGCAGATTTAAGTTAAATCCTGTCGGGGTTACATCAGAGATAAATGCTTTGTTGGGGCTAAGTGTCGGAATGCGGGAAATTACTTGGAGAGTTCCCCCTGAATTCACTCCATCGCCGGTTGCGCGCCAACCGATATAATAGCCGAGATCAGCTTCGGTAGTGATATATCTTCGGGAAGTTTGTCCCTGGATTTCAGTCATTTTAAAACTGTAGGGATCAAAACGCCACCAGCTGTAAGACAAGGTATCGGAAACATCGGTTAACTTTTCATCTAAATTTATGGCTTTAGCCTCAACTTCAATTGCTCGGCCCACAAAGGGAGCTATAACATCGGAAATCCAAAATGATTCGTCCATCCCCCAACCGTCAAAAGCCGAGTTTAATGCTGCTAAAGGACCCTCTACAACATTGGAAGTATAGCCATCAAATGGTCCGCCGTTAACTTTTAGCCGGTAAAGGTATGATCCATCCGGATTGAAATAAAAGTTTTCTTGCCATCCATCGGTAGTTTGTAATGAGGTATCTTCAATTAGATAGTTTGACCAGTTGCTGCCACTATCCTTAGAATATTGGAGGGTAAAACTTGTAGCATCATAATAATTAGGCGGGAAAAAACCAAATGCCATTTCGTTTTGAATATTATTCCAAACAGAGACTCTATGGGTTTGATGCAGGTAAAAGCCGGGAATTGTGTTTGGCAGAGGTTCATTAAAAGTACGGGGAGCTATACTGCCGCCAGAGCCCGGTTCAAATGGCCTTCTGATGGTTGCAAATCCGGTAGATTCTTCATCGATACTTAGAGGCGGAAGATCAAAGATAACCCCAGCGGCATTTACTAGAGCTGTGCCGATAAAATCAGCCCCCAAAACCGAAACACCGAAATTGGCCTGCAGATTTAAAACCGAAGCTTCAAGGTGCAAATTGTTGCCGGATGCATTAATGATAACTTCCTTGGCACCGCTTTTAATATAAATATTGATACCTGTTGCTGCGATAACAAGTGTATTT
>JAHDNZ010000004.1 GCA_018435125.1 Bacillota bacterium | reverse complement strand
GGACAAAATATACGCTGATCCCAATTTTAAGGCGGATAACTTTATAGGTATAGCTGAAGCTACAAAGGTTGGCTAGCCAACCTTATCTTTACACAAAACTATCTTGGACGGTAGTTCAACTTGAAATTGCAATTTGGGAAGAAATTTAAATCATTAAAAGTTACCATGAAAATAACCTTTCCTTCGGAATAGATTAGCCATTTCCTCTTTACTGCAACTACTCAAAGCAACTAAAGCAGCTATTAGACGTATTGAAGATGAAAGCAAAAAAACTTGCCTAGCAGTTAAAAACCTAAATAACCAAACCCCTATGGCTGGAAAAATTACCCCTGTTATGCCAATTAAAGCATGAAAAGTTGCTACTGCAGTTGGCCGATACTTTTCCTCAGAAGAAGCGATTAGAATATTAAAGAAGGTAATATTAAAAGCTGCCATAGAAAAGCCCCCAAGGATCTGTAAAAGGTATAAAGAAAGCACGCTTTGAGCTAAAGCTGCCCAAAGAGCCACTAAAGAAACTCCAAATAACGAAACTGCAAAGACTGCTTTGTCACCACTGCGTTGAATCTTTTTCCCCCAGTAAAAAGAAAAAAGCACAATAATCGCATTGTTAATCGCTGTTAAATTACCAATTTGAAACTGGCTCATCTGCATTTCTTCGACATAGAAAATAGTCCATAAAGCAGCGGGAATATGAAAACCGATGTAGACTAGAGCAATAGTTGTTAAAAAACGTTTATATTCTTGGCCTAGCTCTTCATGGGCCAAGATCTTTTTTAACCTTTGCCAATAAGGCTCTCTTACTTCCCTAGAAATCGACTTTTCTTGGTATGGTTCTTTAAACCGACTCATGGTATAAGTATTGATAAGTCCAAAAAACGTGGCCACTGAAAAGACAAAGAAGTAGTTATTCGGGTAGCTAACACTATCTAGAAGGTAACCGGCAGCCATAGTAGCACTAAAGGTTAATAGGCCCACGAGAGCATTTTTATTACCAAAGACTTTGCCTCTTTCCCGGGCAGGGAAACTAACAGCAACTAAATCTGTATAGGAAAGCCCGGCAAGTACACCTGGAATGGTCATAACTGCTAAAACTAATAAAAACAAATTTGGCGACAGACCTAAAAAAGCCAAAAGCCCCAGGAAAAAATAGCCGATGCGGTTACCGAAAATACCTTTTACGCAATAACCTAGCTTACGATTTTGTCTTTCCAAATACCCTGCCAGTGGGACCATAAAAAGCACGTTAATCAAATTGGGCAGAGCGGTAATTAAACTGAGATGAAAAGGAGTAGCACCCATTTTCAAAGCCAATACCCCTAAAAATGGAGCGGTTAGACCGGCCATGACACTATAAGTTGAACCTTCCCAAAGGACAACTCGGTAGTTGTGTTCTAGATCTTTATAAAGATTGCTTTTTGTTTCTGTGGCCTGCAAAATAGCACCTCCTAACCTCAGTCTATGACCAAAATAACTGGAAGAAAATAAAGGATTCTGTTAAGGCCATATTATCCTAGGTTTTTTATCATTGGCTCTAAACAGAAGAATAACTCTACCCAAAACATGAACAATCTCAGCATTAGGTAGTTTTTCTGCTAATTCAACCGCAATTTGTGGCGGTTTTTTTTCGACTGTTTTTAGGACTCTGATCTTAACGAGTTCTCTAGCGGTTAGAGCTTCGTTAACAAGACTTATGGTTCCTTCTGTTATGCCCTCTTTACCTATTTGAATAATAGGCTCTTCAACATTAGCAATAGATTTTAAATAAGCTCTTTGTTTGCTGGTTAAAATAATAAATCCCCCTTAAAGTGACTTACTCCAATAAACCAAGTGAAGTAAGAGGATGCCCTTAAAGGCATCCCCTTGGCCAATTTTGATTCTAGCAGAGCTTTTAACTTTGAGCAATACTCTTATAGTAGTTTCACAAATCTTTCAAACTCTTTTTGTTTGCGTTTCATTTCATCAGTCATCAGTTTGGCAGCCTTACAAATTGCTTTTTCGGGATCTTCTTTCTGCAAAATAACCTCCATCACCGCATTGGTCATATACCTAGTACCAATTACCGAACCGACACCAAATGCCGGCCAGGTTCCTGCTGCTGACTGTTCCCAAATAACTTTGCGATCATTGGCAGGAATATCTGCTTTAGAAAGAGTTTTTAGATTGGCCGATAGATAGACTGAATTAGCTATAGCTGCCATCTTGCCATTTAAATAAGCCGTCTGGATCTCTTCAGAAAGCCACCATTTCAGAAACTTCCATGCTCCGTCAATATTTTTGGAACCCTTCATAAGACCCCAGCTGGCATCATGTACCCAGGCGGTATGATTTATTTTCCCAGCTTGCATAGTCCCGGGTATAAGACCTAAGCAAAATTTATCTTTTAGCTGAGGTGCACCAAAGCGGATACTCGGATAAATCCAGCTAGCATGTAAAAGAACAGGCATCTCCCCTGTTATAAACGAGGTATAGCCAGATATCTCGGAGGGAATACCATGCTTGGTAAAAAATGCCGTGAATTCTTTGAACCCTTTAATAGCCATAGGTGTATCTAAAGCCGAAAGCAGGCGATCTTCGGTAATCATCGACCCACCATTTTGCCAAGCAAAGGTAGCTACTCCAAACCATTTGGGTGCCAGATAGCCATCAAACCCAGCGCTAAGATTTCTAGCTAAAAGTTTTGGTAACATGGCTCTTAGATCATCCCAGGTAGATGGAATGGCCAGGCCATTGTCATTTAAAATATCAGTGCGGTAATATCCAAGCTGTGGACTTACTCCTTCTGGGAGACCATACCACGAACCTTTATAGGAGTGGGTCCTCCAAGTGCCTTGAGGGAGGTTGGCTATCACTTCGTTAAATTCTTTGGGATAACGCTTATTTAAATCGGTAACAACCGCTCCTCGAATAGCAAAGTCAAATAATTGCTCAGCACCTGTCATGACAATATCAGGTGAATCTCCTGCAGCTAAACCTAAGAGTGCTTTTTCAAAGTGATCTGTCCAGGTTGCGATTTTAATGTCGACTTCGATACCGGTCTTGGGTGTGAATTTAGTTTCGATAAGATCTTTGGCAACCTTGATTTCTTCATTGGAGCTAATCCACCAAATCTCAATACCTTTCGCTAGAGAAACAGCGGAAACTACCATTATTAAAAGCAAGATACCAAACCTTTTCACATCTTTTCCCCCTCATCTTTTCTAATACTTTTACTTTTGTCGAAACGTAACAGCTTGGTATATGTCAAAATCTCTCTATCCAATCCCTTTAATATTCGTTCCCTATTTGTTAAATATTTCCTGTTATCCTACCCTAGTTTTATTAGATAGAGGTCAAAATAAATCTAAATAATAAATAAAAAAACGGCGCTCTAAATGCGCCATTTAATTAAAATGTTCATGCAAGCGGAAGCTTAGAGAATAAAGGCTATCAGAAATATGCACGTGTTCAACAATTACACTTTCAGGAACATTTAGTTTTAGAGGAGCAAAATTCCAAATTCCCTTAATACCTTCTTCTATAAGTATATCGGCTACTTGCTGAGCTTGGGAGGCTGGAACAGTTAATATACCTATGTCCACTTTATTTTGCCTTAAAAAGGCTCTCAGCTCTGTCGTAGGTTGAATATCTATATCATCGACTTTTTTCCCAATCAGCTCTTCCCTAACATCAAAGGCGCCAACCAATTCAAAACCTCTGTTGCGAAAATTGGTATAGCTTGCGATAGCGCGGCCTAAATTCCCAACACCTATTAGAATCATGGAATGTTGTTTCTCTAAACCTAAGATCCTGCTTATCTCTAAGTGAAGATAACTAACCTTGTAACCATATCCCTGTTGACCAAATTCACCAAAATAACTCAGATCTTGCCTGAGCTGTGATGGTGTAATCCCCATCATTTCGCCTAATTCTCGTGAGGATATTCTTTCTACTCCCCCTTTTTCCAATTGAGAGAGAACCCGGTAATACATTGCCAAACGTGAAACAACCCTTTGGGGGATCTGTTTGCCATCAGCTTTTCTCACAAATATTCACCCTCTCTAAGAAAGCGGCTTAAAAAAGTTGTTTCTTCTCTTATTCACCTTAGAGGTTAAAATTCCTCGAAGGAAAAATAAATATTTCACAGAAATTGGTAAATTGAGGTGATATTTAATGCCTGCTTTTAAAATACGTGGTGTAATCGAAGGTTTTTATGGATATCCATGGAACCAAATGGACCGGATAAATTTTATTAAATTTCTAGGGCAAAACGGTATGAATACCTACGTTTATGCACCTAAAGATGATCCTTATCACCGGCAAAAATGGCGGCAACTCTACCCTCAAAATCAGATTGACGCATTTTCAGAGTTACTACATCTAAGCCAGGAAGCCAATGTTTCTATAATCTGGGCTCTAAGCCCGGGGCTTTCCTTGATTTATTCCTCTGATACTGAACTAGACCTTTTAAAAACCAAGTTTCAAGCTATGCAAAAAATCGGTTTTACGAAGTTTGGTCTTTTTTTTGATGACATTTTTAACCATCTGGTTCATCAAGAAGATGTGGAGAAGTTTTCTAGCTTAGCTGAAGCTCAAGCTTTTGTTGCTAACAAAATATTTTATTTTCTTCAAAAAGAAAACCCTGCGGTTGAAATATTCTTCTGTCCTACTGAATACATGGGGGAAGGTCAAAGTGACTACCTTAAAGAACTAGGAATTAAACTTAATCCAGCCGTTGAAATCTTTTGGACGGGGCCTCAGGTCTGTTCCTCTGCTTTAGAACTTAATAATGCTCAAACCATATCAAAGACACTAAGGCGTAAAATAGTCTACTGGGATAATTATCCGGTAAACGATGCCGCTATGCAACCCGAATTACATCTGGGACCATACTTAAACCGTGATCCTAAACTTAGTGATTACGCCAATGGTATCCTCTTAAATCCCATGGATAAAGTGGAGGCCTCAAAGATAGCTCTTTATTGTGCCGCTGATTTTCTTAATAATCCCACTGAGTATAACGCTGAGTCTACATGGCTTTTAGCTATCGAAAACCTAGTTGGCTCGAAAGCGAAAGATGCATTTGTTCGCTTTGCCAAAGCCAACTCCTATAGCTGTCTTGAGCCCTACGAGCCTAAGTATCTTCTGGATGCAGTTAAGCGGTTTGAAGCTCTTATAAGTGTCAACGACTGGGAGGGCGCCTTAAAAGACGCCTCTGGTTTTTTTACCACGTTAAATAACGATTTAGAACTGCTTCACGAATTACCTGCTTCCCTTGTATTAGAGATAAAGCCCTGGCTTGATGAATATCAGGCTTGGATAGAGATTGCCTTAAGTTGTCTTGCCCTAGGTATGGAATTACAAAACCTCCAGGCTGAAGGCGCGATAGAAAGACTCATAAAAGCCCGCAACACAATAAAAGAAGGGCTGCTACAAGCTATTGATTTTAAAACTTATTGTTGTGGCGATGTCATTAGAAACTTGGCCCAAAAGATCTATCGGGCCACCGGTTATTTTTTAGGTTAAAGCAAAAAATGCCGCTTTTCATTAGGAGAGAGAGTTTATTTGTTAGAGGCTGTGGCTTTAGAGGCCACAGCTTTTTATATTCTTAATTAAATAGGAGTCGCCTCTCATTACCTCATCTTTTATCTAGCATAGTATGTGTTGAACATAGCTTATAAGCTATGTAATGCAAGAAAGGTGTGATTATGCATGGCTGTTGACAACTATATACCGCCAGTTGGTCCTTGTACGGAAGTACGCCATGAACGTGCCTGCATCAAAGTTCAAAAAGTCTATGATGGCAGACGCACTAGAATATGTGAGATAAGACAATTTGACGCCACCCCTCCTGTACCGGTAGGAGTAGGCCCCTATATAGTAGCTTCGTGTGAAATTGTTCCCAATAGTGATCGCGTTATTTCCACTAGCATTGTACCTATCCCCGGAACTATGCCTCCTCTGGCTGAAGTTACCGCTACAGTTGCTTGTGATGCGGAATTTAGAGTCATCGACGCTTCTGGTATAGAATACACTTTCACTCGTGAAGTAGCTTTTACAGTTACTGTAATTCTCTATACTCCTGATCCTTTTATGCTAGTTCAAGCTGAAATACAATGTTTCTGCCTTGATGCCTGCCTTGAACCCTTTGAAACCGATACTGATGTGGTTGTTTCCTGCTACTTTGGTGCCTTTATCCAAATCAAAGTTCATGCCGAAGCCGAGCTTTGCATTAAAGAATATGGCGAATGCCAATGGCCCGAAATTACCACCCAATCTCCTAACCCCTGTATCGAATTCCTCGATCCTGAAGTTACACCGTTCCCACCATTTAACCTACCCCAACTGCAATTCCCAACAGATGCCTAAAAAAGCAGGTCCGCCCAGGCGGACCCGCTTTTTCTTTTTCGAGTATAGATAATCCCTTTAATGATATTATGGTAGGTTGCCTTAAGATTAAAAGAAATACCCTCTCATATACAATGTCTTTTAACCAGAACCCCTCCCGACAAGTACAAATGCAGTTTATTAATGAAGCTAGATTTTTTCGACTATGACTCTTAAGGCTACAGCTTTTTATATTCATAATTAAATAGGGGTTGCTGAACAAATTTATTCTCTTCGTTTTTAACAGTTTATGTAAGCAAAATTTGGTAAGTCGAGCATAAAAAAACGTTGGAAAAGGACTTCGAAAAATTGGGAAAAAAGAACCCGGAGCTTT
>JAHDNZ010000006.1 GCA_018435125.1 Bacillota bacterium | reverse complement strand
TGATTTTTCCAAAACTTATTGTAAAGATGATTTAAGAAATCCCCCTATAACCTGAATTAATCTTTCTTATTATAACTAGGCCCTAATTAAGCTAAAAATGTGTTTTTTTGATTATAATAGAACTCTTAGCTGCTTACAAATGGTATTAATTAGTAGAATATTGTCTTAGCCCTTCTTTACCAAATAATAAAAAAGAAAAGCTATTGCAGGTGAGAAGAATTACTAGTTCCTTCCATATTTTTCCAAAAAAAACCTTACTTATCCCCGGAAGGTTTGTTTTTTTTACTTATTTTTAAAAAAGGTCATAGCTTTTCAGACAATTATCTCTAGTGAAGGATACTCCAATAGCAACAATAAAGACTCCAGTTATTTGCTGGAGTCTTTATAAGTTAACTGTGCCGATAGCTGTCGAAATAAAGAATCTGCTATCCCAAGCCCTTTACCGCTAGAAATTTCTTTGGCTATCTGCTCTACATACATATCTTCCCAAATCTTTTGAGCCTGACTTTTGGGAAGCAAACCTCCACTTGGAACGGTTTTCCACATAGTCTTTAACATTTGCTCGGTAAATAGCGCTTCAAATTCTTGACAGGTCTTTTTTAGCTGCTCAGCGTTGTACTTTTTTTCGGAGACAAGACTTTTAGTGGTCTCGTTGGTAAATTGTAATGGGTTTGTTTTTGGAATTAGCATTTTCTTCCTCCTCACATTATCTCCAAGACACCATGGAGTGCTCCTGCTTCTTTCATGGCCTGCAAGATGGAAATAATATCCCTAGGTGAGGCCCCTATCATATTTAAAGCATCTACTAGTTCTCCTACTGAAGTAGTTGGTTTCAACTCGAAAGAGCTTGCCTTTTCTTCTTTAGTTTCCACTTTGGTCTGCTCTACTATAACGGTTTGTCCTTCGCTCCAAGGTGCTGGTTGTGAAACTTGCTTTTCTGAAGCGATCTCAACTTTTAAACCGCCTTGCGAAATTGCCACCGCACTGATTTTGACTCCTGAACCAAAAACTACAGTACCGGTTCTCTCGTTAATAACAATTTTAGCCACTGAATCAGGCACTACTCGCAGATTTTCAATCCTAGAAATAAGGGCTACAGGATCGACCTTTTGATCCTCGTTAAGTAAAACTTCTACTGTTCCGGAATCTTTAGCATAGGCTACATCCCCTAGTTCCTGATTGATAACATAGGCAATCCTGCCTGCGGTAGTAAAATCCTTGCTATGCAAACTAAGGGTAATCTTATCGCCAAAGTTATAATCTAAATCAATAGATTGCTCCACTATGGCTCCATTGGGGATTCTTGCAGTCACAGTGGCATTTTTACTGGAGGTACTGCCCCCACTTTCAGCAGCATAGCCTCCGGTAGAAATAGCTCCTTGGGCTAGGGCATAGACTTCGTCCCCCGCGATTAGCTGGGTTAGGGTCAAATAGCCTCCCTGAAGGTTTTTAGCATCTCCTATAGAGGCTACTAATACATCAACCTTATCTCCTTCTCTGGCAAATGCAGGCAAAATGGCATTGACGGAAACAACAGCAAGGTTGCGACTTTTTAAATCACTTGAGTTTACATTAAGTCCTAGCTTAGCTAAGGTGTTGGCAATTATGGTTGAACTTATATTTACTTTTGAGTCGCCGGTTCCATTTAAGCCCACAACAATACCGACCCCGGTTAAAACATTAGGACGAACACCTACAATAGAAACCAGTTCTTTGATCCTAATCTCAGGATTATAAACAACCGGACTAAATTCAACTTCACTAGCTATTAAATTACTTACAACTAAAAAGAAAAGTAAGAATACTAGGGCTGTCTTTTTCAAGGCTTAAACCCCCTAAAACAGCCACTCTAAAAGCCTTGTCAAAAGGCCCGGAGTGGTTTTGTTGTTAATCGCACCGTTACCGGATAGATTTATCTCAGCATCGGCAAGAAATGTTGAAAGTATTGTGTTATTAACCGTTATATCAGCTTCTCTAATATATCCTGTCAGAACAACTTCCTGCTCTTCACCATCTATTTTAATCTTACGTTTACCTTCGATTTTTAAAATATTATTGTCAAGAACTTCAACCACTTTGGCTGTAATGCTAGTCTGAAAACGGTTATCTTTTGATGTTGACCCGGATGCATTGTGTTCTAATTCTCCCGCGGCACTGATAAGCGGAATAAAATTTAGCAGTCCGCCTCCCGGGGATACCGAAACCGAACCATCTTTTGAACCACTGCTTGAAGCTTTTTGACTAGCTTCAGTTTTTTCAATAACAATTACGGTAATTAAGTCACCATTTTTATGTTGCCGAGTATTTTGAAAAAACTCATATTTACTCGTTTTCCATAACGAAGCTGCTTTGGTCGTGGGTATTAAAATAACTAAAAGTAAGACTAGAAATAATACTTTTTTGTACCTAGACATAAACTTCTACCCCCTTTTTGCAGCTAATAATAGGCTAGCAGTTGTTAAGGCTCTATCACTAAAGACCCATCCTCCTTAACTAAGCCCACAATTTCCTTGCCACTTGTAAGATTAACCGACCTGACTTTTTTGCCTATAATAGCATCTTCTAAAAGCTCTACCAACACTTCTAACATGAGAGAGCCTCTTTTATACACTAGTTTTGTTGTTTCACCTTTGTATTTAATTGGGCGTAGCTCAACATGATTTTGTAGTAAAATATCGCCCTTGCGAATTAAGTTTTTTGCTTGGTAGAAATTTAACTCTCTAGAAGTTGTAAAAAGGTTGTTTGGATTTTGTGAAAATCTCATATATTCTTGTGTAACACTAACTTCATTCAATTGTTCTCTCGGCCTAAAATCTCTTCTGGCTGCAAAAACCATTCCTTCGTATTCGATAACAACCATTATCATAAGACGTTTTTTTTGTCCGTTAACAAGCAGTGCATCGACTGGAATAGCCATTTTACCATAGTTAAGATTTCTTAAAAAGGCTAAATCCACTAAAACCGCACTGGTTGTTTCTGGCCAGGGTATTTCCTCCGGCCTTTTTTCAGGAATGATTTCGAAGATATACTCGCTTGGTATTAGCTCGGTTAAATGGAAACTTAATTGTTTTTCTACCTCTGCCCAAAGATTTTGATAATCAACGGTCAAACTTTTGATGTTTTCTTTTCCTTGATTGTTTTGAACTCCCTGCATACGATAAACATCAACTTTATTTGGCCCCACTAAGTTTTCAGCTTCCAAAATGTACCCGTGTTTTCTAAACAAAGAGATCACAAAACTTTTATAAATTGGACGTTTGGAATTAAGACTTGGAGATTGCCAGACAACAATCTCTGCCCAGGGATATTCAGCCTTGGCCTCCACAATTAAATCCCTGAGGTAAATTTGTTCTGTATCAATCTCAGCTTTTTCTTTCAAGGTTAAAGCCAATACCTGTAAGGTACATAGTAAAATCAACAGACACAGGTAAATAGGACGGGGTTTAGGCCCCGTCCAAACTTTATTTTTCCTAATGCCAGGCATGGCCTAACGCCGTAGATTGTTAGCTGTTTGCAGCATCTCATCTGCTGCCTGAATAGCTTTAGAGTTTACCTCATAAGCTCTTTGAGCCACAATCATACTAACCATTTCTTCAACTACTTGTACATTAGACATCTCCAAATAGCCATGAGCCAAGGTTCCAAACCCATCTAGCCCTGGAGTACCAACAATTGCTTCGCCTGAAGCAGCGGTAGACTTAAAAAGATTACGTCCCAAACTTTTAAGACCAGCAGCATTTACAAACCTCACCAGTTCAATCTGACCGATGCTTTGCGGGTGATCCTCACCTTTTATCCGTATTGACACGTTACCATCGGTACTGATGGAAATATCGGTAGCATCATCAGGTATAATCAGCTCGGGTGCTAAGGGAAAACCATCTGAGTTAACCACTCGGCCTTCGCCATCGCGTTTAAAAGCACCATCCCGAGTAAAAGCTACTGATCCATCCGGCATTAAGACCTGGAAAAAGCCTTCGCCTTCAATGTTAATATCTAAAGGACCATCCGTCGGCTTAAACTCGCCTTGAGTAAATATTTTTTGAGTAGAAACCGGCCGTACGCCATGTCCGATCTGAATCCCGGTTGGTACTTGTGCTCCCTGAATGACAGGGGTGCCAGCTGAACGTATTGTTTGATAGAGCAAATCCTGAAAATCAACCCGACTCTTTTTATAACCAGTTGTATTTACATTAGCTAAGTTGTTAGCAATGTTATCAATATTAGTCTGTTGTGCCAACATACCTGAGCCTGCTGTCCACAAAGAACGCATCATGACACATCATTCCTTCATTGAAATTTTTATTTATAGGTTAGCCATCTCATTAATTAATTTACCCAGAGTTTCGTTGTGAGCTTGAATCACTTTTTGCTCAGATTCATAAGTCCGCATTAGATTGATCATGGCCACCATCTCTTCGATGATGTTAACGTTTGATCTCTCCAGCGCACCTTGAATAACATCCGGTTTAGAAGCTAAAGTCTCCTCGGGTGCAGTTACTCTAAATTTGCTATTTCCCTCTTTAACCAGAGCAGATGGAGCATAGTTTACTAAAAGAAGCTTGTCCACAAAAACACTACCTTGGAAAATACTACCATCTGCCAAAACCTTGAGCGTCTCACCGTTAGGATCGACCTTGATAAAACCATTCTCACCTAACAGTAGCTCTCCATTCATGTTAGACAGATAACCTTGCTTGTCCAAGCAGAAATTGCCTTGACGGGAAAACCTTCTGCCTGATAGAGTCTCAAGGACAAAAAAGCCATCCCCTTCTAAGGCCAGATCTAAATTATTACCTGTTGTTTCAATCATACCAGGTGTCATTTTAACCGGTATATCACAAACTCCGGCTCCAAGATTAATTGGGCCAATTGCTTTGGTCTGATTTTTATAGAGGCAGTTTATGAGTACTTCAGGGAAGGTCTGTCCTATTACCAAATCTTTTTTATAGCCTGTAGTATTGGCATTGGCTAAGTTGTTGCTTATCACCTGGTGTCTGATTTCATCTGCTATCATTCCTGAGGCTGATATATACAAACCTCTGAGCAATTTCCCACCTCCCCTGTTTAATTTTGTTGTTTGCTCTATCATCTAATCTGTTTAAAAGTTTTTCCACAATAGCAATTTTAATCCTGCTTATTTCCTGAATAATAGGCATAAAGGACTATATTCATCTATAGCTCTGCCTACGTTTATTGATATACTTTTTTTTAGTAGCTTCACCACCGCGGATATGACGTTCAGCTTTATTGTGGGCTAGTACCTGTGAAACCTGAAGATACACTTCTTTGTTAATCTTTTCCAGACGCTCGGTAACATCTTTATGCACTGTAGACTTGCTGACATGAAAAACCTCTGCTGCTTGCCTAACTGTCTCTCCTGTCTCCAAAAGATAAGATGCTATATCTAGGACTCTTGTTCTTATGTAGTCTTTCATTAATAAAACCCCCTGCCCTTCAATTAGTAATCTATATGAAGAGCATGGGGTTAATATGCTATGGCTGTTTGTTTCCTCTTGTTAAAGGGTCAACTGGGGTTCCATAATAGGTTAAACTCCAATTAAGCGCTTGGCTATAAGCTTTTCCTATTATTTCGCCTTGTTGAATATTGCCTTCAAAATAATAGGCTCTTATCGGCCATATTTGGCTTTGGTAACCATCACCGTGATCAATAATAATTTTTTCTCCCATTGCGGTAATAGTCCCTGCCTTAGGTGATAGGATCTCTTTTCCCTCTTCAAGATTGTAAGTTACAGCTGGCGAATAACGCCAGGTCTTTGTTTTTTCTAACTCTTGCCAGCCAAATAATGTTTGTGGCTTGTCTTTAACCAAATCGATAAAATCACTAGCATTTACCTCTAATAAAGAAGGTGCTTTGGCAGGCTCCTCCAAAGGAGCTTTAGGCCTGTTAAGGCTTAGCCCCAGAGCAATTAGGAGAATTAAGGTTATGATAAATCCGCCGCGTTCCCACATCAGTTCTAACTGTTTTTTGATCTTTAACAGCAAAAAAAACCACCTCCTGGCATAGTTTACCCAGATGATGGTCTTTTTAACTTATTCTACAATATAGTCTTGCGGTTTTTCTAGACCCTGAAAATAATATAACAGAGCTGCTTTGATTCTCTGACTGGCTTTGCCATCACCGTATGGATTCGGTGCTTCCTTCATCGATTGATATTCCTTAGAATTGTTAAGTAAAGCCTGTGTTTGAGAGGTTATTTTATCTCTCCTTGTGCCAACTAATTTTAATGTCCCTGTTCTAAGTCCTTCCGGACGTTCAGTAACTTCTCGCAAAACAAGTACAGGAACCCCCAAAGACGGTGCCTCTTCTTGCAAGCCTCCTGAATCTGTCAACAGGAGATAGGATCGTGCCATGAGATTGACCCATTCCTTGTAGGATGGTGGATCAATCAAGCGAATACGCTTATGTTTGGCTAAAATTCTTTGGGCTGTCTCTTTGACTCTTGGATTGGGATGGACAGAATAAACTAGTTCCACATTCTCATTTGTATTTACTATATCTAACATGGCTTGAAAAATATCTTCTAGGGGTTGTCCTAAGTTTTCTCGGCGATGGGCTTCGCCTAAGATAATTGGCTTGGAAAAATCCAGATTTTGTAGGACGGGATCCGTAAAGCGGTAATTTTTGTCTACTTGAGGAATAAGTGCATCGATCACGGTATTGCCGGTAACAAAAACATGCTCCGGCTTGACACCCTCTAAAAGCAAATTACCTTTTGCTCTGGCCGTAGGTGAAAAATGCAGATCGGCCATTGTTCCTGTGAGCCTGCGATTAATTTCTTCCGGAAAAGGCTCGGCTTTATTAAATGTTCTTAGACCGGCTTCAACATGTCCGATAGCTACCTGGTTGTAAAAAGCGGTTAGTGCGGCAGCAAAAGTAGTAGTTGTATCACCATGCACTAAAACAATATCTGGTTTTTCAATGGCAAAAACATCATTTAAACCTTCTAACACTCTGGTGGTAATATCAACTAAGCTCTGTCCCTGTTTCATAATATTTAAATCATATTCCGGAGTTATCTCAAAAAGCTCGAGTACCTGGTCAAGCATATCCCGGTGTTGCGCCGTAACAGCTACTATGACTGCAAAATTAGGATCGTTTTTTAGTACCTTTACCAGAGGAGCCATCTTGATCGCTTCCGGTCTGGTCCCAAAAACAAGCATGACTTTGATCTTTTTTTCTGGCAACTTTTAGCACCCCCTGTTTTGCAGCTTCGACTGTTACCACAATCAATACTGCCAATGTATAAATAAAGCCGACCTCTGGGCCAACACTAAATAACAAAACAGAACCTACGGCAAAAAGCAGATTAACAAAATATAAAAGCAGAACGGTTTTTTTTTGCCCCAAACCTAAGTGAAGCAAGCGGTGATGTAGATGGTCGCCATCGGCCTGATAGACTGGCTGCCCCTGTTTGGCTCTGCGAAAAATAGCAAATGCCGTATCTAAAAGTGGTAGCCCCAAAGCCATAAGTGGTACGGCCAAAGTAACTGTTGCGGCTCCTTTTAGTGAGCCCTCGATAGCCAAAGCACCTGTGACAAAGCCTAAAAACAAAGCTCCGGAATCACCCATAAAGATACGTGCGGGATAAAAATTATATGGTAAAAATCCTAAACAAGCACCTAAAACTGCACACTGAAGAACCAATATAAACCAATCTAGCTTAAAACCCGTCAATAGAATACAGGTCAATGAAGTTATTGCGACTGTGCCGGCTGCAAGCCCATCAAGTCCGTCAATGAGATTAACCATGTTAGTAATACCCAAAAGCCACAAGATCGAAAGAGGTATACTCAAAAAACCTAAAGAGACAATACCACCGGAGGGATTGGTTAAAGACACAATTTTAGGACCTGTTACAACATATAGTGCTGATATAAAAACCTGTCCCAAAAATTTTATCTTTGGCGACATATCAAAGATATCGTCGATAATACCTAGTATAAGCATCATCATTGACGCAAGATAAAGAGCTGATAGATGGCGGAATTTGGCAACAGGCCAACTTAAGATGCTTGCAACTATAAAACCTGCGAAAATTGCCAAGCCTCCTAAAGTAGGGACCGGTTCATTGTTTACTCGGCGTGGCAAAGGCTTATCCTCAAAACCGGCTGTGTGACTTAGTAGCCTAACCAGAGGTGTTAGGCTAAAAGATACTAAGAAAGCTATGCCTAGCGCTTTTAGTCCTTGCCACATAAACCCCACCTCTACTCTAAGATATTAAGCTTTACCCCTGCTTCGTTTAGTACTGCAAGTGCTAACTCATCAGGGTATAAACCCTTAAAAAAGATCTCTTCTACACCTGCATTAATAAGCATTTTGGCACAGAGAACGCATGGCCTGGTAGTGCAATATAATACCGATCCTTTTGTCGATACCCCGTGGAGCGCTGCTTGAATAATTGCATTTTGCTCGGCATGAACAGCGCGGCAAAGCTCCTGACGTTGCCCCGAAGGAATACCCAACTCTTCTCTGAGGCAACCTGAATCAAGGCAATGGCTTACTCCAGCCGGTGCACCGTTATAACCTGTACTAAGGATGCGTTTATCTTTAACAAGCACCGCTCCTACCTGTCGACGCAGGCAGGTGGAGCGGCTAGCAACCAAAGTAGCAATATCCATAAAATATTCATCCCAAGATGGTCTTTTCATTAAGAGACCTCCTATTTTGTACCAAATAGTCTATCTCCGGCATCGCCAAGACCAGGTACAATGTAACCATGTTCGTTTAAACAAGCATCTTGGGCGGCAACGTAGATATTCACATCAGGATGAGCTGCTTGTACAGCTTTGATACCCTCGGGTGCGGCAATTAAATTCATCAAGCGAATATTTCTTCCGCCACGAGCCTTAATAAAATTAATCGCAGCAACTGCTGAGCCACCTGTAGCCAGCATTGGATCTAAAAGAATAATGTCTCTTTCTTCGATATCTTGAGGCAATTTACAATAATATTCCACAGGTTTAAGTGTTTCGGGATCACGATAGACACCAATATGGCCAACTTTAGCATTAGGAATTAACCTTAACATACCATCTACCATGCCAAGACCAGCACGTAGAATAGGTATAATAGCGATTTTGCTTCCCGACATACGGTAACAGTTGGCTTTGGCCACAGGGGTCTCAATTTCAATTGGTTCGGTAAGCATATCCTTGGTAACCTCGTAAGCCATTAACATAGATGTTTCATCGACTAGTTCCCTAAACTCTTTGCACCCTGTATTTTTATCGCGAATTATTGACAATTTGTGTTGTATTAAAGGGTGATCAAAAACAAATACTTCGCTCATAACCAACTTCCTTTCTCCCAGATTAGCAGTTTTCCCGCTTTTTAATCTTGGCAAGTCTTTCAGCATGCCGACCAAAGGTAAACTCGGTTTTTAGAAAAGTCTCGACAATGTAAAGTGCCAGACCTTTGCCGGTAACCCTGCCTCCAAGAATAAGAATATTACTGTCATTATGTTCTCTTGCCATTTTAGCTGAGTAGACATCGCCAACTAAAGCAGCTCTAATACCAGGCACTTTATTGGCGGCAATACTCATACCAATGCCTGTCCCACAAACCAAAATACCCACCGGATTCTTGCCTTGGGCTACATTATCTGCTACTCCAAAGGCGATATCCGGGTAGTCTACCGCATCCGTATTAAAACAGCCGAAATCTTCATAGGTTATGCAATTTTCCTGCAAGTATTTTTTTATCTCTTCCTTGAGTTCATAACCACCATGATCAGAACCAAGTGCAACCTGTAAAACCATATTCATCTTCCTTATTAGTTTTATGGCCACCTTTTTTACTAAGCCTTCTAACTCTAGTGCTGTTTTTTCGTATTCCTCCGGCAATCCGCCATAAGGATCTGAGATATCACCTTCTTCGCCGACAAACTGTTTTAAGGTGTGGATTTTATCTTTGGCTTTTGGAAAATAACTTTGCAGATAATCAGCTTGACTCTGTGTCATGGTCAGAATCAGATGACTCTCTGCCATATCATCCGGAGTTAGTTTCGTCGGTTGATGAGTTAGCTCAAGCCCTCTTTGTCCCATAGCAAAGATGGCACCTTCCGAGGCTTGTTCTGCTCCAAAAACCGCAAGTCCGGCTGATTTGACCTTGATGCTTACAGATAATGGTTTAGTTTCGCTTTTATGGGCACTGGTCTTTATATTTGCCAGTTCTTGCCTTAGTAGTGCTTCTGCCATCGGTGAACGACAAGTGTTACCTGTGCAAACAAAGAGTACCTGCAAAACCATCCCTCCATGTTTTCTCTTTTTATAGCCTAATTTCCTGCAAAAATTATCTGACCGCCACTTGCTCTTTGCAAGCGATCGTTTATAGCTACTGCTATTCCTTCTCCAAAAATAGTCTCGGCAAAAATAACCTTAACCTCAGTACTGTCAAAATAGCGTAAACTCCCGTAGAGATTGGCTGCTATTTCAGACAGGTTTTGGCGACTCCCTAAATTTACTTTGTGAACTACAGGGTAAAGATCAAAGAATTCACTTGTAGCCATTACACCAACCTGGGCGGAATTTTTAGTCTCAATTTGTTTTAATATTTCTCTAAGTTGTGCCTCAGGTTCGCCTGCTACCAGATAAAGCAAAGCCTTGGGTGCATAATGCCTATATTTAAGTCCCGGTGATTTTACCTTTTCACCCGGTTTAATAACAGCTTGTCTAACACTTGGCAAAAATTCTTTTAGCATTTCAAGTGTTACCCCGCCTGGTCTTAATATCTCAGGTGTTTGTGCCGACAGATCTAAAACGGTAGATTCCAGGCCAATGCCGGTGTGGCCTCCATCTACTATTCCGGCTATAATCCCTTGCATATCCTGAAGAACATGATTGGCCTCAGTAGGTGAGGGCCTTCCGGAACGATTAGCTGAAGGTGCTGCTATGGGAGTACCTGCTAAAGATATTAATTCCAAAGCGATGTCATTTTGAGGACATCTTATAGCCACGGTATCTAATCCCCCGGAGGTTACCTCAGGTACAACCGCTTTTTTCGGTAAAACCATAGTCAAAGGTCCGGGCCAAAAGTGCTTGGCGAGTAAATAAAACTCTTGGTTTACATAGGCAATCTCTTCTACATCAAAAGCCCCTTTTACATGGACAATAAGAGGGTTGTCCGCTGGTCTGCCTTTGGCTAAAAACACCTTGAGAACTGCTTCTTTATTTAAAGCATCTGCTCCCAATCCATATACGGTTTCGGTAGGAAAAGCTACTAGTTGACCCTTTTTAATTAATTCAGCTGCTTCTTTAAGATTGTTTTTTGAAAATATTTTTGTCTCCATGAAAAGAGGTTCTCCTTTCGAGCCCTTTCCTTTCAGAGGTTAGCTCTTTTTAAGAAAATTGCCCTGTTTTTACCAGCTAAATCTTTAGCCACCATTGGAGGTGAATAAACTCCGACTTTTTGAGCCAGGGTTGCAACCTCTTTGGCTTGGCTCTCCCCTATCTCTAAAAATATCGCGCCTAAGTCTTTAAGATAGCGGTAAGCTTCCGTGATTATCCTTTTATAATAAGAAAGACCATCTTCTCCCCCGTCTAGAGCCAGTTTAGGCTCATAGAACCTGACACTTTGCGGTAAGTTTTCAATTTCACTAGTCGCAATATAAGGTGGATTAGCTACAATTAGATCGAACTTTTTATTTAGACCGGAAAATAAGTCGCCTTCGATAAAATCTAGGCTAACTTGATGGAGTTTAGCATTTCTCCTAGCTACAGCTAGCGCCTCGGTAGAGATATCATTGGCGGTAACCGTTGCCCCTTCTATTTCCAAAACCAAAGTAATAGCCACGGCTCCCGAGCCAGTGCAAAGCTCAAGTATTTCTGGTTTTTCTATAGGAAACGCTTTAAGATAACTAATTACTTTTTCGACTAAAAGTTCTGTTTCAGGCCTGGGAATAAGCACTTTTTCATTAACCTCAAACTCACGTGAGTAAAATTCCTTACGCCCTATAATATAGGCTATGGGCTCAAGTTTTCCCCTTCTGGCCACTGCTTGCCGGAAACGATCTAATTCGCTTTTATCCAAAGGTCGGTCATAATTAGCATAAAGCTCAATTCTCTGCATGCCCAATACCTCAGCCAAAAGAACCTCAGCATCTAGGCGAGCTGAAGGACTGCCTTTTTCATGCAAAAATTCTCCGGCTTTTTGCAAGATGGTCAGCAGTTGTGCCATGCTAATCCATCTCCTTTAGCCGCTCTTGTTGCTCGGTAATGATTAAGGTTTCAATTATTTCATCTAAGTCACCGTTTAATATCTCTTCAATCCGATAAAGAGTAAGATTGATACGGTGATCGCTTACCCGTCCCTGGGGGTAGTTATAGGTTCTGATTCTTTCGCTGCGATCACCAGAGCCAATCTGACTTTTTCGAGTCTGAGCTTCCTTAGACCTTGCTTCTTCTTCTTTGATCTCTTTTAGCCTCGCTCGTAATATTCGCATCCCCTTGTCTTTGTTTTTATGCTGTGATTTTTCATCTTGACACGAGATAACAATACCGGTTGGAATATGGGTGATGCGAACTGCCGAGTCAGTAGTATTAACAGACTGTCCCCCGGGACCCGAGGAACGAAAAACATCGATTTTAATTTCATTAGGATCGATATAGATGTCCACTTCCTCTGCTTCGGGAAGTACTGCAACAGTTGCGGTGGATGTATGGATCCTTCCTCCGGCTTCAGTTTCTGGTACTCTTTGGACTCGGTGTACACCGCTTTCGTACTTCAAACGACTGTAAG
The DNA here is from genome assembly GCA_018435125.1 of Bacillota bacterium. Classification (GTDB taxonomy): domain Bacteria; phylum Bacillota; class DTU065; order DTU065; family DTU065; genus JAHDNZ01. The sequence continues at coordinate 90,130 of JAHDNZ010000006.1, read as the reverse complement.
CACCAGAACCTTCCAAGATAAAAATAATTTCTTTAAATCCGCCTAATTCGGTTGGATTGGCACTTAGAATCTCCTGTTTCCAGCGCCTATTCTCTGCATAATGACTATACATTCTATAGAGGTTGGCTGCAAAAAGAGCTGCTTCTTCTCCTCCTGTACCGGCACGGATCTCTACCATAACATTTTTCTCGTCATTGGGATCTTTGGGCAAGAGAAGTCTCTTTAACTCCGTTTCAACCTCTATAACCTCTTTTTCTAAGCTTTCAAGTTCAGAGTTGGCTAACTCTTTCATTTCTGGATCTATTTCATCTTTTAATAGTTCCTTGGTAGATTCGATCTCTTTTAGCAGTTCCTGATAGCGATGATAGACTGTAACAATTGATTCCAACTCAAAGCGGCGTTTACTGACTTTTTGATACTCTTGTCTGTCTTGAGTAATAGAAGGGTCGGCCATTTTTAAATTTAACTCATTATATAGCTCTTCGATGGCCTGTAATTTTTCTAGCAATTAAGTTCACTCCTTCCGTGCGGAAATAACCGCAGCCTTTTGGCTGCGGTTAAAAAGTCAATTCCTTTGTTGAAATTTCGCTATCTTCTACCTGCATAACTTCTTCTAAAGCAGCGATAGCCGTTTCAATCTGACTATCATCCGGCTCGCGAGTAGTCAGATACTGGGTCCATAAACTAGGGCGGGTGATAACTTTTGCCCACTTGGGAGCATTATCTTGGCCCAAAAACTTAATTACTTCATAGGAAAACCCTGCTACAACCGGTAGAAGAAGAAGATGAATGCCAATGCGCTTAAAAAACGAAGGCCTTGAATAACCGGTAATAAGCGTAAAGATAAAAATACTCATCAATAAAACAATTACGATAAAATTAGTACCACAGCGTACATGGAAGCGTGTATAAGGGCGAACATTTTCTACCTTTAATTCTTCTCCTGCTTCGTAAGCGTTAATCACTTTGTGTTCAGCTCCATGATACTGAAAGAATCTTTTAATATCCGGAGTAAAGGAAATACCTACGATATAAAGCATAAAGATAGCGATTTTTATCAGCCCTTCGGTTAAGTTTACCACCATAGCACTTTTAATATAACTTTCAATCAACCTGGTAAGAAAGGCCGGTAAAACGACAAAAAGCAAAATTGCCAGGCCAAAAGAAAGGCCTATGGTAAGAACCATTTCTTTGGGAGAAAGCACCTCTTGTTCATCTTCAGAAGCAAACTGATTGGCAGAAAAGACTAACGCTTTGGTACCAATAATAAGCGATTCAAAAAGAGCCACCACACCTCTTATAAGAGGTAGCTTCAAGATGGGAAACCGTTCACCGACTGTTTTGATATTTTCTTTATGAATAACTAAGGTACTGTCTTCTTTGCGCACTGCAATACCTATGATTTTGGGACCGCGCATCATAACGCCTTCCATTACCGCTTGACCGCCATAATAAAACTTGCTCATGTGGTTTATCCACTCCTTAGCCAGGCCACAAAGTTATTCTAGCATCTTATTAACTTGATCCCGATGTGCTAAACCTGTTAAGTGACGCAACATGGAAACAGCTTTGGCAACTTCGGTTTTTTCCATACCTTTTCCTTCAAATTCTATCGAAAGAAAACCATTGTAGCCTGCTTTGTCTAATATCTTAATTATACGCTCATAGTCAAGAGTCTCTTCATGAAGATTGTCGGTAAAACTCATACATTTGGCGTGCACAAATATAGTATGCGACACTACATTCTCCATGGCCTTGTATATAATGTTGGGATCTTTGCCAAAATTACCCAAATCCATAGTCACCTTAAAGTTATCCTTATCCACATCTTCAATTAACTTTAGAATCTGATCATCCATAAAGCCACCATGGTTTTCTAAAGCCAGCATAATGCCGTCTTCGCTTGCATATTCTGCACATTCTTGAATAGCAACCACCACATTATTCCAAATCTGTTCGTTTTTTAATTGGTTCGAAGAACCGGCAAAAATTCTTACCAAAGGAGCTCCCAGCATGGCTGCTATATCGACCCAGGCTTTAACATACTCGATCTCTTTTTCTACCGCTTTTATATCTTCTTGGGTAAAGTTATTTGATGGTGAAACACAGGAAATCGTTAAGCCAAGCTCAGTACAGAGATTTTTTATCTCTAAGAGATATTCAGGTTCCTCTGATTCAAAATGATCCGCTAATAGTTCTACTCCATCTAAACGATAATGCTTAGCACAATATTCAATCCATTCTTTTAATGTCATCTCTTTAGCACCTAAAGTACGGTGAAAAGACCAGGTACTACAACCGACCTTCATCGTCATTCCTCCTTTGTAATATATGGCAAAAGGGTTTCTGCCAAGATCATATTTACTACGGCAGTAACCTTAAGACCTTCTGGGCTATAAGCTACATTTTTAACCTCCGCCTCTTGGTAAAGTCGATTCAGCCAATCGATTTTAGCATAGGGAAGCTGTAAATGCAGTTCTACTTTGGCTAATTTTAATTTTTGAAGCACTGCTTCTGCCAGCTCTTGGAAACCGGCCTTAGTTTTGGCAGATACCAAAATAGCTTCCGGATAGATAGTCTTAATTAAGGTTTGCTTCTCTGGGGTTAAAAGATCTGCTTTGGAAAAGACCATTAAAGACGGTGTTTTACAGCCAATTGCCTCTAGTGTTTCTTCGACAGCTTTAATTTGTGCATCATAGTCAATTCCTACAGAATCCACCACATGCAAAAGCACTCTGGCATCTTTTAGTTCTTCTAAAGTAGCTCTGAAGGCTGCCACTAAATCGTGGGGTAGTTTTCTAATAAAGCCAACTGTATCTGCCAGTAGAATCTCTTCTTGACTAGAGATTTGCCATCGTTTTATTAGGGGATCAAGGGTAGCAAAAAGCTGATCTTCAATAAAGGTCTCACAACCGGTTAACTCTTTAAGTAAGGAAGACTTCCCAGCATTAGTATACCCTACCAAAGAGACTTGGGGAATGTAATTTTGCTTGCGTTTTTTTCTCTGTTCTTCCCGATTGCCCTTCATGGCCTCAATCTCTCTTTTTACCCTGGCTATCCGATTTCTAATCACTCTGCGATCAACTTCCAGCTTAGTTTCACCCGGACCTCTTGTTCCTATGCCACCACCCAAACGAGAGAGCTCTTCACGACTACCTTTTAAACGTGGCAACAAATATTTTAGCTGAGCCATCTCCACTTGCAACTGTCCCTCTTTGCTGTTTGCTCTCTTTGCAAAAATATCCAGAATAAGACTTGTACGGTCTAAGACCTTTATTCCAGTCAAATCATTTATTTTGTCTATTTGTAAAGGAGATAGTTCATCATCGGCGATGATTAAATCAATTTCGTTTTGATCTATAAAATCTTTTAGTTCCAACAAGCGACCTATGCCCAGATAGGTAAGTTTATCAGAGCACTCTCTAGTTTGCACCACCCTAGCTATTGTTTTTGCTCCTGCCGTTAAAGCCAAATCAGAAAGCTCATCTAAGGAAATATCCACATCAATATCTTCCCGCCCTGTTCTAACAGCTAAAAGCACTGCTTTTTCCATCCTAACACCTCTGATTCAGTTCGTAGATAATCCTAAGACCCTCTAAAGTCAGATCGGGATTAACTATATCTACGGTAGTGCATCCATCAGCCAAAAGCTGGCTTAACCCCCCTGTAAAAACAACTTTAGCTTGCCAGTTTAATTCAGCCTGCATTTGTTTTACAATGCCATCTACCTGACTGGTATACCCATAATAGAGCCCGGATTGAATACTAGAAACCGTATTTTTCCCGATGATCTTTTCTTGTTTAACTATCTCAACCCGTGGCAGTTTCGAGGCTTTACTAAACAAAGCCTCAGCGGAGACTAAAACTCCGGGACAGATAACTCCCCCGAGATACTCTCCGTTTTGACTCACTGCGCAAAATGTAGTAGCTGTACCAAAATCAACGATTATAAGTGGGCCACCATAGAGACTCAAAGCTGCAACTGCATTGACAATACGATCTGCTCCGACTTCTTTGGGGTTTTCATATTTGATGTTTAAGCCAGTCTTAAGACCCGGTCCGATTAAAAGAGGTGATAGGTTAAAATAGTCTTGGCACATCTCTACCACATTGGGAGTTATTGTCGGAACAACTGAGGAGAGAATACCCGCACTTATTTTACTGGGAGAGATATTTTTAACCTTGAAAAGCTCATTAAAAAGTATCCCTAACTCATCACTGGTTTTGGTCTTGTCCGAAGCAACACGCCATGAAGAAATAAGCTCTTGCTCTTGATAAATACCAATCACAGCGTTAGTATTGCCAATATCTATAACAAGAAGCATTTAAACACCTTCTTTATATGATAATAAGCAAGGCAGGGGACACCCCTGCCTGGATTAATTTTGTAAACGTTTAAGAGGAATAATAAGCAATTGCACAAGAATCATTGCCAAAATAATCTCAGGTATTCCATTTGATACAGCTACTGTTAACACTACTTTGAGGGGCAAATAACCTCGCAGAAGAATCATACCCAAAACGCCGATAGTATTAGTTGCGGTACCTACAATTGCTCCAAGCCATGCTTTTTTACTTGCCTTGTAAGCTAAATATGTCATTGGTCCAATTAAAAGTCTGGGTAAAACCGATACTAAAGGATCTGCCATTGAAGGTGAACGTGGTGCCAGAAAACTCGAAAGACCAAAGATCAGGCCTGTAGCCAGACCCACATAGGGGCCTTCTAACAAAGCACCCAGAATGACAGGAATATGCATAATAGTTAAAGTAATACCAAGGGGAGTAGGTATAAAGCCTAGTGAGGTTACTCCTAGTAAAATAGAGATACCTCCCAAAAGACCGGCAATAGTAATCTTGCGAACTTTTTCAAATGAACTAGGGTTTTTCTTACGCCAACTTTCTTTCATCTTAAAAACCTCCCATCTCTGCCTTTTTAGGTCAGAGTGTTTTTTCTGCAATGAGTTAATGTTCGTATTCAGGCCAGAGTTCTCTTAAAAGCAGTCGTAAATGATACTGATCCTCGGGTGAAAAGTCCTTCTTTAAGGTCTTTTGGGCCATTTTGGAGTATTCTAAGACCCTTAGATCGTTAGTAAGTTTAAAACCTGAGTTTTTTAAATAAGCATCAACAGGATACATCCATTTGCCGGTATCTTTCCTGGCTAAGGCTTTAGCGTTTTTACCCCATTTATTTAAAAGTCTCTCCACCGGCAATTGGAAATTAAAAGCTAATTGCATCAGTAGATACAAAAATTTAATATAACTTAACCAGATTAATCTTGAATAGGTCCCATAACCAAAACCCTGTAGGTCTTCCGGACGGCGAAAAGACTCTGCAAATTCATACGTAAGTACAAATAAGGCCGCAGCTAAAAAAACTGTCCATGAGGTATTAATATTATCAGGAATTAGGCCAAAATAAATTCCACTAAGCCAGATTGCAAGGGGTATTAAGCTTAAGACCATATAAATAATATCATCTTTAATGACATCCTTTAAGTTCCTTCTTACTAAATGAATGTAAGGATAGTCTGTATTCATCGTTCTTCCTCCTTGGGAAAACACCAAGTTGCATAGTTATTTTAGCATAAATTGTCTGTATGAGATAGACAGTATTATTGTCAGTATAGTTTTTTCCCTTGTGAATTACGTTGCAATACTCCTAGTTGCAGGAGATGTCTGCCTATATTTAGTTCATTTAGCATGCGCTTTTCAAAAGCAGTTTCTCCAGCTAAAGCCTTCACTTCTAGATAGTTAAACAACTTTCTAACCAAAGCAAGTATTTCCTTATAAGCTGCTCCCGGGGGTGCCATTACCAACTTTGATAAATAGTCGTTTAAATTTCTTAGATCTACTAGATAGTTTTCAGGTGCTTGAGCCTCAAGTTCACTAAAATTAAGCATTAGTGCTCGCCAAAAATCTCGATGTAAAGGTAAGGTGCGTTTCTTAAACGGACCTTTTTGCAACGCATCTAAAGTAATTTGATCATATATGTCAAGGTTACCTAAAACAATTCCTCCGCCAAGTTGAATCTCATTTATGGTGCAGAGAAAATCAGTTAAACTAAGGTCTTCTTCCCGAAACAAAAAAGGATAGCAGAGGAAGTCTCCCTTAACGCCAAGGAACTTTTTAGCAATATTGATAAATTGTTCTCTGCGATGTATCTGAGGTAAAAAGTACTGAATATACCCTCTATTGAGCCAAGTCTCCCAATCTAGATGTTTATCCAATTCCAAACCTTCGAGATCCAGATCATCGAGCACTAAAAGAGCACCCATCTTAACACTAGGCTTGGCTATTCCTACCCGACGCGTTATTAGACCCACCAAACTGTTTAGTTGCTCTTTTCTCCACACATCCCATTCCTGACGCGGTTTTCCCTTCTCTTTCATTGGATCATAACCGTATTGCTGCTCAAAAAGTTTGCGTGAATAAGCATCATAGGAATAGTCATTCACAGATTTAAGGTAGGATGGCAGATCTATCCTGAGGATCAAACCTTTGATATTGTAATCTACTAGTTCTAAGGCCATGTCCAGGTAGTACTTGCGTACCTCGGGATGAATAAAATTTAGATAAATACGGTTTTGCGAGTCAAAGATCCCTCCTGCCTCACTGATAGCAACCCAATCGGGGTATTTAGTTGCTACAGCTGGAATTACTCCACCTTCGGCAGCAAAACCAAGATCCATCACCAAAAAAAGATCCAGATCAAGTTCCTTAGCGTAAAGAGCTAGCTCCTTTATGGGATCACTCCCCTGAAGCAATCTAAATTGTTCCAGTTTTATGTTAGGATAAATAGCAGTACCGTCTCTTTGCATTGTCTCAGCAATTACGCCGTTAAAACCAAGGGCTGCTAATTGAGTCAAATAGCCTTTTAAGTCTTTGGCTAGAATTTTACGTTTAAACTCATCCGCACTTAAATAAGCCATTCTGGTCGTTGCAGGCATACTATAACTTGCTTTTAACCAGAAATCCTCAAGTTTAATTCTCGAACGCCTTAGAAAAACTTCTCCCATTTTTCCAATATTACCGGCTAAATCATAGGCCATATCCAAATCTTTTTTGGCATCGAGGTAGTCAATATTGTAATTAGCAGCTATAAGATAGTCTAGATGTTTTTTAGCATATGCCAAATCCCGGTCAAGAATGGTATTAAGATTTACTAAATCAGCATTAACACCTAGAGTTATAGAAAACGTTAGTAGTATAAATAATAATTTCTCTCTAAAAGTCATGGCTTGCACCTCCAATTTGCAATAAGCCATATCTAGGCTAGCAATTCTTTTTTGCCTCTTTTTCTCCTACCTGAAACATAATAAAGATTATATGGTAAAATAAAGCTATAACTATAAACTAATCTAAAGAGCAATACAGCTGTCAAGCTTTGAAATACCCCAATATTATAAACAAACCTGTGAGGAGGTGGGTTATGTCTCAAGAACAAGATAGTATAATAAACGATGTGGAAATATTAGTTAAAGTAAAGCCTCACTGGCTAACTTCCTTAGCTAATACAGCTGCCCTTTTATATACAAAAATGCCTGATATCAGCTGGGTTGGCTTCTATCTTTTGCACGAAAACGAACTAATCCTTGGCCCTTTTCAAGGAAAGATTGCCTGTGCTTATATTAAAATAGGCCAAGGCGTTTGCGGCATTGCCTTTCTTAAAAGAGAAACCCTGGTTGTACCTAATGTACATGAGTTCCCCGGTCACATTGCCTGTGATCCTGCCTCTTGCTCTGAGATAGTTGTACCTCTTAAAAAAGGTGAACGTACTTTAGGTGTTCTTGATATAGACAGCACTTCCTACTTCCGATTTACTGATAAAGATAGGAAAATGCTAGAAACAATAGCTTCTATGCTTACAATGTATTGCAATATCGAAGAATTCGTTGATTGTTGAGGAAGGAGATTTATTATGACTGTTTCCATGGATCGACTTGTTAACTTATGTAAAACTCGTGGCTTTATCTTCCCAGGTTCAGATATTTATGGCGGTTTGGCCAATACTTGGGATTATGGACCTTTAGGCGTGGAACTAAAAAATAACATTAAAAAGGCTTGGTGGCAGAAGTTTGTCCAGGAATCTCCCTATAATGTGGGCTTAGATGCTGCCATTTTAATGAATCCTAAAACCTGGGCTGCTTCCGGTCATATAAGCAGTTTTTCCGACCCTTTAATTGATTGCCGTAAATGTCACGAAAGATTTCGTGCTGATAAGCTGATTGAAGATTTTGCCAGTGCAAAAGGTGAAGAATTACAGGTTGATGGTTGGCCCGGAGACAAACTAGAGGCCTATATCAAAAACAATAACATACCTTGCCCAAGTTGTAAAAACCATGATTTCACCGCCATACGTAAATTCAATCTGATGTTTAAGACATTTCAGGGTGTTACCGAAGAATCAACCAATGAAATATTTCTGCGTCCCGAAACAGCTCAGGGTATATTTGTAAATTTTAAAAATGTTCAAAGATCAACAAGGAAGAAGGTTCCTTTTGGTATCTGCCAGATTGGTAAAAGTTTTCGCAACGAAATAACTCCAGGTAATTTTATCTTCCGGACAAGAGAATTCGAACAGATGGAATTAGAGTTTTTTTGCCAACCTGGCGAAGATCTTAACTGGTTTAAGTATTGGAAAGACTTTTGTTATAACTGGCTTTTAAGCTTAGAACTCAAAGAAGATGCTCTTAGAGTGCGTGATCATAAACCAGAAGAGCTCTCCCATTATTCAAAAGCAACTTCCGACTTTGAATTTAAATTTCCCTTTGGTTGGGGTGAGCTTTGGGGTGTAGCTGATCGTACTGATTTTGATCTTACGCAACACATCAACCACTCCGGAGAAGACTTAACCTACTTTGATCAAGAAACCAATGCCAAATATATTCCTTATGTAGTTGAACCATCAGTAGGTGTGGAAAGACTTCTTCTAGCCTTTTTGACTTCAGCCTACAATGAAGAAGAACTGGAAGATGGAACTAACAGAACTGTCCTACAACTCCATCCTGCTCTTGCACCATTTAAGGCCGCTGTCTTACCGCTTAGCAAAAAACTCTCCGAACCGGCACTAAACTTTTACCACAGTCTTTTAAAGGATTTCATGGTAGATTACGACGAATCTGGCTCAATTGGCAAAAGATACCGTCGCCATGACGAAATCGGTACTCCTTATTGCCTTACAGTTGATTTTGAGACCTTAGAAAATCAAACCGTAACAGTTCGCAATCGTGATACCATGATGCAAGAGCGTATCCCTATCGAACAGGTAAAGAACTTTATCCTAAGCAAAGTTTGCTTCTAATTATATAAATCAAGCAGTAACTTGGCAATATAGGAATAACTTGGTTGAAATACCTTGGGAAATCATAGGAGCAACCAAATGGTTGCTCCTATTTAAAGAGATAGAAAAAGCCTTCCCAGAAAAAAGGGTAGGCATTAAACGATTTCTAGTGCTTCAATAATCGCGCTAGAAGTTTCATCTCTATTTTCCTTGAGTATAATAGTGCTAAAAGCAAACTCTTCTAGTTCGCTTGGAATTTCGCCATCTAATGAAGATGCAGCTATAACAATTTTTCTTTCTTCAGCAGCATCGGCAATCTTTTTTGCTAAACTCGCCGTAATCTTTGGAGTATCAATAAAAATAACAGCTTCATTTCTCTCCTCAACAATGTCGGGAAGTTCATCGGGATTTGGGCAGTAGAAGTAACTGGCTGATTGAAAACCAGATTCGTGAATAATTTGCATCATTTGGTTAAAATCATGATCTCCGTCCAAGAAAGCAGCCTTATCACGGACCTTGGCAAAAGCTCTGCGAAGCACACTTGATTTACCGCTTCCAGGTTTACCAAGGACCAGTACAAATGGTTTTTTCATGGCCACCACCCTTTCTAACTTACTAAATAGTTCTTCTTCTTTAGGCAGCTTTTTCCCTCTAAGAACCGGAAAGTAAAATTAATTTTTGAACCTTATTAAAAGTGTCTATTATTATATATACCCACTTTAAGAGGTAATACTCCTCTTTTGGCAAAGAATGGACACTCTTATTTTAAGTTTGCACATTGTCTAAAATAAGAATAGCTTTTATAGTTGACAATTTAAGCATATAGGCATATACTTAAATTGTAGTCAACCATGAATGGAGGTTCTCTAAATGGCAATTGAACTATGCGATAAAAATTTCGAGCAAGAAGTTGCAGCCGGAGTTACTTTAGTAGATTTTTGGGCCCCTTGGTGTGGACCTTGCCGTATGATGGCTCCTGTCCTCGAAAAGATAGCTACTGAGTTTGACGGACGTGCTAAAATAGCCAAGTTAAATGTAGATGAAAACCCTGACTCAGCCACCCGTTTTCGCATCCAGGGTATACCAACCCTGTTATTTTTCAAAGATGGTAAACCTGTAGATATGATTGTAGGCTTTACTCAGCAGAGTGTTATCAGCCAAAAACTAAATAGCTTAATCTCTTAAAAGGCCTAAAAGGCCTTTTTTATGATTATCTTCTCAGTGCCGTTAGGCACTTTTTTTATTGTAAACGCCTATTATAGATCACGGTATTGAATAAGGAGGCGTTTAAATGAGCTCTTTTTATGATCAAAATCAGGAAGAATTAGTTCAAAAAATCCAAAACTATCTTGCGAAAATACCTGCAAAACAACGCGAAAACCTCGTTCAAAGAGCTTTAGGACTTGTTGGAACTAATGACCCGGAAAAGCTTAAGCAACTTTTGCAAAGCAAAACAGACAACTTAGATATCGATCCTGATCTTCTCAGTAAAACCATAGATAAGTTTCTAAAGGAGAATAAACTATGAGCGATGACTCATTGATAGCCCTTTTAATTCTGGTTGCCTTATTGACTCTAATTCAGCCTAAAAACCGACTTAAAAAAAAGTCGAGTCGGCGAATCCTTCTTACCGATGATGAACAAGCAATGGAAAGTTGCTGTGGTCATGTTGATTCTTTTGGTATAAAAGTTATCAAACAGCTACCTTTTATTAGTGGTATGGTTTGTGAAATAGAAGAAGGTCAAGATCAAAAACTGCTTACACTAAATCAATCACTTAGAATCGAAGAAGATGCTAAAGTTTATATTGTAGAAGAAAATATACTGGCAACAGCCATACCAACCGATACAATTTCTCTTACTGGTGCACCTTCTTTATGGCCTAAAACCAAAGGCCAGGGTATCTCAGTTGCTATCATTGATACAGGAGTTGCTGAACATCCTGACTTAAATATTAAAGGGGGTCTCTCTACCTTAGGTGATGTATTTACAGATGACTTTTTTGATGATAACGGACATGGTACACATGTCGCAGGTATTGTCGGAGCAAATGGTGGTACCAGAGGCCTCTTGGGTATGGCTCCTGAGGTTGACCTTTATGCAGTTAAAGCCTTAGATAAAAATGGCAGTGGCTATGTATCGGATATTATTGAGGGAATAGCCTTTGCAGTTCAGGAAGGTATAGATGTAGCTAATTTAAGTTTAGGTACTGGAGAATCAAGTGAAGCTTTACACAGAGCAGTAAGAAAAGCTGCTCTCTCATCAACCATATTGGTTGCTGCAGCTGGAAACACCGGTATGACAGAAAACCCTGAACTATTATATCCGGCTAAATACCCTGAAGTCTTAAGTGTAGGCTCGGTAAATAACAACGAAGCCTTCTCAAGATTTTCCTCCTATGGTTCGGAATTAGATCTTTTAGCTTATGGCGAAAATATTCTTTCCACGTTTTTAGGTAAAAGTTACCGTCGGGAAAGTGGGACTTCGATGGCCGCTCCTCAAGTTAGTGGAGCATTGGCTTTACTCCTTGGATTTGGATATAGAAAAAAAGATGCCATTCGGGTTCTTTTAAAAAACGCCAAGCGTCTTTCTCTCCCGGTAGAAAAACAAGGCCGGGGTCTTTTGTCTCTAGCAGCATTAGCAAACCAATATTAAAGCTAACAGGGTTTCTAGATTAATAATTTAGAAACCTTGTTTGGTTTCTAAATTAAGATGATTTGTATTGAATCTCTCTAAATCGGCCCTAAAATGATACAAGCCATTTCCTATAAGGCATAAAACCAATAGACTTATTTTAATTGTTTTAGCATCTTCTAAATAAATAAAACCACCTATCGGTTAAATCTCTTTCTTTAACAATTTCAAGTCTTGCACACCCCTATTTGCCATGGCACTTCTTGTATTTCAGCCCGCTCCCGCAGGGGCAGGGGTCGTTACGTCCAACTTTTGGTGTCGCCTGAAAACTGAACGGCTCTTTGGGAAGTGGCTGCAACTTCGGACGCTCGAATTTCTCAAATATCTCTTTTGGCGTGAATCCGTTGTTGTCATACATTCTGGTATTATTATGGGCGTTCTTCACCAACTGGGCAAACTCGTTAAAGTCATCCATACCTTTAAACTTGTAGCCACGCTTGGTGAAGTAATCGAATTCGTCGGTGGAATTGACGCCGAACTGTATCATCTCGTGGAGATCGAGTAGGTCACCGTCCACACCGTCTATACCCTCGCCGCGGGTGGTGAGTTTGTGTTTTAGGATGTGCGCTTTCAGGTCGGCGTAAGGTTTTTCCGGCTCGCGGTAGCCAATCTCAATGTATTTCAGGAACTCCTCTTTCTCCGGCAGATAGCGTGGCTTGCCTTTCTGACTGGCTCGGATAGCCTCTACATTATCTTCGTAGTCATAAAAGTCGGGCTGAAATTCGGGTCCTGAAATGATGTCGTTGGAAATAGAATACTCGACTTCATCGGTTCTGGCGAGCCTTTTCAACGCTAATAGCGCTTCCTCTGCTGTCGTGTGCACCTCCTCATAGTGGTTAAACACATCAACAAACTCATCGACGCTGATTACTCCATACAGGCACACTGCAGCTGTTGCGTACTTGGAGATTAACGCCTTGCGTTCATGGCTGATTTTCATTGTTGTTGCCATAAACTCACCCTCCATTGTTGAATGTACCAATTTCGATCAAGATCCCGTCCGGGTCTGCAACATAGCAAGTCCGTTGTCCCCACGGTTCAGTTATCGGCAACATTAACAGCACCGATCCCTGATTGACTAGCCACTTATACTCATGATCAATAGCTGTGAAATTCTCTACCTCATAGACAAGTTCCAGCGTGCTGTTTGTGCCTTTGAGATAGCCATATTTCTGCGAGGTCATCTTCTCAAAATCATCTTGTCCAAACATAATCAAGCGGTAACCATCCGCTTTGAGTGCGTTAATTTTGATATTCAATCTTTAACCCCAAAGTTCAGCCACCGACCATCGCAGTCATACGAAAACTTTATGCTCCAACACACCCTTAAACTCTGGACATACTTTGCAAAGACTTCAAGGTCACTGATAATCTCTTATCCAAGTCTTCCGAGCGACAATTCGTTACCGTTTTTTACAACATAATGACCTGCGGCTTTGGAAAACATACAGAATCGATTCTCAAGCCAACTTATCTTTGTAGCGTCAAGGCCTGTTTATCTTTTGTTACATAGGTTACTGCTTCTGTCCAGTAGTTCTTACCAGCGTTATTTATATGTTCCAGCAACCTGCCAGTTCTATGTTGTGCTACAAAAAAATGAGCAAAAATAAAAAAATATACCCTTGAGCCATTTTGTGGAAAGGGTTTAAGAATTATTATCTTTAATTAAGGTGTAAAACTAAGCAGCAGTGATAGATTTTGGTGCCGAAGGCGGGATTTGAACCCGCATGAGGAAACCCTCACTGCGCCCTGAACGCAGCGCGTCTGCCAGTTCCGCCACTTCGGCATGTTATGACAATTATTAGTATATGTTTTGCATTTATAAATGTCAATAGGAAGCGGAACAAAGGCATTTACACTATGCTTACTTTTTTAACCTTAAAAAATATATAATCAGCATGGTTTTGTTTTGGAAAAGATCGTACGAATTACTGTCCTGACTCACTGCCCTTAAGTAATGTTTTAGGGTATTAATCTACTAAATTAGATGGCCTCTGTGTATTATCTTAACTCCAGAGGACCTTCAAGCAGTTCCATCTTATCTGGTCCTAATCAGATTTTTAAACTTCAGAATTAATTTAGCACCTAAGAGAGCGCCTTCTTTAATAACTTTCAAATTCACCAATGAAGAAACGACTCTGCTTAAGTTGATAGCAACTATTGCTACTATACTCGCAGGATGGAACAGTATTCTTGCTATCATTTACAACCTTGTTTTTTCTTTACAAGATGTATATTATTTATACAGCGATGACTTTAATTGGTACTGTATAAATTTTCTACAGTTCCCATTGTTTTAAGGAGGGCAATACATGTCTCAGGAAAGTAATAAAAAACGAGCTCCCAGAAATAAAACAGTAACCCTTTCAGAGGAAGAACTTGATTTTTATGAGAGCCGTTTGCTAAAGCTATCCACCAATTTTTCTCCGGATGAACTACTAAATAAAACCATTAACCAAGACCTTTTTACTGCTATTGATTTTTTGCCGGAAGCATTTGTCGATTTACTATTCCTAGACCCGCCTTATAATTTGACCAAAACTTTTAATAACAACACGTTCAGAGAACAATCCTTGAGCGAATATATAAGATGGTTGGAATCTTGGTTTGTTAAACTTCTTAAAGTACTTAAGCCCAACGCATCAGTCTATATATGCGGTGATTGGCGTAGTTCTACCGCTATCCATCTTGTGGCCCAAAAGTACCTAAATATTAGAAGTAGAATTACCTGGGAACGCGAAAAAGGACGAGGTGCTCTGAATAACTGGAAAAACTGCTCTGAAGATATATGGTTTTGTACCATATCTGATGAGTATACTTTTAATGTAGATGCAGTTAAAATGAAACGCCGGGTGATTGCACCCTATAAAGAAAATGGTACCCCCAAGGATTGGCAAGAAACTAATCAAGGTAACTTTCGCCTAACCTATCCTTCAAATATATGGACAGACTTGACTATTCCCTTTTGGTCTATGCCGGAAAATACTGATCATCCAACCCAAAAGCCGGAAAAACTTTTAGCCAAAATTATATTAGCTAGTTCAAACCCCAATGACTTGGTATTTGATCCTTTCTTAGGTTCTGGTACTTCTTCAGTAGTTGCCAAAAAACTGAAACGTAACTATTTAGGTATAGAACTGGAAAGACTATATTGCTGCTTAGCTGAAAAACGTCTGGAAATGGCCAATGAAGATTCTTCTATTCAAGGTTATGCTGAAGGAGTTTTTTGGGAAAGAAATACTCATCCTTTAACAAAAAATAAACCGACTCCCCTTTTAAAAGAAAAAGATCCTACTTCGCTTAACCTTTTTCAATCTGGTTTAAAAAGACCAAATAATCAATTAGATAAATAACCTCTCAAAGTGGACCAGTTTGTGAGCTATTTGCATAATAAATTGAAACCTGTTATCTTGGTGTTAGGCTTAAATATCTACTGAAGCAGGAATTTGTTTTACAAAAGCTAATACAAAACTTTGAGTCTTTGTAGATCTGAAAGGAATGAGCTTCATGGAGAGTTTTTTAGGTGAACCTCTGAAAACTTTTTTGCAGGAACTTGCCGATGTTGTTGTCGCAGCGTTTTTTATCATCTTTTTTGTGGCTCAATCATTTATAGTAGATGGTCATTCCATGGAGCCAACTCTTCATAATCGGGAACGTTTAATTGCTGAAAAAATTTATTACTACTTTGCTGGTCCACGGCGTGGCGATATCGTGGTCATTAAGGATCCCGTCGAACATAACCGTTATTGGGTAAAACGCATAATTGGTCTTCCTGGAGATCAAATTGAGATTAAAAATGGGGTCGTTTATCTCAATGGTTCAAAACTTGCTGAAAACTATGTAGCCGAACCTATTAGAATTCCAAAAGAAGCAACTTATACCGTACCTAGTGGGCATGTCTTTGTAATGGGTGATAATCGCAATAACTCTAATGACAGTCGTTTTGTTGGTCCTGTATCTATTAGCGATATAATGGGTCATGCAATTTTAATGTATTGGCCACCTCATAGAATTCAAATTCTTTCCAGACCTAAAATATTTCTAAAATAAATAACCTTGAAACAAGGACTCTAACCAATGCTAGGGTCCTTGTTTCTTCAACCACCCTCTGGTTAATATCAACACTACTCTAAAATAGTCTGCAGAAAATATATTATTTAACAAAGGGTATCTATAAATATAAAAGAATCTTGTTTATAGCTACGTGCTTTTCAGTTTATCACAACTATTAAAGATATCAATTTAAAGGAGGAGAAGACATTGAAAAGCCAGGTATCAGATAAGTCACTTAAGGTAGTCTTTCTATGCTTACTCACAATTTTATTATCAGGATGTTTCCAAAAAGAACAGAACATTGACGTGAAAAAATATGTATCAGACATTTCCTATCAAGTATCCATAGCAAAAGACTTAAAACAAACAATATCCATGACAATTGGTGTACCAACTTCGGATAAACACACTACTGATGAACTATCTAAAATTGTTACTAAAAATATTGGTGGTAGTATTGAGGGGAAAACTGTCTCTGATAAACTATTTGTAACTAGTAGTAAAACAATAGATAGCTTTAGTTCAACCCTCCCTGTCCCACAATCATCAGCCTTTGAAATTGTCCATAACGAAGTAACTGTTAAAAAAAGCCTCTTATGGCGTGATTATTCTGTTAAAACTTATCTAAAATTTTATAGTCAACCCTTTGAGGATAATAATTTAGAAAGCCCAAAACCATCTGCCTCTACTGAATTTGATAGCTACTTTGATGTGCTAAATAATTCCATACCAGTAACATACACGCTTTCGTTTCCAGGAAAGATATCAAGTTCAAATGCTAGCCAGAAGGAAAAAAACCAGGCGATTTGGAACCTTAGATTTGGGCCCGATGAAGTTGTTGATATTCAGTGTAGTGCCAGGCAATATCTCGGCTGGCGAATTGCAATTGCAGTGATAATCCTTTTAATTATCATAGGTGCTGCTTCAGATAATAAAAAAGAGTCCGTATCATCTAGTAATTAGACCAAGGGTTAAAACAACTATATGCATCTTCTTTTCTGTACGGTTGAACATTCTTAAGGGACCTACATCAAACAGGTCCCTTTTAAAATAAATATTTTTAATACACTAACTTTTTTAAGTAGGGCTCCTCATAGAAATAATTCAATAATAAATACCGTCAAACAAGCTCCTACCGACACCTTAAAGAGGTCTGCTCCCCGATAAGCGAGCACAAGCGCAATTATAAAGCCAATTAGAGCAGATAAGATACTTCCCGTAGCTGACAAGATGGCAGGAAAAGTCATAACCGCCAATGTTACATAAGGAACGTAAAATAGAAACGAACGCAAGGTACAATTTTTAATCTCTTTTTGGATTAAGGTAAGGGGTAGTACTCGAATCAGATAAGTCACTCCGGCCATCACCAGAATATATAAATAGATATTATACATAACTTTATTCCTCCGTATTTTCAGCTTTTAGCGGAAATAAAACTGCAGCTACTCCGGCTATAACCACCGTCAATATAATTATCTGAAAACCGGAAGGAATTTTCTTTAGGACCGGAAGATAAGTAAATAACAGACTTGCAAACATAGAAACAATTATTAGTCCACAAAGCACTTTATTCTTTTTAGCTGGTGGTACAATCACCGCTATAAACATTCCGTAAAGCGCAACCCCCATGGCGTTTAAAATCCTCCTAGGTAAAATATTACCAGATACGACACCCAAGCAGGTTCCCAAAGCCCACCCGGGAATGGACATACTCATCAGCCCATAAGTATAAAAAGGGTTAAGCTTACCTTTAACACTTATGGACACACCAAACACTTCATCCGTTACATCAAAACCTATGACAAACCGGTGAAAAAGCGATGCTTTAGGATCAAGCTTTTGCGATAAAGAACAAGACATCAAGCAATATCGGAGGTTAATAATCAACTGCGTAATTGCCATTTCTAAATATGAAGCCTGCGAGCTTATCAGTCCGAGAGCAGCAAATTCACCTGCTGAAGTGTTATTTAATAAAGACATCAAGGTAGCTTGCATAGGTAACAAACCTGCATTTTTAGCAGCAATACCCAGAGTAAAAGAAACTGCTAGATATCCCAAAGAGATTGGTATGCCATCCTGGAGACCTTTTATATACCAGCTCTTGTTTAATTCCATTTAAATCACCCCCGCTGTATATCACATTTAGATCATTGTACCATTTGTGTTATAAATAGTGGAATATAACCTAGTGTAAAAAGTATCTTCTGCTTATTTTTAACCCCGAAAGCCTTCTTTTTCTAAAGATTAGCGGTGTTTATCTCCATGTATAGTGCAAATCACTTCTTAGTCTGTAAGTTATCTTTTTAGATTAAATTTACAGGATTAGAAGTTTTTTTTAAAATCATAACTACTCGCAAAAGGACATTCTTTATTTCAGTGGAAGGAAAGAACATAAGCAATGGGGGTGTATATATGAAAAAAGGATTGGTTGGAGGTATTTTAGTCTTATTAAGCCTTGCTATAATGGCTCAAACAGTAACTTTAGAGGTTTGGCAAGTAGGTATGGGAAATGAAGCCATCGACCTTTTGCAGGGAATAATTGAAGAAGACTTTACCTCTAAAACAGGAATACGTGTACGTCTAAGGGTGTTTGCCTGGTCAGATATGCAAAATAAAGTTCTCTTGGCGGCAGCTTCAGGTGATACCCCAGATATTGTTAGTGGTGCACCTGATCATATGGTTGAATATGGTGTTAGAGATGCGATTATCGATCTGAAGCAATCTTTTGGCAAAGAGAGAGTGCAAGCCGTTGAAAGTAATCTCTACCCTGGTACTACCCACTCATTAAATTTTCGAGGCCGAGTCTTTGGATTTGTCGAAACCTGTGGAGTGATCTCAGCCTTCTACCGTCATGATATTCTCAACGAACAAGGTTTGGAGATACCAAAAACCTGGGAAGATCTCGAAAAACTTATGCCCAAACTGCAATCTCGGGGGAAGAATGCCGGTTGGAATTACGGTGGCGTAGCTCTATCACCAAAATATGGGGCTTATGTTTTAATGAAGCAAAATGGCGGTGGCTGGGTTGAGGGAGAAACTTTCAAAAGTCTTTTACTTGAACAAGGTTCAATTGTTGGCTTTACTAAATACTGTAACCTTTACACTCATTATAAGATGCCGCTTGAAGGTGATGCCTTTACCTTATTTAAAACGGGAGAGTGGCCGGTGTTATTCAATATTAATGTTTTTCATGCTACTTTAACTCAAGCTGCACCTGAGATAACCGGTAAATGGACACTAGGTTTAATACCCGGGACCAAGCAGCCTGATGGTAGTGTTTCACACGAAAGCTTTATGGGTGGATCTACCTTAGCTATTTTTAAAAACTCCAAATATAAAGAAGCCGCTTTTAAATACTTGGAATGGTATCTTTCTGACAAAATTCAGACTCGTTTAACTGAAGCCATCATGACAACCATTCCCGGCACTATGTGGGTTTCTGGTAATAAGGCAGCAGCTAGCGCTATGAATATTCCGGAAAAAGATCGTAAAACTCTCTTTTTGCAACTAGCGCAATCCAAAACATTTAGTTATTTCCCCGGATCTTTAGCCATTCAAAGAGAGCTTGATTTTGCTATTATGAATGTATTACAAAAAAATATAACCCCACTTGAAGCTCTAAAAAGTGCTGCCAAGGCCACGGAAACCGAATTGGCTCGCAAACAAAAAGAATATCAGCGCTATCTTGATAAAATGCTTTTTAACTAAAAAAACACCCTAAGGGTGTTTTTTTTATGCAGCATTGGCTTTCGGTTTGGTAAGCAACTTTTGCATTTCCTCAATAGCTCTTAGTAGCTGAGTGTCTTCTTTGCGTCTTTCAGGTATTAGCGGAACAAAGTCTTTTTCTGCTTGCTCTGAAAGAAGTTCCACAATATCCGGAGTAACTCCTTTCCCATGAATAGCTACGCCACCTGCAGTAAGATACCTTTGCGTGGTTAAAGAAAGTGCTCCCCCACTATAGAGTGGGTAAATTGTTTGCACTAAACCTTTGCCAAAAGTCTGTTGTCCTAAAACCAAACCGATTTTCCTATCTTTGAAAAATCCCGAAAGAATCTCCGAAGCTGAGGCTGAAATATTGTTAACCAGACAGATAACAGGGTATTGTTTAATAACATGATTTTTGTTTACGGTTATCTCTTGACAGGCTCCACCCCGACCTTCAACAAAGAGAACAGGTCCACTAGAGGCAAACATGCTTGCAATATCAACAGCTGCGTCCAATAGCCCACCGGTATTATAACGAAGATCGAGAATTAAGCCCTGTAGACTGGCTTTTTCTAGCTCGTTTAGTTTGAGTTCTAATTCTTGAGGAGTTCTACCGCTAAAAGATGAAATACGTACATAGCCAATACCGTTTTGAAGCATCTCCCCTGAAACAGTTGTCATTTCTATTGTCTTACGTACAATCTCTACCTCATATTCCTTTTGAGTACTTGGTCTAAAAAGCTTAACCTTTACAACCGTATCAGGTTCACCTCTTAAAAGATTGGCTGCTTCTTCTGTAGTCATGCCTATGGTGCTTTTATCATTAATAGTTCTAAACTCATCAGCTGGTCTTAATCCGGAAAGATATCCCGGCGAATTGGGAAATGGCTCTACCACAACTACCTGATCCTCTTCTGTGATTCCTATGATAACTCCTATACCACCATATGCTCCTTTGGTCTGTATCTGCATCTCGTTGTAATCATAGGGTGTCATGTAGTAGGTATATTTGTCATTTAGTGTTTTTTCCAGCATGCCGTTAATGGTTCCGATCTCAGCATAGTTGTCTATCATTTGAATAAAACTGACTGGTTCCACAAACTGGGTTTTTACCAACGCTGTTACCTGAAGCAAGGTAAGCAGATCTTCATCTGGAGGGAGTTCCGCATTGACCCCTTTAACAAAACCAATAATGCCTCCAATGATTATCAGAATAACTAGGGCTGTAACTAGCTTGCGATATTTCACCATCTGCACTCTCCAATCTGATTCCCAAAGCCTAGGACTTTCATTAAGTTAACTTCTGTTAATTGTATTGCAAAGGGGCTTATTTTAATCACCCTATTTTACAACCGGCAACCAACCCCATGGATTAACGGGATCACCATTGACACGGATTTCAAAATGCAAGTGTGGACCACTACTTACCCCTGTGGAACCGACTTTAGCAATTACTTGGTTTTGTTTAACTTTATCGCCGGCTTGAGTAAGTAGTTTTGAAGCATGGCCATACAGTGTAGTTGTTTTATTGCCATGAGAAATTATAGTCGTCAAACCATAACCCTGTACAAAACCGGCTAAAATAACAGTCCCATCGGCAGCTGCACGAATATCTTTTCCTTCTGAAGCAGCAATATCTAAACCTGTATGAAAGCGGTTCTCATTCAGAATCGGATGCAGCCGCCAACCATAATCTGAAGAAATCCAACCCTGTACCGGCCAGATCATGGTAATAACTTTAGTGACACCATCTTCATCAAGGGTTTTTTGTTGCAGTTTGCGAATAGCTTCGCCTAATTCTTCAGATACTTTTTCCATTTCACGCAAAGCCTTATCATATTCGGATTTTTCTTGATTGACTTTAGTCAAGGCCCGTTCTTTATCCTTGACATTCTTTTTTATTTGGTTTTCATTATCTTTTAGTTTCTTCTGGGCATTTTCAAGTTCACTCTTTTTCTTAACTATTTCCTGTTTCTTTGCTTCTAGGGCTTGTACTTTCTTTTGATGTTCTTCGTAAAGTTCGGTGGTAATATCTAAAGCCTTGATATCTGCCGCTAAAAACTGTTTGATTTGATGAGAACGAACCCAAAACTCAGAAATGGAGATGGAGTTAAAAACAAAGGACCACCAACCCTGAGCCGTAATCTTTTGGATAGAACGAAGGCTTTCGCCGGCATCATCTCTTAATGCATTTAATTTAACTTCACTTTCATCGAGTTCAGCTTGTTTGACTTGAAGCTCTTTTTCTAAAGCCTCTAATTCCTGGTTTATTTTCTGCAAAGATGTTAGTATTTGTGATTTTTCTTTTCCAAGCTTGTCTAGTGATTTATCTAAATCATTTAAGTTAGATAAAATTTGCTTTTCTTTTTTGTTGCTAGCTTCAAGATTAGCACGGACTTTTTCCATCTCTTTAATAACTTGGTCGTATCTTTGCTGGGAATCTTTAAGATTAGGCTCCGCAAATATATTAACTGTGAAAATTAATGTCAATAGCAAAAGAATGTTTATTCTTTTGGCCAATATCTACGCACCCCCCAGATACTACCTATAAAGCCCATAATAACACCCAGGACTATTCCTATAACCAACATACTTACCCGCAATGAAGCCAGAGATTTAAGCGGTAAATAGGGAAAGGAAAGCGCTATCCAGCCACTAAAAGTCCTGTAGCTATATAAAAGAATTATAATTGCTGAAACTGCACTTATTAAGCCAAGGAGAGTACCTTCCCATAAAAAGGGGCTTACAATATAAAGTGGGCTAGCGCCCAGGAGTTTTTCTAAAGCTATCTCCTGCCTTCTTACCGCAAAGCTAAGTCTCAAAGTATTGGCAACTACTAGAAGAATTGCCAGTATCAGAATAAACAATAATAAAAGCCCAAATCCACCGATAATCTTTTGCAGATTAATCAACGAATCAACTGTTTGACCACCATAGATTACTTCGTCTACTTCAGGCATCCCTTTAAGAGTCTTTACCATATCCGGAATAAGTTGAGCATCTTTAACTAGCAGTGAATAACTAGCTTGTAAGGGATTGCCTCCTAATACATTTTTCAAATAGTCCCCTTTTAATTGATAGCTTTCGGTTATCTGTTTGAGAGCTAAATCAGCATTAATATACTCCCACTTTTCTATTCCAGCAAGCTCCTCAATTTTTTTGACTGTTCCAGGTTTTGTCAAAAAAACTCTAACCTCTAATTTGTTAAGTAAATCATTAGTAAGATTTAATATATTTACCCATGATAAAGCAAAAAAACCCAATACTAGCAAAGCAATGGTTATACTAATATAAGCTGCAAAAGTAGAACCTTTGTGTCTCCAAAGGTTACCGGCACCTTTGCCAATTAACTTAAAGCTTGTGCTGATTTTCATATTTTCCCCTCCCAAGGCAAAAGGAAGCCATCACGTAAGATGAATGCCGGTAGATCCGTATTCCTGACAAGATCCCATTCATGGGTAGCCATTATCACTGTTATGCGACCGGTGCGATTTAAGGATGCCAGCAAATTGAATATTTCTTTTGAGGTATATGGATCTAATTGCGCAGTGGGTTCATCAGCAATAATAATCTCTGGATTAGCAACTAAAGCTCTGGCTAAGGAAACTCTCTGCTTTTCTCCCCCCGAAAGCTCTTCCGGCAGTGAGTAAGCTTTGCTCCCTACTCCTAATACTTCGAGTATAGAAAGTACTTTGTCTTTTATTTTTCTTGGAGAGAATTCTTGAATCTCTAGAGGTAAGGCAACATTCTCGTATACAGAATGGTAACTTAATAGCCTATCCTCTTGAAATACATAGCCAATGCGTCTCCTCCAACTTGCTCTCTTAGCTTTAGACCATTTCGAGATGTCCTGCCCTTTAATATAAATCTTACCTTTTGTAGGTTTTATCTCTCCGGCAATCATTTTAAGCAATGTCGATTTGCCTGCCCCTGTTGCCCCTAAAAGAAAAGCAAAACTTGCTTTTGGTACTGCCAATTCGACATTTTTTAAAATAACATTATCATCAAAAGCTTTACTGACCCCACTGAAGTAGACAAGGGGCATCTGTGCCATCAACTTCTCCCCCTTTTTTTGGAAGAACTGCTTTGTATCGCCTGCATTTAATTAATCTTTACTGCTTTAAACTTTACTTTTTATTTTATACAGCTAGCAATTCCATATGTTGGTAGCAAATGTTCTTAGGTTATAATTATAATAATAAGGCTAAACAAACTTTGCCTTTATAACATAGCCTGTTAAAGAACATGGCTACTTATTACTTTTACTAGACATCGATTGCTAATAAGAGATACTATTTTCTCCTACTAAACTTTCTCCAAGCAACTTATTAACCCTCCAAAAAAAGTTTAAGAACTTAAATGAAGTCCTCGTCTATGACGAGGACTTTTTATCTACAACTTCAAGCACAGTTTTAGCAATATTATCTGCGGTTAAATTATATGCTTCTAGTAACTCTTCAGGGGTCCCCGATTGACCAAAGCAATCTTTTAGTCCGACAAAACTCATAAAAGCAGGTGCATACTCTGCAGATGCTTCTGCTACGGCACTACCTAAGCCGCCAATTACCGAATGTTCTTCAGCTGTAACAATAGCACCGGTCTTGGCTGCTTCTTTAATGGCTTCCAAATCAAGAGGTTTTATCGTAGCCATATCCCAAACTTGAACATTCAGGCCTTTATCTGCAAGGATCTTAGCTGCATCAATTGCACAGGCTACCATAATGCCTGTAGCAATTATAGCTGCGTCGGTTCCTTCCCTTAATTTATTAGCTTTGCCAATTTTAAATTCAAAATCATCATTATAAATAAATGGTACCGCTGGGCGGCCGAGGCGAAAATAAACAGGACCTTCATGTTTATATATAGCATGCAGAGCTTTGGCTGTTTCTATAGCGTCAGCGGGAACTATAACTGTCATATTAGGTATCGCTCTCATAAGAGCAATATCTTCTATAGCTTGGTGGCTGCCACCATCTTCACCCACTGTAACGCCAGCATGAGTAGCACAGATTTTAACATTTAGTTTTGGATAAGCAATAGAATTTCTAATCTGTTCAAAAGCACGTCCGGCAGCAAAGATAGCAAAAGTACTGACAAAACAAACCTTGTCACATAGTGCTAAGCCTGCAGCTGTAGCTAACATATCCTGCTCGGCTATACCCATTTGGAAAAATCGCTCAGGAAATTCTTTTGCAAATAGCTCGGTTTTGGTGGACTTACTTAGATCAGCATCTAAGACTATAACATTATCATAAAGATGACCTAACTCTACCAATGTTTCTCCATATGCATCTCTGGTTGCTTTTTTTAGCATTTAGATCTCCTCCCAACTTGCGCCGAGGAGTTTTAGAGCTTCGAGAGCCTCTTCTTTATTTGGCGCTTTCCCATGCCACTTTGCTTTACCTTCCATAAAAGGTACACCCTTACCTTTAATAGTATGAGCAATAATCATACTCGGAGCATATTTCTCCTGTTTGGCAGCTATTACAGCTTCATCTATAGCGTAAAAATCATGACCATTTACTTCTAGCACATGCCAACCAAAGGATCTAAAACGGCTGGCGAAATTGCCCCCACTTTTTACCTCTTCAATACGACCATCGATTTGTAGATGGTTGTAATCTAAAAAAGCAATTACGTTATTGAGCTGATAATGAGAAGCTGTCATAAGAGCTTCCCAAACCTGTCCTTCCTGAGTTTCTCCATCTCCCAAAAGAGCATAGACGGTATAGCTTTGGTCATCTAGTTTACCTGCTAAGGCCATGCCATTGGCTATAGAAAGGCCCTGTCCTAAAGAGCCGGTTGAAGCATCGATACCAGGGAGTTTCCTGGTATCCGGATGACCTTGAAGCCGGCTACCTAGTTTTCTCAAGGTAAGCAACTCATCTTTAGGAAAATAGCCTCGCAAAGCTAAACTCGTATAAAGTGCAGGTGCTCCGTGACCCTTACACAAAACAAACCGGTCTCTTTTTGGATCAGATGGATTATCAGGATTAATATTCATAGCCTGGAAATAAAGATAGGTTAGAATATCAGTTGCAGATAGACTCCCACCTGGATGACCGGAATTAGCTTCAGCCAAAGCTCTTATAATCCATGCTCTTGACTGACGTGCTATCTCTTGCAGTTCTTCATATTTTTTTGTATCCATATCCTACACCTCGTTATCAGTCGTTTGGACTTTTATAGCGCCTAAAACCTTCACCTAGTACTTCTGTTGCTTCACCAATTACCATGAATGCATCAGGATCTATAGCACTTACTAGATCTTTTAAGCTCGATATCTCTGCCCGGGAGCAGATCACATAGAGAATATTTTTATCTTCACCTGAAAACATCCCTTTGCCATAAAAACCAGTTACACCTCTATCAAGTTTGGACATAATTTCCTGAGCTATTTTATTGGACTTATCTGAGATAATGTAAACAGCTCTAGCATAATGCCAACCTTCTTGCATTAAATCCAGTACTTTAGTGGAGATAAAAAGTGTCAAAGCACTGTACATTGCTAGCTCCAGGTTGAAGAACAAACCAGCAACAGCAATGACAATCGCATCTAAAATCAGTAAGGTAGTCCCCACCGATAACTTAAGATACTTATGCAGTAAAACTGCTGCCAGGTCCGTACCACCAGTTGTGCCTCCATTGTTAATAGCCAAACCTAGCCCTATACCCATTATTATACCACCATAGAGAGCAGCCAAAAGTGGATCATGTGTTACCGGGCTTAGATATCTTTGCAAAATATCAACCAATAATGATAAAAAAACGGTAGCAACTATAGTTCGCAAGCCAAAATGAAATCCTAGACGCCTAATGCCAATTAAAAACAATGGTATGTTAATGGCTAGCATAATAAGACCCACACTCAGATTAGTTAGGTGAAAAATCACTGTTGCCAGACCACTAACTCCACCAGGAGCAATTTTATTGGGAATCAAAAACAAAACTAGACTCAAAGCTAGAATAGTTGTCCCTGCTAAAACTCCCGCCATACGGGCAACCTCTCTACCTAGCCTGGATGCCAAATTCAATCCTGCTACTGCTCAATATGAGCCAAAATAACCATCTAAAAATTTTTTAAGTATCTTTTTTCTATACCTTGTTCTAACTATAACCATTTGTATAATATCAATACCTAATAAAAACTCTTTAGAATAAGGTTTCCCTTGGATAACTACCTCTTGCCATGCAAATTTTTCTGTCTCGGTTGATTTTAATAAGCATTAATAGAGTTTTCATCCCTGGTTTTAGTTAAAGTTTAGCTGGTTATTTTGCTGCGTAGCAGGCCCACCTCCTTTATAGATAAACTTGTGCCTTACAATCTTTTTAACTATTCTGTCTCCTTTTTAGTTTATTCTCTCAAACGATTTTAACTAATTTATCTGTGGCACAAATAAGTAGACAAACATCCCTCAGAGCTTTATCCTTGAATCTGTAGATAACTTATCAACTCCCCGAGATTTTTTGTACCAAACTCATATTCTACGCTTGTAAATATACCTATTCCCGGAGAGACGCGGCCATTTAACATATTTATATAAGAGATGTCTAGCTTTCTTATAAACATTAGTATTCTTCTTACTACCTAGTAGTTCAATCTTATTTGGGTGGTTAGACAGTATCTTTATCTAAAAGGTCCTTATATTCTTAAAAGAGACCTTCTTTTTTTCTTAATCTCTTCCTTTCGGCTAGAACTAAACCTACAAACTTAGGTAATAACAAACTCCTTTTTATTCTTGCCGGCTCTTGAAGATAGCGATATAGCCATTCCAAACCTCTTTTTTGCATCCAAAACGGTGCTCGTTTGGTTTTCCCTGCTAAAATATCAAAACTACCACCAACTACCATAGCTACACCACATTCAAGTTGATTTTTATACTGATATAACCAGCGTTCCTGCTTAGGAGCTCCCATACCTACAAATAATAGATCTGGTTTTACCTGATTGATAACTTGAAGAGGAATTATGTCATTTTTAAAGTAGCCATGATGATAGCCTGCTAATTTCAGACTGGGGTAGTTCCTTAGAGTGTTACAAACCGCTTTCTCTAAGATCTCCTGTTTTGCACCTAGAAAAAAAACAGTCCAACCTTTTTTTTCTGCTTCCGGTAGCAAAAGTTGCATCAGATCAATACCGGTTACTCTTGCTTTAAGTGGTTTTTTAAGAGCTTTAGCTGCCCACAGCAAACTAGAACCATCAGGTAGTATTAATTGTGCACTTCTTAAAATCTCCAAAAACTCTTTGTCAGCATGAGCTTGGACCACAATTTCTGCATTAGGTGTAAAAACCAGAGCTGCTTTTTTTTGTTTTATCAAATGGTTAATAATATCTTTAGCTTCCAAAGAATCCACTACATCAAATGGAATGCCCAGAAGTTCCTGCCTTGGTGTAACTTCTAAAGAGCTGCCAGGCAGTTTCCGATCTTTTGATAAGGATGCCTGAGTCACCACTTCTGAACCACTCCTTCTTAGGCATTATCCCCGGTAGATGCCAGCTAAGCCCTGCTTCTTCACAAAAAGCAGTGACTTTAGGATCATAGCTGATACCAAGAGCAGGTATTCCCATAGCTGTAGCTACTATTAGAGAATGTAAACGCATACCCCACAGTAGTTCCAAATCTGAAAAGTATTCTAAATCTTGCAGCTTTTCCATTTTGACGCTGTGAGCATTTGGTAAGAGTCTGGCAACTTTTAAACATAACTCATAGTCTCTATTATGAAAAGCAAATAACCGTATTTCTTTATTATCATCTAAAAGCCAATCTAGTTGCGAAAAAAAGTTAAACCCAAGTTCATCTCTAAGAGCGATACCGATTGTTTTTCCCTGCTTTTTTAACGGATAATTACTGTAACTTAAAGCCAGATCAGCAACTAACTCTGCCTCAAGACCGCAATTTTGAGCTATAGTTAATGATTGTTTATCACGTACGGTAAGAGGAATACCCTTAAGGCTTTTTAAGGCCATTTGGGGCCATATACCTTTCAAAGGCCCTAAACCTTGTGCCATTAAATAAACATCCATACCTAATTGTTGAGCTCTTTTAACGGCCCCGAGATAATAGATTAAAGAACGGTTACTGGTAGTATTTTGCAAAATACTACCACCACCAACTAAAAAGAGGTCATAAGAACCAGGGTTTAGCCAAAACTGTTTTCGGGAAATAGCTTTAAGCTGATGTAGCTTTTCGGTATGCTCGCAATTACCACTTACAACTGTTAAATCATGATCGCTCAAGTTTTGTTTTATTGAAGCAAGAAGCAACTCATCCCCGAAGTTGCCAAAACCATAATAACCAAAAAGAAGTATTCTAGCCACGCGTAATCTTCCTCGCTGTTAGTTTTAAAAGATAAAAAGCTAAAACACCTATGGCTGCACCAATTAAAAAGCCCCATCCTGTCCTAACTAAAGAAACCATAATTGGTGTATGAGCATGACTAAAGGTATTGAGTACTGAGGTAATGCCAATTGAACCTATAGCCAGCAGATAAGGTAGATACCAAGCCTGAGGGGTAAAAGCGGCAACTAATAAAGCCAGACATAGAACCGGATGACCGATAAAGGCTTCTTTGAGTCTTGGTCTAATTAAAAACACTCTTTCTAAAAATATCCGCAGATTTTCCTCTGCTTTGGGAACCGGTAACCCCCAGTCGTGTCCGGTGCGTCCAATATAGATAAAACCAGCACCCAAGATTATAACTATAATTAAAATATGGCTCCAGGTTAAAGGCCAGAAAAAACGCCTGAG
Source organism: Bacillota bacterium (assembly GCA_018435125.1). Lineage (GTDB taxonomy): Bacteria > Bacillota > DTU065 > DTU065 > DTU065 > JAHDNZ01. The sequence continues at coordinate 60,649 of JAHDNZ010000006.1, read as the reverse complement.
TTTCTTCTTACTCCAATTAAAACCCAGAAAACGAAAACAAATCCAAAGTGATAACAGTGGTGGTAATACATGCATTAATTTAACACCTAGAAACTGCTCTACCTTAATCACAAAACGCAAATCCAGCAGTGAGGCGGTCAAAAACAATATACCCAAAAAGGTGTAACCAAGAACAGTCCCTAGCTGAATTAGTAATTTATTCTTCCCCTTGTGAATGTTTTGGGCAACTTTACCTATTGCCAGAGTTGGAAATACAACAGCTGCACCAAAAGCGGCAATTTGTCTGGCCATAATGGTATAGCCTTTTAAATATAAACCCGTGATTAAAAGTAAAAAAACAATCCCTGTATATAAGGAAAAGCTCTTATTAAAGCCCAAAAGTAACATCAATTCTATACCACAAATAACAATTCCTAACATAACTGGCCAAAATAATACTAATGAGCTTTTAAAAAATGGTTTGGGAATGGCCTCTCCAGGCCTAAATCCTTCTTCTTGCAAGCTATCTATTAATATCTTAAAGCAAGTTAGATTTTCTTGCCAGGACAGTTTAGGAAAGGGTCTTAAATATAAAACTCGAGCTCCACGCTCACGTACTGCTCGTAGATATCTCTCCTGTGCCTTATGAGGTTCTATTTTTATTATCTCTAAAGGGGTAATGCTATGCACTCTAACTACATTATAATTAGTTAGTCTGGCTAGCTCTTTTTCGCCGTATTGATTGGCAAACTCGATTAAACCCCAAGTTTTATCATTAATAAGTAGCGCTGCTTCAGGTAAATTATCCGGATAGCCAAGCACTTCTTTACCGGCAAAGATTATTAAACTTGGCTTGTCTTGCCACTGAGAGAATACATAACTTAAATTAGTTTGATTATTAAAAAATGGATTTTGAATACGACTAACAATACGTAAATTTGTATCGTTAGCTACTTGCCATAAATCGTAATCGGGGTGTAGAGCTTCATCCCAGATAGAAATCGTCAGCTCTTTATTTGCTTCTTTTCTTCTTGTGGTTGAAACTGGGTAGACTTCGCTAAACTCCCACAGCAAATTGTCTGCCAAGCTTTTACTTTGACCTAAAAGACCTATTCTTTGACTTACCGGCCCTGAGGGTTGATCGATAATATAGAGTTTGCGGGGATCTATGGCCGGAAGATCTTTTAGGTTAGAAAGTAAGAGATATGTCCCGGGAATAACAGTAATTTCTTTATTAGATGCAGCCTCAGCTAGATTAGTCTCCGGTACTGCTAAAGCTTTAATTTCAATAACGACTAAGTCGCTAAGAAGTGTCTCTATCTGGTAGTCATTCTTTTTAGCATAAGATCTTAATGCCTCTGCGTCGACTACAAGTTCGACGGTTTTGTCGGCATTTTCAATCCGATAACGCGAACTAATCCCATATAAAGCACAGATTATTCCCAAAATAACAACCCAAGTTGAGCCTTTTTTCATGCTAGCTCCCCCTTGTAAAAAGGACTGCTCTGTAGCAGTCCTACATATCACTATCTGACTGGAGAGTTCCTTTTTGTAAAAGCGCTCTTTGCAGAGAAAGGACATGGGAAATAATACTATCGCGATCTCTTTCATTGATCTTACAAAAAGAAACACCGATATCTCTATTCCAGCGAGTAGCATCAGGATTGGGAAGTGTCCTTACTACATCTGCCCAAAGATAAATTGGTTCTTCTTGAAAGGTAATAGGCAACCACATTTCCAGGTGGTCGCCCACCTTTAGATCGATTTTTTCCGAAACTGCCACCAATGCTCCTCCGCCACTAATATCTTTGATAATACCCTCTAGCTTATCTGCTTCGTCTTTTAACAGATGTGATTTTAGTACTGTGCTTTTTATTGTTTTTTGTTTTCTTGGAAAACCATGTTGATATACTTCCTCTGGGAGAACCCTGAATGTAAAAGGAATAAAAACCTGTAGCCGGAAATAATCCCGACGATTAATCTTTTCCACTGCTTCGGGCATAGTTATCTGTAACAGTCGGATGTTTTTTTCTACTCTACCTATTACTTTGGTTTTAAAAAGGTAGGTCCCTTTTTCGTCATTAAAGATAACCTCAATTTCCTGTCTTAGTGGTATAAAGACAGGAACTGTCCCATCTAAGGGCTCCGCTATATAAAGTGAATCAGCGTTTTTTTCTTCGATTCTACTTGGATAATAATGTCTCCCGTCCTTTTTAAGGGTTGGTGAGTGCAGTTGAATTCGTTGATTAACATCGAGCTTAACAGCCATTTCCCACCCTCCACCTTAGGCAATTTCTGCTTTTTCTAATTCCTTCTTTTCTCCTTCGGTGAGGATCTTTTCAACATCAACCAAAAGAATTAGCTTTTGTTCTTTTTTAACTACACCTTGAAGGAATTTCTGAGAACCACGAGTTACTAACTCCGGTGCTACCTCAATATCTTCTTTTTTTATTCTTTGAACCTCTGTTACTGAATCTACAATCATCCCATACTGGGAACCCGGGATATCAATAACAATAATTCGACTATCATTAGTTAATTCGTGCTGCTTTTTGTTAAATCTTTTTCCCAAATCAATTACAGGAAATATCTGGCCTCTAAGGCTAATAATACCTTCAACAAAATCAGGTGCCTGGGGTACAGGTGTGATTTCGTCGACTCTTCTAATCTCTTTCACCGGATTTATATCGGAAGCAAATAATTCGGAGCCAAGCTTAAAGACAACTATCTGTATCTCCTTAGATTGATCATCTTTTGGGCTAACCAAGTTTTATCACCTCCACCTAACTAAAAACTTTTCCACAAAAACCAACTGATTCCTCCTTCACCTGTCAATAGTAGCAAAAACATATAACATGCCATCTGCTACAGTGATCTCGTCAATTATAAGCGGTATTCCCAAGTTTCCTAAATCCAGAGAATAACCTGCCAGTTCCTTAAGTTTGTTCATTACGGTGGCATTATTAGAACCCGTAGCTACCATTTTCTGTGGATTGAGACAAATTACACTATTTTTTTCTACCGTAAAGACACAATCCAGGTAAAACTGTTCGCCAGCAAACAAGCCTTGGATACTAGGCCCATCTTTAGTTAAAAAAAGACGGATATCGTTGTAGGGATCTTCAATGATAAATCGATGTAAGTAGCGGTCTAGTTCTTTCTCACTTAAAGATAAAGCGACTCTCCCTTTGCCCTTTAAGATATTGAATCTACCATTAATAATTAGATCTAATATAGCGATGTGGATCTTATCTGTTTCCATTAAAAATCTGTTTATTGTAAATTGTTTAGCTTCAAGCTCAGAACCTTTAATTGAAAGATTTTTAATTTGTCCCCAAAGCAATAGACTAGCAGGACGAGTCTTTTGCTGAACCTCTATCTCCCTGGTGTGATAAAAATAAACACTAATAGCCCTAGTAAGCTGTTCGGTTATTAATGTAGGTAGGTAGAATTCAATTGTTAACAATAAAAGTATAATTGTCAGGCCGGGCAAAAAATACTTGCCCGGCTTCCTTTTTCCCACCATTTAAACATCCCTCAATTATTTCATCCTCAGGTAAGCCTCAATAAAATCTTCGATATTACCATCCATAACTGATTCGACATTACCAGTCTCGACACCTGTCCTATGATCCTTTACCATGGTATAAGGGCAAAAAACATATGACCTTATCTGACTGCCCCAGGTGTTTTCAACTTTTTCTCCCCTGATGGCAGCTAGTTCTGCTTCCTGTTTTTCAATTTTAAGTGCTAACAGTTTTGATCTTAACACATTCAATGCTGTTTCTTTATTAGCATGTTGTGATCTTTCATTTTGGCATTGAACCACTATTCCGGTCGGTAGATGGGTAATACGTACCGCAGAGTCAGTTTTATTTACATGCTGACCTCCTGCTCCTCCAGATCGATAGGTGTCAATCTGCAAATCCTTAGGATCTATCTCCAGCCCACTATCATCTGACACTTGAGGAATAACATCAATAGAACAAAAGGATGTGTGGCGGCGTCCTGCAGCGTCAAAAGGCGAAATTCTTACTAAACGGTGCACTCCAGCTTCGGCTTTAAGATATCCATAAGCATAGGGACCTGAAATAGACAGAGTCGCTGATTTGATGCCTGCTTCTTCTCCCGGTAAAAAATCCAATACTTCTACTTTATAATTGTAGATCTCGCCCCATCTGGCATACATCCTATAGAGCATACTGGCCCAGTCTTGGGATTCGGTGCCTCCTGCTCCCGGATGAATTGTAAGTAGCGCATCGTAAGCATCATAGGGCTTGGATAAGAGCATCTCCAGTTCGTAGTGATCAGCTAGTTTAGTTAATCGTTCACTCTCTGATAGTGCTTCGTTAAAAGTCTCTTCATCGGTTTCTGCTTCAGCTAATTCCAGTAGGATTTTAAGATCTTCTACATCTTCTTTAAGTTTTTGCAGTTTTACTTTACTTTCTTTAAGATGGGTAAGTTCTTTGGTTTTAGCTTGAGCTTTGCGTTGATCTAACCAAAAATCCGGTTTCAATACTTCTTTTTCTAGCTCAGCAATGCGTTGATCAGTTTTTCTATTTTCAAAGATATTCACCCAAACTAAAGGTTGTTTTCTCAACTTCTTTGATTCTCTCCCTAATAACAGGGATCGTTTCTAAATTCATCTTAACCTTCACGCTCCTATTTACCACAGCATTTTTTATACTTCTTACCACTACCACAAGGGCAGGGATCATTGCGCCCCGGCTCTTTATCTACTCGTTTAGGTGTCTTTTGGACCGTTTCTTTATTGGTACTTATCGCATCAATTCTAGCTTTTTCTTTAGCTTCGGCCATCTTGACATCATCTTCATTGGCCAGTCTTAGATAGAAAAGAGTGCGTATTGTTTCTTCATCTATCCGGGCTAAGGTCGCTTCAAAAAGACGTGAAGCCTCTCTTTGGTATTCAATAATGGGATTCATCTGTCCATAGGCTCTAAGGCCAATACCATCCTTAAGATCATCCATGTTTTCTAGGTGATCCATCCAGGCTTGGTCTACAGTTCGCAAAGTAACAACCCGTGAGATCTCTTGAAAAAGTGAACTGCTTAATTCACTTTCTCTGGTTTTAAGAGCGTTAGTTACCAGATTAATAAATTTAGCGGAAGCATCGTTAAAAACATCACTACTTACCGCATTAGCGTAAGATTCTCTCATCTGAGTTATTAGCTCAGGTAAACCGGTATCATATCTACCCATGAGCTCTTTGAAATTAGTCTGAAGTGTCTCATAGGGCCAATCGGCTGCATTATCAATATCAATAGTATTAAAACTAAGGATATTATCCACCGCACCTTTGATCATTCTAAGAAGTACCGCATATCCATCCGAGCCAAACATAAACTCTTTGCGCAACGAATAAATAGCTTCACGTTGTTTATTAAGAACTTGGTCGTACTCTAAGACATTCTTACGTATGCTAAAGTTCCAAGACTCCACGCGTTTTTGAGCATTTTCAATAGCTTTACTTATTTGGTGATGTTCAATAGGGATATCATCTTCCCAACCCAATTTTTCCATCAGACCGACAAAACGATCGCTTCCAAAACGGCGCATCAGTTCATCTTCTAAGGCAACAAAAAACTTGGATGAGCCAGGATCTCCCTGACGACCTGAACGTCCCCTCAACTGGTTGTCAATACGTCGACTTTCGTGCCTTTCTGTTCCGATGATATGCAGTCCGCCCAACTCAATTACTTTTTTCTGTTCAAGTTGCAATTGTGCTTTAGCATCCTTTTGCAGCTCATTGTACTGAGATTGGAGCTCTTTTAACTCTGCAATTGAGATATTAAGTCCCCGCGCCAGAATTTCACTAGGAACCTTTTCACTGGCAGCTGCAACTGCCTCGGCAGTCCATCCGGCTTTTCTTAACTGCTCTTTAACCAAAAAATCAGGATTGCCGCCTAAAATAATATCTGTGCCTCTACCGGCCATGTTAGTAGAGATTGTTACCGCTCCTATGCGACCTGCTTGGGCCACAATTTCAGCTTCCTGCTCATGATTTTTGGCGTTTAATACTTTATGTGGTATACCTTGTCTTTTTAACAACTCACTTAATAGTTCAGACTTTTCAATTGAAATGGTTCCAACTAGAACCGGTCGCTTTTTTTGATACATCTCTTTAATTTCTTCTATGACCGCTTTGAACTTAGCAACTTCATTTTTATATACAACATCAGGGTAATCTATTCTGATCATTGGCTTGTGGGTGGGAATCTCTAAAACTCTTAGTCCATAAATCTTTAAAAACTCTTCCGCTTCGGTCTTAGCAGTACCGGTCATACCTGCTAATTTGGTATACATGCGAAAGTAATTTTGAAATGTAATACTAGCAAGCGTTCTGCTCTCAGAGGCTACCTTTACATTTTCTTTGGCTTCAATGGCCTGATGCAACCCGTTTGAATAACGTCTGCCAGGCATCAGACGACCTGTAAATTCATCAACAATTACAACTTCTCCATCTTTTACGACATAATCTACATCACGCTTCATAATATATTGAGCTCTTAAGGCCTGATTCAAATGATGGGTTAAGCCTATATTTGCAGGATCATAGAGATTATCTACCCCAAGCTCTCTTTCGACTTTGTCAACACCGTTTTCGGCTATGGCGACTGTCTTACCTTTTTCATCGATAGTAAAATCTTCTTCTTGTTTTAGTCGCGGTACTATTCTAGCAAAGCGATTGTAGAGTTCCGTAGATTCATCAGCGCTGCCAGAAATAATCAAAGGTGTACGTGCTTCATCAACAAGAATACTATCGACCTCATCGACAATGGCATAGTGCAAATCTCTTTGCACCATATCGTCGGCTCTAAGCACCATATTATCTCTTAAATAATCAAACCCAAATTCATTATTTGTTCCATAGGTTATATCTGCATTATAGGCTTGTTTTCTTTCCTCAAAACTAAGCCCATGCAAGATACAGCCTACACTAAGGCCTAGAAATCTATAAATTGCTCCCATCCAGTCTGCATCTCTGCGAGCCAGATAATCATTAACTGTTATAACATGAACCCCTTTACCTTCTAAGGCATTCAAATAGACAGGCAGAGTTGCCGCAAGAGTTTTACCTTCACCTGTTTTCATCTCGGCTATCTTACCTTCATGTAGAGCAATCCCACCTACAATTTGCTCATCAAAATGTCTCAATTCCAGCGTTCTTACAGATGCTTCCCGCACAACAGCGAAAGCTTCTGGAAGTAGGCTAGTTAGACTTTCTCCCCCTTGGAAGCGATTTTTAAACTCGATGGTTTTTTGTCCTAGTTTATCGTCGCTTAGCTTTTGCATTTCGGCTTCTAAAGAATTGACTGTTTCGGTCGTTTCCTTCAAGCGAGCTAAGTCTTTAACCTCTGGGTCAATTAGTCTTTTAATAAATTTTAACAAATACCAATACCTCCTCGCCGTTTGCAGTTAAAAAGCTTTCCGCATAGTTAGCATTAGAGAATCAACAGTTGATGTTTTCTAAAGGCCCAAATAGAACCGTTAATATTATATCATAGAACCTATAATTCTCACTATTGGTCAACTAGATTTAAATATTGACATGCTTATCCTAGAGATAAAAAAAAGGCCGGATTTAATCCAATGTCATTAAGTTAGTGTAACGAGATATTTATAAAGAGTTGTCAACGTAATATAAATACGTCTTTGACGACTCTTTTTTTCTTTAGAAGCTTGGAAGTTACTATTTTGGGGCATGACAAATAGACAGATAAACTATCTGTCAAAAAAGCTTTCGTTTTATCTCGGATTCTAAGCTATTCTATAGTTGAAGCTTACAAAAGTTCCGAATCTAATTTTTCTAGGGTGTGTGCGACCCTGTCTTCTCGGTAAAATATACTTTTGTATAAGAGCTTCAATATCGGGTGGATGTGCATTAACAAGGGTTTTGAAGAAGTGTCTACAAATCGACATGGCCTTAGAATAATTAACCTGGTAGTCGTATGTCCTTGATTTTTGTTGAATCACTACGTGCAGAGTTGATTTCACAGAAGTTATACATGACCATTCTTGCGAAGACCTCTTGCAGAATGCGCTTCACTTTTTTTGAATGCAAATTAACAAGACCAATTGTATGCTTAAGTTTCCGAAAGGAAGTTTCAATGCCCCAACGCATACGATAGAGCTCTTTTATCTGCTCTATCCCAAACTCCTCAGGTTCCAAGTTTGTAATCAAGGTTTGATAGTTGTTTTCAGCTATTTTTACGCGAACAACACGAAAAGACAAAGAATAGTAAGTTTGACCCACAGATTCTAAGTAATCAAAATTAGAGTTGTTGGGCATAAACTGGTAAATATTTGGTCTGGATTTAACCACGTTTGTTTGTTTGCGTGTTAATATACGGGTTAATTGACAGTCAAATTCGCCTGTTTTTGGTAGATCTAAACTAGAGACGATACCGTTGCTTTTAGCATCTTTTACTCGAATGATATATTTCCATTTTTTCCCTCAATATGTGCAAGAACGTTATAACTTTCATAGCCTCGATCAGCAATAACAATTACATTTTTATCCTTGAGAACTGAGCCGTCTACCATATCGGTTAGTGCCTTAAATTCGTTCTCATTTCTGCCTGGTTGAATGCAAGCATCGAGGTATACTTTGTTACATAAGTCATACATTGCTTTGACATGAACTAAATTATACCCTTTGCTGTTGGGGGTAGATTGAAAATATGTTCGCTGATCACTCGGATCGTGCGAAATGAGCAAATCGGAACCGTCAACTGCAACGAGCTGGTATCCTTGATAAAGTGTGAAGTCCTCAAAGGAATGCGTGAACTAATTCAAAAGAAACTGAAAAGCTCTCGTATGCAGTTTGTCTCTTTGCTGAATAAATGCAGAAGAAGTAGCTACTTTTGGATCATAACTGAAATGCTCCATTAGCTCGTAATCGAGGCTACCACCCCCCATGGAAAGCATAAAGTTAATCGTCTCTTCGAACGAGAGTTTTCGACGACGTGTAAAATCCTGGCCTGGGTCTTTAACTAATTCATCCTTTCGGGATGCCATATCGGCGATAATAGATTTCAACTTTTCCTTAATAAATAGTGAATAATTTACCATGACACAACCTCCTTAAAATGCCTTCATTTAAGGGGCTGCGCCACAGATTTCGCCCTATTTATCAAGTCCTATTTTTCAAAAACATCAAAAAAAGACAGGGTACAATTTCTTATACTCTGTCTTTTTGAGTTCCAATTGTTCGGTTCTTAACTTAATGACATTGGATTTAATCCGGCCTTTTTTTATCTCTAGGCTAGTTCCGGTTCGATTAAACCGTAGTTGCCATCTCTTCTTTTATAAACCACTCGTACCTCATTATCATCGCTATCTAAAAACACAAAAAAGTCGTGTCCCAGCAAATCCATCTGCATTACCGCTTCTTCTACTGTCATAGGTTTAAGGGTAAATTTCTTCTTCTTAACAATCTTTATTTCTTCCTCTGGGTCGTCATTATCGGGGATCTCTAAATGTCTTTGATTTATCTCTTTAATGGCCTCTCTAGTATCCTGTCTGTTTTTTAATTTAACACGTGTCTTATACTTTCTAATTTGACGCTCTAGCTTTTCTACCACATTGTCGATTGAGGTGTACATGTCATTAGTACGTTCTTCGCCTCTTATGATAATACCCACAAGTTCAATTGTTACTTCAACAATCTGGAAGTTCCCTTCTACACTTAAGATAACGTTAGCCTCAACTTCTTTGTTAAAACCTTTTAAGTAGCGTTCTAGTTTACCAACCCTTTTTTCCACGTAAGCCTTTAGAGCATCAGTAACTAAAATGTTTTTCCCCGAAACTATAATCTTCACACCACCCACTCCCTTCATGGAAAATGGAGCCATAACTAGATCTCTTCTATATATTTATTACCCACTTCAGGAAATATTAAACACACAAAAAGGAGGCTATTAACCTCCTTATAACCGAAATTAGCTTTTTTTGACATTTGCAGCTTGAGGCCCACGTACACCATCAACAATATCAAATTCTACCTCTTGCCCTTCCTCTAACGATCTGTAACCATCACCTGTAATGGCCGTATAGTGGACAAATACATCAGCACCTCCACCAGAGGGTTCTATAAAGCCATAGCCTTTTTCATTGCTAAACCACTTAACTTTGCCTTGCATTTTATCGAAAATACCTCCTACTCACTTGGCTAACCAAGAAAAACAATATCATATTAAAGTTATAACAGTAGAGGTATTATGTCAAATTATCCCAGCAACCTGGTTAACTGTTGCTATTGCTTAGTCTCAGCTTATTGGTGTCGAGTTGTGTCGATTTATGGCATACGAAAATCATTGTTAATTAATGCTGCAGACAGATATATTCTCATAATTACTGCAATAACATGTTTATTTTTCCTTATCAATAAACCGTGGTATCGATTTATAATAGTGGGATGGTCTTCTGTAGGCTTTTAAGGTATCCTTTCTAAGCTCAAGGACCTGTAGTTCTTTGAGTGCCTGTTCTTTTTTGCTTGTTATTGGAACAACAGAAGACTCTTGAAGTTTAATAGATTCTTCGACAAGAGCTTGCATTTCAATGCTTAATACCCTAATTTTCCCGGATTTTTCCTCTCCCCAGAGTTTTTGAACATCTTGCAGAGACTGTATATTTTCATATTTCTCTTTAATAAACAGATCCAGTTCATCTACCTGTTTAATTATAGTGTCAATTTGGTCAGCTAGACAATTGAACTCAGTCCACTCATTAGCTTTGGCTGCATTTACTTGCTTTTCTAAAGACACTCTAATCATGTTTAGATAATCGCGTTTCTTCTCTAAGGCTTCCCAAAAATAATTAAATGACTCAACCATTGCTTTTGGTGCCTGCCTTAGCTGCTTCTTGCCAAGTAGCTCTAAGTTCTTCGACCATTTGACAGACTTCATTGACAAGAGTAGTCTCTTTTTTAAGATTGGCTTCAATTAATTGATGTTTCATATAATCGTAAAGTGAGAGCAGATTCTCAGCAATCTCTCCCCCTTGTTCTTTATTGATGGAAAAGCTCAACTCGTCAAGTATGTCTTGCACCTTGATAATATTATTATGAGCTATCTCAGGCTTTTTATCTTCAATAGCTTTAACCGCCAGTTTTAAAGATTTAACCGCTTCATCATAAAGCATGGTTATAAGCTCAGCTGGACTGGCAGTTTCAACTCTGGTTTTTTTATACTGTGCATATGGGTCATAACCTTTCATTTTGTAGCACCTCAATTCTTCTTAAATGATGTTAGCTGTTGTAATTGTGTAGTTAGCCAGAGACCTTGATCATAGTTTCTAGCTAGAGCTTTATCCAAAGCGGTAAATTGCCTGATCAAGCTTTCTCTTCTCATTTCAACTCTTTCATCTAGTCGTTTCATACTCTTATCTACATCCTGGATACGAGCATCATAGTATTTGAGCTTACTGTCAATAATACCTGCATACTCAGTATAACCCTTGATATAGGTCTGCATTTTGGCAGTCATGCCTGTATCTTTTTTAATAAATATGTCAGCCACCTGAGTGGGCTTTTCTTTAATGGCCTCTTTAAGTTTCGCATCGTCAACTTGGACCTTACCAGTTTTATCTACCTCAATACCGATTTGAGAAAGCATCTTTAAATCAGTACCGGCTATGTCCTCCACCGCTCCGGCGAAAATCGACCTTAATCTGGTCTTTAGTATAGTAACAGTACTATCGCTAAAAAGCTGACCGGTTGAATTTAGTTGGTCACCAGTTCCTTTGGTAAAAAAGGTTTGCTTGTCCAGGTAAGTCTGAACTTTGGTATATTCGTCTATAAACCCTTTAATCTTATTATAGATAGCGTCCACATCTTTGTTTACCGCAACATTTACCTTGTCGGGGCTTTCTTTTTTAAGAATTAGTTTAACTCCTAAAATAGCTTCCTCGATTATGTTGCTATCACGCTTAACCTCAATACCATTAATATTGACAATCGCCTCGGTTGCAGCTTGAAGTTGTTTGCCTTCTGCTATTTGACCAGACTCATCTAACACACCTATAGCAGTTAAAAAGCTGTTCTCGCCATCAAAATTAATGGTTGTATTAGTAGTATTAGCTTCTAGAACTAATCGCTTGTCAACTACAGATGCGATAACACCGAGATCTTTTGTTTTATTTATCTCTCTTGCAACCTCAACTATTGTTTGAGGATTTTCCTCAGAAGCCTCAACAGTAACAGTCTTGCCGTTAATATTTAGAATAACCTCATTTGTGAGAGGAGCTTGCCACTGATTTGACATCACTTTTTGGGCTTTAGCCAGTTGAAGAACCTCAATTTCATACTCCCCGAAAGCAGCGTTGGCACCGGCAGAAGCCGTGAGAATCTTTTCATCGGACACTGTTGCATTAATTTTTTCAAAATCACTTTGTAATTTTAAGCCGTCTAGTGATGAACTTAATGCACTTAGTCTAGTGTTGACTTCGCGCCAAATAGCCTGTTTGGTTGAATAGTCGACTTTTTGACTTTCTAAGCGAAGAATAGGGCGTTTTTCTAAAGCAACTAGCTTATCTACGATGGATTGCATATCCATATTTGAACCAATACCTAAAAAATCCATATTTACACCTCCTAAGCCTTTTTATCTACGATAAGACCTAAAAATTCCTGTACACTAGCAGCGATCTTTAGCATTTCTTCGGGCGGAATCTGTTTAATTACTTCACCTGTATCTTTATCTACAATCTCAACATAGATCTGTTCGGTTTGTTCATGGATCTGAAACTTAATCTCTTTATTAAAAGCTTTAGCTAACTTATCTGCAATTTCAATCGAATTGTCTAAACTGTTTTCTTTTTTTTCTTCTGTACTTTCAGTAACACTATTTTGTTCAACCTTGGTTTTTTCGTTTTCCATCCTATTTCTTATTTCTTGCGCTCTGTCTTGAATTGACGACCTAGTATTATCAAGTTTAATCTCCATACTTTCACCCCGTCTTTATTTAGTATTAGAGAAGATAGCGCTCAATAAAAGTCAGTCCGATCTACTAACCTAAACTACTAACATCCCCAATAATTAAAGGTAAGGTTGTTTTTTTCTATTAGTCTAGTTTCTCTTAAAATAAGTACTACGAGCTAAACTTACTCTGGTTAAGTTAAAAAATCCACCAGCGAAGGTTGAATTATTCTCGCCCCAACCTGCAAAGACATCATATGCACATAAGATGAAGACATAAGTTCAATGCTTGCTTTAGCTATATCAACATCTTTAGCTTCAGATAAGAGTTTCTTAAAATTAATGTTTTGCTCTTCTAAACGATTTTTGGCAAGGGACATACCTTGAGACTTAGTACCAATTGTGGCTTGCCTTTGCAGTAAATCCTCAATGGCCTGATCCAAGTCTCCAATGTTAGAACTAACTGGTTGTCCATTTGCTAAATCATCTACTGCTTTAATTAAAGCTGCAAAAATACCGCTATCGGAAGGGTCATCAGCTTTGCCGAAAATCCCTATCCCTGGTTCACCTATGTTTTCTTTTACTCCAGGCGATATCTCAACTTGAATATATTCGTTATCGCCATGGTAAGAGATCATCCTGTTGACTTCATCATAGGTATAAGGTTGAATCAGGGTTTTTTGACCGGCAAAAATATGGCGTCCATTAATTGAAGAATTGCCTACATTAACCAGATGTTTAATTAGTTGTTCAATTTCTGTGGCAATAATATCCCTTTCTCCTTGAGTATTTGTGCCCGTACTACCACGAACTAAAAGCTCACGCGCTCTTTGTAGTACCTTGGTAGCCTCGGATAAGGCACTGTCAGCTGAATTAAGCCAAGTAACTCCTTTGTCAGAGTTAGCGATAAACTGAGTAGATTCGTTAATAGCCCTTTTTGTTCGCATAATTGTAGTTACCTGGGCAGGATCATCAGATGGCAATAGAACTGTCGAGCCTGTAGCTATCTGCTGTTGAATCTTTTCTAAACGCTTGTAGTTACTATTGATATTTTTTAACAGGTTATCAACCATGGAGGATTGTGTTACTCGCATAAACTTTTATTACCTCCCTACTACACCCATGCGGGTAATAATCGTTTCTAAGGCTTCATCAAGGGTGGAGATCATTCTTGCCGCTGCCGCATATGCATGCTGATATTTAATCATATTTGCCATCTCTTCATCGATGGAGACAGCTGCATATTGATTTTGTTCACTATTCAAATGCTGAACCAAGGCTTCTTGATTCAAAACCGTGCGATCAGATTCTTGACCCATAACGCCTAGTTTTGCTACCAGGCTGTCGAAAAAAGATTCCATATTGGCTGTATTGTTTTTAAGAATTGGTTTTTTGAAAATATCGGCAATAGCCAAAGCATTGTCGCCATTACCGGGAGCGTCGAATCTGACTGAGGCTGCTATGTTTTCCGGATCCTCTAAAATAGAATCTATTACTTTTATATCAGAGGCATTACTCCCTGAAAAGAAACTTCTGCCAGTCGATAAATTAAGGCCATACCCATTTTGGTGTAAGCGATTTGTTTCAGTAATTAAAGCATGAGCCATCTCATCTAAGCTGGCTATAACATCTGGTAAGATAGAATCCCTAACATCAAATAGAGCCTTTATTTTACCATTAGTAAAAGAAACAGGAGACTGACCCTTCGACCAGATTAGTTGAGTCATTTCAGACTGTTCTTTAGGCGGAATAATTACTATTTCGTTTACATTATCATAATCGACTAGTGATGTACCATGAATTTGTACTGTCACTGTCTGTTGTCTGCCTTCTAAAACAGTGATGTTGGTAAGTTCGGACAATTCTTTTAAAAGTTTATCCTGCTTATCTAAAAGATCATTAGGCGCTTGTTCCAAAAGAGAAACCTTGGCTATTTGCTTGTTGATCAAAGCCAGCTCATATGCTAGGCCATTAATTTGTTTGGCATTAACCGCAATTGTATGATCAGCGTCATTTTGAAGTGATTGCAGTTGATTTTTGGTGTCTCTAAAGGTAGTTGAAAGCTCAGCAGCTCTTTGAGCTACCGGTGCTCTATGCCCCATATCTTCAGCTTCCCCAGCAAGATTCTGCCAAGCTTGCCAGTAACGCTCAAAACTAGCTGATAAACCAATCTCTGTTGGTTCGTTGATAATCATTTCAATCTGTTTGACATTTCTTGCCTTATTATCCCAGTAACCAAGTGATTGAGTTTCCTTGCGTATCTGAGACTCAACAAACTGATTCCTCAGCCTTTTAACTTCCGTTACTTCAACTCCAGTACCAAGTTGACCAAAGGCTCCCGGATTGGCACCCGGAAAGGGATAAGGAGATGCTGCTTTTAAATTAATTACCTGGCGTGAATAGCCAGGGGTATTGGCGTTGCTGATATTATGAGCAGTCACTTCTAGGCCAAGCCGTTGTGCCTGTAGAGAGCTACGCATTATCTCCAGACCAAAAAAGGTAGACCTCATAGTCTAATCCTCCTAAAAATACGTTTTGCTACTTACACTTGAGTATCAAAAAGCCTTTTTTTAATATCTTCTTGCCGACGTCCTTTTTCGTCGTAGACAGAAGACTCTGATTTTCTACCTAAGATAACATCTAAACTGTAGTTAACTACAGCAAGTGATCTTCGCAATAGAAGGGTGTTTTTATCATTAACTTCTTTGAGGGTTAAGAGAGTCTTTTGTAACTGCTCTTGCTCCTTTTTAATCTCTTCAATCTGCGAAGAGAGTATCTCTGGTTCGTTAGCTAATAGTTCAACTAAACGGGACATATTTAAGTCGGCACTGTTGACTCGCCATAAAAAAGCTAGACCCTTGACCGCTTTTTCCATATAATCTTCCCATTTAGCAATCTCTTCCAAAATTGCCTCGTCCCACCTTGTAAGGTCTTGCAATTTCTCTAAATCTCTATCGATGATAGCTTGCTGCTTAAACTCTGCGTTTTCTAGTAGTTTTTTGTGCAGTTCATACTCTGCTAAAATAGCTTTGCGAGTTTCGGCAACAAGACTGTCAAATGTCTCTAATTCGGATTCGCTTCTTAAAACCGCCATATATTATTCCTCCCGCCATAACAAAAAAGAGAAAAGGCGACAACCTTCTCTCTAATCCTCTTGGTTGGCGCCCCAAAAATGTCTTAACATGCTTTCGGCAATCTCTTCTGCTTTAGGTTTGTAGGTGCCTGCCTGAATTTGGGACTTTAGACTTGCTACTTTCTCTAATCTGGCATTGTTTTCATTTTGAGTTGCTCTTGCAAGTTCTTTGGCTTCAGCAGAAAGAGATACTTCGGCAGCTTTTGTAGACTCAGGGGCTTTCTTTTCATTTTTACTGACTTTTTTATTGGCTTCCAGAGCTTTGCTCTGTTGGAGATAAAGATGAGCTGCACTATTTATCGAATTATTATTAATAATCATCTTAGTAAATCACTCCCTGTACCTGAGCGGTCCATTTACTAGATAAATCGAATTTTATTTCCGACAAATAAAACGTCTAAAAATGCCAATTGCCATGATTTAGCTGATTTATGTCCCGCTAGCTATCTCTTCCTACTTATTATCTCTAGCTTTATTTAGGAAGCGAACCTTAGCTTCTTTAGTTTTATCAGTCTCTTTTTGAGCTTTTTGCTCCCTAATCTTAGTTTGAGTTTTTAGAAAAGTCTGCGTCAGTTCCCTTTGGCATTCTAAACACATTTTACCCTCAGAAATTGGCTTTTGGCAACGTTCACAAAACAAGACATCTCCACTAAAATTTTTTGTTTCTTCTGATAAGCGGCCATTTCTGATAAAAGACATTATCTGCTGTAAAGAAACGCCTGTATCTTCCGCTACCTTTTCTACTGTTGTCCCGGGATTTTTCTGCAGATAAGCTTTTACTTTTTCAAACTCTTCTTCTTCAATCTTTCTACAGTTTTCACACAGTCTAAGACCACAATAGAGAAAGATACTCCCACAACGAGGACAATTCCTCACATCCATTTTTTTTCCTCCTTTATCGTGATTCAGAGGAATCTTCCAGTTTTAATCCTTCAAACTCCAATGCTCCTTCGGTATTTAAGCGAAGTAAAACGTCTCTATAGGCTCCGGAAAAAGTATAACGTCTCATATTGATGGAAACATGAACATTAGGAAAAGCTTCCTTTATTCTAACAATACCATCTTTAACAATTGTTATTTCGGTTTTTGCACCAGCTGGTGATCCTATTTTGCCCGCATTGAGATTCCCTTGAAAGATAGTCATAGAGCCACCCCGAAAAAAGCTGTTTGTATCAAATTCAATTCCCTCGCCGGAAACAATATTGCTGTAATAACAGCCCCGAGAGATAAATACTTTGCCGGTAGCCTCCAGTTGACTGTTTTGAGCGTAAGGCAAAGAAAGATTGGCTGAGGTAAATTTACTTCTTTCTTCTAGCTCTCGGCCCATATAAATAAGTTGCTCAGTTAATTTATTTAATTCCTCAACATCACGAATCTGGCGTGGTCCATATCCCATTAATTTGTTTACTAAAACCTCAGTTAGATTTTTTAGCGCCGGAGCTAAATCATCTTCAGGGTCAATGGGAATATCGTTAATTCTTTTAACGACCAATGGCAGTTCACTGAATTTCATATCTATTATTTGCGTAATATATTGCCCGTCAGGAAAGGATTGGACCAGATCAGGATCAGTGGCACTTTTTATTTGGTTTATTCCCAAAACAACTTTTCTTAGGATGCTGATAATTTTAGCATAAAGCTTAATTATCTCGGGATAAGGAGTCTGACTTGAAGCTGCAATTACTTTGCTGGAGATTATATTACCTCCAATTGACATGTTAGCTCTCGATCTTACCCTAGCCCTAACAACCATTCCCTTGATATCTAGTTGCCTACCCGCATTTACTTCAAAGTTGGGCAGCACATCACCTTTAATCAGGATATCCCCGGAAAAACTAACATTTCCCTGTTTTAAATCTACATCACCCTCAACAGTAAAGACCGGCTCTACAGTAATAATTTTGTTTTTGTAGATCGGCCGGCCAGCTTGGCTGGCTATAACAAATCTACCATCAGGTGTAAGTCTAGCTCCCTTGCCTGCTTTAAGCTCTATTTCTTTGGGTAATTTTACCAGGATCTCTTCTGCGGTAACTTTTTTCCCGGGTTTACCTGGTATACCATTTATTTTCTCAGCTAGTACATCCCCTTCTTTAACTGAAGGTATAAAAAAACGGTTACGATAGTCAATTCTTATATCAGATTCATCGGTTTGAATCCTTTCTTTTTCTAAGCCAACCTTAAAATCAATCTGACCATCCACCGGTGGTTCAGGTGGAGTCCCCTTGGCTATTACCACAAAATCAGAGCTTTGGTTTCCCAGAAAACCAGTGATGTTTTCTTCTAGCAAGCCATAGGTTATATGGTTTTCTTTTAGAAAAGCCAAAACTTGCTCCTTAGTAAAGCGCTCGGGTTTTACAGTCTCGGAAATAACAGTTGCCAATGTAAGTGCTTCACTAGGTGGAGTATCTTGAAGAGCATATACTAAGCCATCAGTAAATCGGGCTGCTATTGACGCTTGGAGCCCATTTGAAGTAATAGAAATAGCTAGCGATGAAGAAGGTTCAGCATATGGGAAAACTATTTCTAATACTTGTCCTTTTTTAGGTTCCAGCGGAGCTTTTACTATTTCACCATCAACATACATCCTGTTAATAGTGGTTCCGGGGATTAATACTCCTGGAAGCCCCTTACCACAAGGAGGAACAATATAGATCCGTCCGTCTGAGACAAAGATACGGCCATTGCGATCATCCTCCGTAGAGGATCCTTCTGGTTCAACCCAAGTCATATTAACTATAATAGGTCTCTCTAATGGTTTTTCGTCCTTCGTAACCTCTGCCATGGTCGCATCACCTCTCTGTTTGGTTTATTTCGTTTAACCGCAATTTTCACCTTCTAGGCTTCCTTAAACAGGACTTTAGTTCTACTTTTCTTTAATTAGAATCTTTTATATATAAATACTGGCAAGATGTCAGTATTCTTTCCTTTTTATATATAGGTTTAACTATTAAAATATTTGGTTCTGGGGTTTGAACTACAGGCAAATTTAAAAACCAGGCAACCGCAAAGATGAGCTGGACGTCTTCTTCGGTAAATAAAACCGCTTCTGTCTTACCGCCCAAAGCCAAATAACGGCTAGCTGCCAGACCGCTAAGTAGAGGAAAAGATAGCCCTACATCCTCTACAAAAGCCAGATAAACATTTCTAGAAATTCTTTTTGCTTGAGGTAGTTTTTTTAGACAACTCCAACAAATTGGCAAACGACGTAAGCCTTGAGACTTATTACATATTTCACAGCTCAAAAAGGTTAGTGTCTCCTTTAACACCGGAGTTGCCCCCTTTTTTGAGCCATGTCATTCAAAGAAAGAATCTCTTTTTGTGCTTCCCGCATCGCTTTATTGATCTTATTGGCTACAAAAATAACCTTGCCGGTAGGACAGTCTGTTGTTCTGCCAGCTCTGCCTGCAATCTGTACTAATACTTCTCGGGTATAGATAATATTGTAATCGGCTCTTAAGACTAAAACATTAACGCCTTTTATAGTAAGTCCTCTTTCTAAAACTGTGGTGCAGACTAACGCATCAAGCTGCTGGTTTTTTATTTTGCCAATCAGGGTAGCTCTATCTTTGGTATCTGCAGAAATTCCCTCAAGGCGCCAGTTTTTTCTTAGTTTTTGTAGCCAAATTACAGTCTCTTTGACCTCTTTTTTTAAAGGGACAAAGAATAGAAGTGGTGGTTCTATCTGGTTAAGGGCTGCTTCTATAGAGCCTTGAAAGAAAATAGGTACCGGCAAAGGCTTAGCATGATGACGCACAGGAATAAAAATTTTTGTATCTTTTTGAAATTCCCTAAGCAAAGAATCTGTTGGTGTAGCTGTCATGTATATCAGAGGACCCTTGCTGGCTTTAAGTATGGCATTTTTTAATATAGAGTTATCCTTATACGGAAAAGCATCACTTTCGTCTAAAACTGTCAGATCAAAAGCACGCTCAAATTTTACAACCTGATGAGTGGTAGCAGCAACTATTCTTTGCTCTAAATATCTATCTTTGCTTCCTCCATAGAGAATAGCTATTTTTATCTGGGGAAAATATATTCTTAACCTTTCGCCCACTTCTTGCGCTACATCAGCTCTTGGTACTGCATATAAAACCTTTCCTCCGGCGTTTATGATATCGGAGATAACCTCTGCTGCTACTTCAGTTTTACCCGCTCCACAAGCTGCATGCAGCAAAAACTTTTTTTTGCCGGCTTTAAGACCTTTTCTTAGCTCCGTTACTGCGTCAGATTGGCTTGGTGTTAATAAAAAGGGTATTTTAGGTTTCACATTAAGAAAACTTCTCTTTTGGGGTTCTCTCCATAGATAGAGTTGACAGGAGCGTATAGGCCCTAAAAGATAACAGTCTCTGCAAACTAAACAGTTTGGTCTTTTACATATAGGACATTTTTCGGTATCTATATTATAAGAGCCACACCGTGTACATTTCCACCTCAAACCAGTAATACCAGGTCTAATAAGATCCCCGTATTGCCAGTCATCGGGACTTGTTAACAATCTCCATATGCCAGCATTGGTTTTTCTAAAAACAACAGCTTGCTGTTTAAAAACCTCGGTTTTTACGGGTAGAAAAGGAAACTTCCGATACACCCACTCTAGCCACATGGCTCTTTTTAATCCCAATGGTCCTTTTAGGCGATATTCACCTCTTGGCAGTAAACTTGGCTGAGGAACAATGTTCCAAACAGAATCTTGATATAAATAGACCTGCAAAAAGAACTCCCTCTTTCTTTAGACTAGATGAAGTTCAAGTTGCCTTTTCCTAACTAAACACTTAAAAACTCTCGTCTATAGTTTTCTGTGCCTGCAGACGGGTGGCAAGTAAGCTGTAGCGTTTAGCAGTCTTATTATTTTTTAAGCAAAGGAACAGAGCTTTTTTAGTGCCAACTAAAACAACTAGCTTTTTAGCTCTTGTTACACCGGTATAGAGTAGATTCCGCTGTAAAAGCATGTAGTGCTGAGTTGTAATTGGCATTACTACTACCGGATATTCACTACCTTGACTTTTGTGTACCGAGGTTGCATATGCAAGGGTGAGTTCGTCGAGTTCATCTTCTTCGTATTTAAGAAAACGATCACCATTTTCATCAACAAAAAGTACTTCCAGAGTTTTATCTTCCGGATCTATTTGGGTTATTTTGCCAATATCGCCATTATAGATATCTTTTTGATAGTTATTGCGTATCTGCATTACTTTATCGTTTTCTCTAAACAGTCGATATCCTAAACGAATCTCGTTTTTATTACCCTCCGGATTCAATCTGCTTTGCAATAGTCTATTCAAATTGTCGACACCAGTTTCGCTTTTTCTCATTGGTGTAAGCACCTGTATAGTATCAAAAGCGTTTTCTATGCCAAAACGTCTTTTAACATAACCAGGTAATCTATCTGATACTAAATTAACAATCAAATCTGCTATCTCACCTGGCTCCTGTCTTTGCATAAAAACAAAGTCACCCTGGTTATCTATCTCCGGAAAAAGACCCTGATTAATGCGGTGAGCGTTTATAATAATCTGTGACTGTTCTCTTTGACGAAAAACCTTAGTCAGCTTGACCACAGGAATTCGACCTGAGGCGATGATATCTTTAAGGACATTACCCGGTCCTACTGCCGGCAGCTGATCACAATCTCCCACAAAAAGAACTCTCATCTTTTCATCCAAAGCCTTAAGAAGGCTGTCCATAAGCCTTATATCTACCATGGAAAACTCGTCTAGAACCAAGGCATCTCCTTTGAGTTTGTTATTTTCGTCCTTTTGAAAACCCATACCTGTGCTGTTAAAACCATATTCCAAAAGCCGGTGAATGGTTTTTGCCGGCTTGTCAGTCGCTTCTGAAAGTCTTTTGGCAGCTCGTCCGGTTGGTGAGGCCAAAAGGACTTTATAGCCTGCTTTTTCCCACTGAGCTAAAATAACCTTGGTAATGGTAGTTTTCCCAGTCCCCGGTCCCCCGGTAATAACCAGAACCTTTTCCTGCATAGCAGTTTTAACAGCTAGCTCCTGCAGGGGAGCCAACCTTAAATCTGTATCGAGTTCAATCTCAAATGGCAGAGGCGGCAGATGCTTTGTTAAAGCAATCAGTCGCTTAGCTACCGCACATTCAGCCTCAAAAAGACTGGGCAGATAACAACGCTCAGCTTCAATTATTAATTGCTTTGACTGTCCAAGTTCAGCTAAAAATTTCTCTTCAATATCAATATCCAGTAACTCTTTAGTTGCATTTATAAGTTCCTCAGTCGGCAAGAAGGTGTGCCCCTGTTCAACAGCCTGGCTTAGAGCATACCGAATCCCAGAACGTATTCGATGGGAATCATCGTCTCTGATACCTAAATTTTTAGCGATTTTATCCGCAGTTTTAAACCCGATTCCAAAAATATCATCCGCAAGACGATAGGGGTTTTCCCTCACTAGATTGATAGATTCCCTACCATAAACTTTATAGATTTTAGCGGCAATTGCCGGGGTTATTCCACTACCTTGTAAAAAGACCATGACATCCTGAATATCTTTTTGAGCTAGAAAAGCTTGGGTAATTATCTCTGCTTTCTTCTCCCCTATACCTTCTACTTCCAATAAACGCTGAGGCTGCTTTTCAATGATCTCTAAGGTCTTTAATCCAAATTTGTCCACTAGCTTTTTGGCTGTATTGGGTCCAATACCTTTAATAAGGCCTGAGCCAAGATATCTTTCTATACCTAAAAGAGTAGATGGAGTTATGGGCAAAGCACTGGCCACATTAAACTGTAAACCATACTGCTCATGCTTACTCCACTCACCTGTAAGTTTAAGTTCCTCTCCCACTATTATTTGTGGGAAATTACCTACACACGTCTGAATATCACCTGTAGTGGTAAGCAACTTAAAGACCGTATAAAAATTGTCTTCGTTGCGAAAGGTAATTCTTTCCACTATCCCCTCGATATTTACCATAGGCATTCCCACAGAGATATCTCTGCAGTAACTCCTTCCCTGTTAAATCTATCTTAAAAAAAGTTAAATTTAAGGCGGCCTAAGCCGCCTTTTAATTAGCTATCTCCTGTTGCTACAGCTTTATATAAGATTTCTTCTTCTAAATCATTTCTCCTCTTTAATCTATCTCTATCATTATCTAACAGACTTTCGGAATATATATAGTCAGCTTTACCTAACCTTTCACTCATTTGTTGCACTCGTGTATAAGCCAGAGGGTTTTTGGGCTCAAGCTCAAACCAGCTTCTAGCCATATCAAGTGCCGACTCAAACTCTCCCATTCTTTCCAAATAATCAGTAACGATTCTAAAACCATCAGGCGTATTTTGTAGTTTCGCTCTTAACATAAAATGGTGTCTAGCTCTATGAATATCACCTAAACCCTCATAACATTTAGCAACTGCATTATGGGCATATGAATCTTTTGAATTAAGCTCTAACGCTTTAAGTCCTGTTTCTAACCCTTTTTTATATTGCATTGTTTCAGCGAATTCCTGAGCCAGCAAAGACCATGGCAGATAATTTCCATCATCTAGTTGAACCGCTATTTCGCAGATATCAATAACCAACTCATGACTCACATTAATTCTGCGACCATTTCTAATTTGCCTTAGGCGCATGGCTGTTGAAAGACAGTTCCTCTTTAATTTCGCCCGTCCATAGGTATTATCCTCACTGGTTTTACTTAGGATTCTCAAACTGTGCACCAGATGGTAGATGCCTTCTCGAACCATGACTGGATCTTCGCTCAATTCAAGTAAAGCCTCACCTAACCAATAGTGCAAATCACCTTCATCTGTGACCTCTAATTGACTTAAAAGAGAAGTTTGTAAAGCATCGACTGATTCCTGCTCACCATAAACCATTCATTTCCCCCCTTCGTATCAATGGAACTTTTTAGAGATCTTTATTCTAGATTCTCTTCTTATATTTTCTCCGGTCCACTAATAAGATATGCGTAAAGTCGTAAATGTACCGTGCTTCAATAAGAAAGGAAGGGGAATTAATAAATGGACTGGCGGTTAGTATGTATAGCTTTTGTTATCACCTTTATTGCTGAGCTCGGAGATAAAACTCAGCTAGCAGTATTTTCACTAGTCTCTGAGTATAACAGACCTTTACCCGTTTTTCTGGGTGCATCTTTAGCTCTGGTTGCTGTTTGTGCTGTTGGTACTGTCCTTGGAAAAGCAATGGCCGACCATATCCCTTCGCATATTCTAGAGATGTTAGCCGGCTTGATGTTTTTAGGCCTCGGTATCTATATGTTAATTCGCTTTTTATCCAGATATTAATTAATATCCAAAAGTTCGGAGACTACTACAAATTCAAATCCTTGCTCCTTAAGTGTTTCAATTAAGGCAGGCAATTGTTCAGCAGTCTGCTTTTTATCATGTAAAAGTACTATACTGCCATCTTCAGCTGCATCTATAATCCTTGTAAGAATAATCTCAGTCCCTGGGCTACTCCAATCTTCAGGGTTAATTGTCCAAAGGGCTAATTTTAATCCTAGTTCAGCGGCAATTCTTAAAACAGTATCGTTATAACTTGCGTATGGGGGCCTATAAATATTGATCTCAATTCCAGCCACTTTCTTAATAGCAGTATTGGTCCTTGTAAGCTGTTTTCTTACTTCTTCTGCACTTAAGGTATTTAGATAGGGGTGATCGTAACTATGGTTACCTATCTCGTGGCCATCTTGTTTCATTTGTAAAATCAGATCCGAAAAAGTATATACACGCCAGCCTAAAACGAAAAAAGTGGCTTTGACATTATACTTTTCCAGTGTTTTTAGTATTCTTGGTGTATATTCTCTGTTAGGGCCATCATCAAAGGTAAGAGCTATCTTCTTTTTTGTTTTCTCCCCAGCTAAAGCAAATTTGTTTTCAAAGTTCCATTCTAATCCCAAGGCAGATATGGTTAAAAAGGCTGTAAGAAGGCAGATTAAAAAGGACTTTGTATAGTTCATATCACTTATCTCCTTCAAAGCAAACCTCAAGTTCAACCTTTTACCACCAAATAATAGGGGTCTTTATCAAGATAGGAAATAATGATCTCAAGCATAGGAGCTGCTTCAATTAAGCGGCATTTTGCTTTACCAATCTTACCGATTTTTTCTATTCTCTGCCCAATAAATTCATCTTCCAACAAATTAAAATTGCGCTCCGTTCCCCACCGATGCAGTTTTACGGTAATGTGTCTCTTTTCTTTTTTATAATCAACAATTGTAGCCAGAGCTGGCTCGTCTAACATGTGAAAGGGACACTTAGCATATTCTTCTGCCGTATGAAAAGTCGTATTGGAATTATGGTCAACTCCCACTAGCAAGATCTTCCCTTTATTTTTAGCAAGAAGAACAAAGGGACTACCTTCTCCGCAGGGAGTATCTACACACTCATGCCCTGTGGTTAGTTCCTCTGCACCTTTTCCAATTGCTGCCACAGAATGAGTAGGATGTAAGCTTCTAATAGCTTCTTTAAGTGCACGGGCAGCTTCTGGAACCTTGCCCGTCCAAGCAGGTGTCTCTAAAACATCAAAATAGGGCGGGTTTTCTTTTGAATCTTTGCTTGTCCCTGTGAAAGTAGGAAAAACAGCTAGACCTTCTTGCCCTACAGCTTTTAATATCGATTCTACAAAGCCTCTGGGCCCTCTGTCTACCATACCTACCTTGCTAAGGGATGTATGCACTAAAAGCTTATCACCTGAGTTTATTCCCAAATCTCTTAAATCGTCTAGAATCTGTTCACTAGAAAAGTACAACCCCAACACCTCGTTTTAAATAGCTGCTCTTAAGGCGACACCTATTTCAATTGGTCCATATTGAGTTTTAAGTGGTATGACTAACTGATTAATTTCTACTGTTGATATTATTACACCTTGACCTGAGATGATAGTAGGTGGTGTAAGCCGGCATGTATAACCTGCTGCTTCTAAACCCATTGAAGCTCTACCGGTAATGACATTACCTAATTCTGCAATACCAGATTCGACTACCTCGTCAAATATAGGCAATCTTTGGCCTAGCATTGCAGAAGCGATCTGGCAGGCAGTGCGGTTTGGCATACCATAGAAAACCGCGCCCATTACATCACCGGTTACTCCAACCATAATGGTTACTTCTTGAGCTGTTGTAGCTGCTTTACGTACAGCTAGTTCGCCTCTTTCAATCTCAGCATTAATTTCAGTCTTCAAAACCTCTGTGGCAGCCACCATAAAGGGTGTAACAAATTCAGTCTTCATTTTATTCTCTCCCTTTAGCCTATTATTAGCAAAGTTTTAGAGCATAGTAGCTTCTAAATTACTAACTTTTTTATAAAAGAACGGATAGATGGTTTGAAATCCAAATTTTTTTGGTGCCAAGATGCTTTCAGTTCCGCCCACAAATAATACTCCGTCTTGGCGCAAAGCCTGACTCATTTTCATAAAGACCTGGTTTTTGGCCTCTTCGGTGAAGTAAATAACCACATTGCGACAGAGAATTAAATCTAAGTTTTTCTCATATTTTCCTGACAGAAGATCATGATGTAAAAACTTTACTTGCATAGCCAATTTTGGATTAAATTGGTAGATATCTCCCTCGCCTTTAAGAAAATACTTATTTAACAAAATCGGCGAAACATTTCGCAGTGAGTCGATCTTATAAGCACCTGTCTTTGCTCTGGCAAGAATTCCTACATCGAAATCAGTAGCTAGTATCTCATAATTTTTAATACCCAATTCTTCCAGAATAATCACCAAAGTGTATGGCTCACAACCATCGGAACAGCCGGCACTCCAAACTCTAAATCTACTGTTTGGCCTGATTATTTCCGGCATTATTTTGGTTTTAAGAATTTCAAATTGCTCTGGGTTGCGAAAAAATTCCGAGACATTTATGGTGAGAAATTCCTTAAAGCTATTTAGTGCTTCCTCATCTTTACTTAGCAAATTAGCCAGTTCTAAATAATTACTGACTCCTAAACGTGTCATATATGTTCCTATGCGTCTTTTCATTTGTTTATCCTTATATAAAGCAAGATCCAAACCAATTAACTGATGAATTCTTTTGCAAAATAGCTGGTAGTTATCGTCTGGCACTTCTATAACAACTCCTTGATAAGACCACTAATCTGATCTAGGGGAGCTATTTTATCTGCCAAGCCCATTTCCACGACGGCGCGAGGCATACCGTAAACTACACAGGTTTCTTCGTTTTGGGCAATTGTACGTCCCCCATATCTTTTAATTAAACTCATACCTCTTGCGCCATCAAATCCCATTCCTGTAAGTATTACTCCAACTATCCGGTTTTGGTATATTTTAGCAGCGCTTTCCATAAACACATCAACAGCCGGTCTTACTCCATGTACAGGAAGATCAGTATTAGTGTCTACTTTTTTATTATCTTTTAAAAATAAATGAAGACCTCCTGGTGCAATTAAAACTCTGTTTTTAGCTATAATATCTCCTCTTTCGGCTTCTTTAACGTTTAGCTTGGAAACTTTATTAATTCTTTCCGCAAGTGAGTTAGTAAAACCCGGTGGCATATGTTGAATAACTACTACACCTGCATCTAAATCAGCTGGCAGTTTAGGAATAACCTCCATTAAAGCACTAGGTCCCCCTGTAGAAGACCCAATTATAACTAGTTTGTCTGCTATCTCAGGTGTTAAAACCTCTTTAGCACCTAATGGTTCCCCTATTTTTATCGGTTGAGAATAGACAATGCGTTTTGGGCTTCTAACACGTGCACTGGCTGCATCCTTGACCTTTTTACACATCTCAGTTGCTACTTTATGCATATCCAAAGAAAGTGAGCCTGATGGTTTGGCCACAAAATCGACAGCTCCAATTTCAAGTGCTTCAAGAGTAATTGCTGCACCTTCCTGGGTTAAGCTACTTACCATTACTACTGGAAGGGGCTTTTTTGACATCTGCTGTTTTAAAAATTCCAGGCCATCCATCTTTGGCATCTCAACATCGAGAGTGATAACATCAGGGCTTAATTTTTCTACTTGCTCTAGTGCATCTATGCCATCTTTTGCTATGCCGATAACTTCGATTTCCGGATCGTTTTGTAAAATATTCATAATTATCTTGCGCATAAAGGCTGAATCGTCAACAACTAAGACACGGATTTTCTTCGATAAAATATTTGACATGTGCAGCACCACCTTTGTCTACTCCCAAACAACTAAATGCTTAATACACGATTGATCGATTCAATAATTCTCTCAGGTTGAAAAGGTTTAACAATAAAATCCTTCGCGCCTGCTTTTAAGGCTTCGATAACCATGGCCTGCTGGCCGATGGCACTGCACATTATTATATTGGCTTCAACATCATTTTCTTTGATCTTTTTTACCGCTTCAATTCCATCCATCACAGGCATAGTTATATCCATAAGCACAATATCGGGGTTAGTGTCTTGGTATTTAGCTATGGCTTCGACACCATTTTCTGCCTCTTCTACTTCATGCCCGTTTTCTAAAAGTAACTTAGACATCCTCATTCTCATAAAACTAGCATCATCAACAACCAAGACTTTAGCCATCTTCATTCCTCCCAAATGGTTCTACAAAAGCTTTTTAATAGCTCCCACAGTAGATATCTCCACTCTGGCATCTTCATTGTAAAAGCGCATTGTTCTCCCCTTATTGCCACCGACATCTTCAGCAACAAGGGGTACTTTTATTTCGTCAAGAACCTTCTTTACAATAGAGAGATTGCGTTGTCCAATTTCGGCATTACTGCCTTTGTCGAAAATAGGTATTGCCAAAACACTGGCGCCACCAGCAATTTTTGCTTTTAAATTATTTTTTTTGGCACCTTTTTTAAGAAGGTTTTCAAATAAATACCACACCCCGGAATCAGCGTATCTAGCCGGAGACTTATCTACAGCAAAATAACTGGTGGCCTGAGTGTTTTGATCACCTTTTGAATTAGTTGGCAACACTACATGGCCCATAGCGGCAATCTTAGTATAAGAGTCATAAATAACCACACCTACACATGAACCCAAACCATAACAAACTAAAACATCTTCATTCTGGCTATATTTCACTTCTCCTAAATTGACTGATTGTTCAAGTACTGCCATGTTTTTTTGTAACCACCTTATTTAAAAACTGGTTCAGGGTACCTGGTTGTGGCAATAGTAGGAAAAACCCCTGGATTTTCTTGCTTATCTCAATAAATTTTGTATTGACAACAAGGATCTGCTCCCAACTTTCCTCTCCTACTGTTGTTGTCTGCACAGCTAAACTCGATAGAATTGAACCTGCAAAATCAGTAAGCACATACGGTATAGAAGGTAGCATAATCATTTCGAGCTTATTACCCATTATATTAAGAAACGATGTTCCTACTATATTACCAAGTTCTCCAAGCAGTGAGCGATTAACTTCGTCTTCAAGTGAATAAGAATTATCTTCGCTTTCTCCTAAAATCATCTGAATCAGTTCCGGGACCTGCACTATAGGTATAAGAAGGAGTAAATGCCCCTCAAAATCGCCAGAAACAGTTAGATAAACTGCTGCTACCAAGGTATCCGGCCCGCCTGCTAGATTAATAAATTTTTCGAGTGAAGTTATCTCTAGTCCGGGACCTTCAATTGATATTTCGCGTCCGGAGATTTCACCTAGTGATTGACCCGCCTTCTTAAGACCAATTTCAACAACTTCGCCTAGAATAGCTAAACCAGCTTTTATCTTTTTAGCGTCTTTATCCATCTACAAAACCGTTCCCTCCGGCTGGTTACTTGAGCGTTCAAGAGCCAGTAATGATGGTACATCAAGTATCAAAGCTACATCACCTTGTCCAAGTATTGCTGCTCCAAATATCCCGCGAATATCGCCAAGAAGTTTTGATAGTGTTTTTATGACAACTTCTTCTTCACCGATAAGTCTTTCCACAATAAGACCTACCTGTTGTTGGGCTACACGCACGACCACCACAAAAAAGCTATCCCCTGCAATTTCTGGTATTGGAAGACCAAACAGCGCTTCAAGATGAACCAAAGGTAATACCTTTCCTCTTAAAGTCATAGCTTTGCGTTTATTAATATATTTAATCGTTGCCTTTTGAATGCGGTGTGTCTCGGCCACAGACCCTAAGGGAATGGCATATAAACTATCCGAAGATTTTACCAGCAAAGTTCTCATAATAGCTAAAGTAAGGGGAAGTTCAATGCGGAATTCTGTGCCTTTGTCAATTTCAGTGAAAACCTGGATATTGCCGTTTAGATTTTCGATGTTCTTTTTAACAATATCCATGCCTACTCCACGTCCTGAAACTTGAGTAACCTTTTCTGATGTGGAAAATCCCGGCATAAAAATAAGTTCCACTGCCTCATTCACTGAAAGGGTATTGGCTTTTTCCGCCGCCAATAAACCTTTTCTCACAGCAGTAGCAGCTATTTTCTCCGGATCGATGCCTTTGCCATCATCGCTTAATCGAATGACGATATAATTTTCCTCCGGTTCTGCCGAAAGGGTTATTCTGCCTACTCTGGGTTTACCCATTTTTTCTCTGACATCAGGTTCCTCAATGCCATGATCGATTGAATTTCTTAATAAGTGAATCAAAGGATCACTGATTTGCTCGATCACAGAGCGATCTAGCTCTGTTTCTTCACCTTCCATATTTAATTCTATTTCTTTCCCGGCTTTTAGAGCTAAATCTCTGATCATGCGGGGGAATTTACGGAATAATGTTTCCAAAGGCAGCATACGTGCTTTCATAATAAGCTCTTGTAGTTGCTCGGTAACTCTTCCGATATGAGAACCTGTCTGGCTGAGATTTTCAATTGCCATAGTTTTATCTTCCGACTCGTGAAGCTGAGAGATGCCTGATACCAAACGTGTTCTATCAATAACTAACTCGCCAACAAGGTTCATTAGACCGTCAAGTAATTCTACATCAACCCTTATAGTCGAAGAGATCATCGAATCATTTTTAAATTTCTTTTCAATTTTATTTAGCGCCAGATTTTTCTCTTCATCAAGCTCTTCATTTTTTATTTCTTCTGCTTGTATATTTATTTTTTCATTAACCTGAGAACTTAGATCGGCTTTTGTTTTTTCTTCAATCTTGTCTATCTGATCTTTTATCTCTTCAATCTTTATTCTTAATATATCCGGAATACTGGCGATGTCTTTTTCTAATTCTTCTTTAGGTTTTTTAGATACCAAAAGAATCTTAATGTCTTTATCAATTAGATCTTTTTCTACTTCCTGAAATGTAGGCTGGCTGGTGATAATAGTCCCCTTATCTTCAAGCAACATCAAAAGCTGGTAAGCTCGTACCGACGGTAAAGTATTTTCGGTGTTAAGATTAACCTTGATACTAAATACCTTTCTTTTCATAGTAGAAGCTTGTTCTAGGGCCAAAGACACTAATTTAGGTGGGAATAGGGGTGTGGCTTTACTAGTAGTAGCAGTTACGGCAGTTTCTTCCCTGTTCTTATTACTTGATTGGCCTAATTCTCTTAACTTAGCAATCAAATCGTCAGGATTAAAATCACTTGCTTTATCTTTGGCAATTTCATCGTTATAGATCCTTAATACATCAACAACTTCTAACAGTAGTTCGATGAATTCTGGAGTCACATCTCTAGTACCTTTACGGAGCTGGTCAAGAAGATTTTCTAGTTCATGAGTAAGTTTAGCCATTGCTGTATGACCTAGGGCTGCCGACGAACCTTTTAAGGTGTGAGCTGCACGAAAAATAGCCTGTAGCAACTCCTGATCTATTTCATGTTCATACTTTTCCAGAGCAATAATGCCTTCTTCCAAAGTTAAGACCTGTTCAGCTGCTTCTTCTAAAAATATTCTTATTTCTTCCGGACTAGCCTCTAATCCGAGTCCCATTTATTTCACCTACCTTTAACTGGCAACTTTGCCATTTGAATTTGCAAGAGCAATTTTTGGTAAGTTAAGTAAAACAATCAAACGCCCTTGTACTTTAGCAACTCCTTCAAGAAAGTCTTTATTGATACCAGCAACCATATCAGGTGCCACTTCAATTTCTTCCTTTGCTACTCTTAAGACTTCTTTAACAGCATCGACAATAACCCCACAAACTTCGTTTTCAGCTTCAATGACTATGATGCGATTATCTTGACTGACATTTTTTTCCATGCCAAAACGCAGGCGAAGATCCAGTACGGGTATGATATTCCCTCTTAAGTTAACAACACCAGCTACATAATCCTTTGTTTTAGGAATGGTTGTTATCTTTTGATCGTTCATTTTACGTATTTCTTTGACACAATTAATATCCGCGGCAAACTCTTCCTCGCCTAAGCTAAAAACTATGACCTGCTTATCGATTGTCTCACTGTCAACTAAGAGTTTATCGGTCATGCTTGCCACCTCCCTCTAAATATTTAGCTTGTGTTTTTATTACCTTGGCTAAATCTAATCTATTTTTGAAATTAGAGCCTCAAAAAAACCCTTCTGCTTTTATATCGTTATATTAAACAAAACCTTAATACTTAGCCCGTATTTATTAAAAAAAAACTATAGCTGGCCTCAATACATATTAAATTCCCGTTACATACTTTATTAAAACTTTGTTAAATAGAAGGTTCTCTATGATAAAATCCAAATCCTTCCTTTAAAAAGTTAAATAAAGTAAAGAATCAGGGAATAATATTCCCTGATTCTATGGTCTTTGAGTTATTCGTAGATCTCTACTTCAGCAACCCACATAATATTAGGTCTGTCCGGATTACCTCCTCCGGGGAGTTGCACAATTCTAATTGTATCTGCTACAATGGGCTCTTTAAAATAAATCTCGGTTACCTGGTAACCTGCGGCATCGCCTTTTTTTCTTACTACTTCCTTGACTAGGGGGTTTTTATCCTTCTTAGTTGAATCATAAACGATCTTACCATTAGCCTCGATAACTATATCTTCACCATACCAAAATGTCCCTCTGTCACGAGCCCACCAGATTAAGATCGATGTAATCTTGATTTTACCTGGCAGTTCAAACTCCAGCCAGTGCTCGTCGGTAGTCTCTAAGCTAGCCCAAGCAATTTCACTCCATCTACCTACCTCTGAGGCTTCATTGCGCTCACCATCACAAACCACAGATGGATTATACCCTGCAAAGTTACTATCTGAAAATACTTCTGCTAAAAGAGCTACGTTTTCTTTGGCTAAAACAAAAACAGACAAAAGCAGTATCAGACAAATAACCAGTAAACAACTTCTTTTCATTTCTTACCCTCTCCCTCTATTAAGCCATTTTATAAATCCCTACACCCAATGCTTTCCTCTTAATATTTATAATTCCTGCCACTTAAGGCTTATTTTTGCTTCCTCTGTGATTTCAGGTAAGGTTCCGGCCCAAAGTTCAAGCACCATGTGGGTTTTAGACGAAAAAGGCAAAATACGCCTGGGTCTAACTCCAGGAAAATACTTAACTACTTCGCCTTTTCTATCTATATAAATAACATCAATTGGTGCTTGCATAAAAAAAGTGTGTACTTGCTTGCAAGGTATTATTAACAATGCTTCACCAGGCTTTGGCTTTTTTCCTATTAAGCCAAGCAAACGAGAAAAAAACGAGCGAGCCAACTTTGTTTTTATGGCCTGCCCGCAGATAGTAACTCTAACCACTTAATTCTTTAATCGGGACAATTCCCGAACGAAGTGCTAAGACCGCAGCCTGGGTACGATCTGTAACATCAAGTTTTTTAAGTATGTTACTGACATGGTTTTTTACTGTTTTTTCACTGATAAAGAGAGTATCGGCAATCTCTTTGTTGCTTTTGCCCTGCACAATCTCTTCTAAAATCTCTTGCTCACGCTTGGTAAGTTGATTTTCATCATCCCGATGATTTTCCTTCTCATCTCTGTTTACCTTTTCCATAATTTGGTTGATTAATGTTGGTGGAAAAAAACAATCTCCCTGGTAAACTTGGCGAATCGCTTTGGCTACGATTGATGGATCTATATCTTTTAGAATATAGCCTTTGGCACCAGCACGCATTAAAGCCAGAACATACTCTTCTTCATCATGAAATGTAAGTACCAGCACTTGTACATCGGAAAACCTTTGTTTAATACGTCTGGTGGCTTCAATACCATTGATATTGGGCATATTAATATCCATCAAAACAACATCCGGTAAAACCTTTCCCACCAGTTCAATAGCCATTTCACCATCTTCAGCCTCAGCTGCAATTTCAATATCACTTTCTAAACTAAGAACCTTTTTAAGGCCTTGTCTGACCAGTGGGTGGTCATCTGCTAATAATACTTTTATCTTACTCATTGTTAGTTTCACCTCCTAAAAGATCATATGTTAGTCTTGCCCATACTTTAGTACCGCTTCCCAACTCGGTTTCAATGCCGAATTTACCCCCCAAAAGCTTGATTCTTTCTTCCATACCCAAAAGCCCAAAGTTCTGTCTTTCTGAAGCAACTGCTTTGGTTTGTTCCAGATTAAAACCATTTCCATCATCAATAATAACCAGTATAACTTCATTGGCAACAAATTCCAGCTTAACAACTATATGAGTACAGTCCGAATGTTTAATAGCGTTATTAATTGATTCTTGCGCCATTCGAAAAAGAGCTATTTCCATAGCCGCCGGTAGTCTAACCTCTTGACCAATCTTCACTATTTCAATAAATACCGAAGTGTTTTTTTGCAAAGTGGCAATAAATCTAGCCAAAGCGGGGACTAGGCCAAGGTCGTCTAAGGACATTGGTCGTAGGTTAAAGATGATCTGCCTCATTTCTACTAAAATATCCTGTACTAATTTTTTAATATAAGACAACTCTGAAGTAATTTCCAGAGGATCTTTAGCTACTTCATAGAGCCTTTGGCAATAATCTGCTCTTAAAACCACATTGGCTAGTGACTGGACAGGACCATCATGAATTTCACGTGCTACCCTTTTGCGCTCTTCTTCCTGAGCTAAGACCACTCTGACCCCATACTGGTATTTTTGCTGCATATCCGCAAAGGCTTTAATTGCTACTTCCAAATTACCACGCAAGATTTCTACCGCAATGCTTACTTGCGCAACCATCTTTTCTGAACGCTCCACCATTTCTTTGAGCTTTTTTAAGGTTCTTTCTAGGTCATCGCGATTTCTTTTGAGTTCCTTTTCCCTTTCCCTGGCGGTTGAAAGCTTTAATTGCAAGTCGTGAGCCTTCTCAGAAGCATCCCTAATTTCATCTTCAGAGTATTGCGAAAATGATTTGCTGACTTGCATCAACCTAATACGCGCTCTTTGAAAAAGATGCTCTACTTCATCAACTTCGTTGATAGTAAGATTAAGCTCATGCCGAATATCTTCAAGCAATAATTGAATTCTTTTAAATTCTTGCCGAGCAGCCTCAGAAATAGCGTAAATATCTTCGCGTCCATTTTCTACTGCTAATATAGTCTTTTTAAATATTTCATCTAGATCTCTAACATCATATGTTTGTGGACTTTCCATCAGAGATCCTCCTTTGAAAGATCTAAGGCAGCTTGTCATTTATTCTCTAAACAAGCCTAATATCCTCGATAATTTTTTGTTATTAATAATCATGAATCATATTTACGGCTTCGTAGCTATATTCACTCTTAAGCTAAGGTATTTCCTGCTCATATAGCCTTTGGCTTAATCTATGTTTTCTTATTTAGAAAATTGAAAAAGGAAAAATAATCCAAAGGTCCTAGAAGAAAAGTTTATACCCATAAAGATGCCTTTTTAGCTATAGAAATTAACTTTCTTACCAGAGCTAACTCAAGCTCTGGTAAGAAACAATTTCTAGGATAAACACTGGCATTTATCTGTTTCTCCCATTTGTCCGATCATGGCCACAATTAACTTTTTCACATTATGAATATTCTCATTAAACACCTTAAGAACTGCCTGGTGATCGACAGGTAAGATATCGTCTCTGCCTTCAAGACCCGCGTCATAGTCTGTAATTAATGCGATATTGACATAACAAATTCCTAATTCCCTGGCCAGGATACTTTCGGGATATTGTGTCATATTAATAACTTGTCCACCTATCTGAGCAAAAAATCTACTTTCAGCGCGAGTAGAAAACCGTGGCCCGTTAATGACCACAATTGTACCTTTGCGATGGATGGTAATATCTAGTTTTTGCCCTGTTTTATAAGCTAAAGCACAAAGACGGGGGCAATAAGGATCGGCCGCTGTTATATGCTTGACACACGGTCCTTCAAAAAACGTATCCAAACGAGTGCTGGTCATATTGATAAATTGATCACTAACTACAAAGTCACCAGGTTTATATTCCGGGATAAGACTTCCTGCGGCGCAGGGACCGATAATTTCTTTGACTCCCAGCGATTTCATGGCCCAAAGATTAGCCCGGTAATTTATTTTATGGGGTGGTAGGTGGTGTTCTTTACCGTGACGAGGTAAAAAAGCCACCTTTTTGCCGCCCATCTCTCCTAGAGCCAGTTTATCTGAAGGGGCGCCATAAGGAGTATCAATGGCAACTTCAGTCACATCTTCCATTAAAGTATAAAGGCCGGAACCTCCAAAAACGCCAATATCTGCCTGCAATTTCATCGTACTTGCCATCTCCTTTTCTAATCTTGAAAACTTAGCTTTAAGCCATCATAGGCCAAAAATATGTTGTTTTGTAGTCTCCTTGTTACTCTTTCATGTTCTATATCATGACTAAGGTGAGTAAAATATGCTCTTTGAGGCTGTAAGCTTTCTACTAAACTTATAGCCTGGTCAATATTTAAATGGGTAGCATGAGGACGATAACGTAAAGCTCCTAAAACAAGAAGATCTAGCCCCTTTAGCAACTCCAGGGATTTTCCCTCTAGTCTATTAAAGTCGGTAACATATGCCATCTTTCCAATGCGATAACCATATACCAATACTTTCCCATGCCAAATCGGAATTGGGGTAACTTTAATATCGTCGATATAGAAAGTGTCTCTACTAGCTATTAGATCGATTTTTGGCAGTCCGCCTCCAACTTGTATGGCCTCTCCAAAGATGTAAGAATAGTTATGCTTTATTATCTCAACAGTTTCGGGGCTGCCGAAAACTTTCACCCGCTCACCGTTTACGAAATTAAAAGCCCGTAAATCGTCAAAACCTGCCACATGATCAGCATGTGTATGAGTTAGTAAAACACCATCAACTGCGGTCAAATTAGCTCTTAGTGCCTGAAGCCTGAATTCAGGTCCGGTGTCTATTAGAATGACTTTGCCTTTTATTTTTACCAAGGCAGATGCCCTCAGACGATTATTGTGGGGATCCTTTGAACTGCAGACACTGCACCTACAGCCTATCATAGGTACTCCTGTTGATGTGCCTGTCCCCAAAAACTCAAGTGTACCCATAGCTATCCCTTTAATCCTTTTTAGATTTTGCCATTTTGATAATAGGCAATGGTTTCTTTTATACCGTCTAAAAAAGTATACTTACTGTTATAACCTATCTCTTTTTTTGCTTTTTCTGTGCTCATAACCATACGTCTGATCTCACCTTGGCGCGCTTCTTTTCTAATAACTTGACTTTGGTTTTGACCCGAAAGATCTCTTAACAGGGCAAAGACCTCGTTTATTGAAGTTTCAACTCCTGTGGCTATATTAACTATTTGACTGCCAGGGGCTTTAGCTGCCAGAAGATTTGCAGCGGCAATATCTTTAACATAAACAAAATCTCGCGTCTGTTTGCCATCTCCAAAGATAGAACAAGGCTCTCCCTTTAATACTTTTGAGGTAAAGATAGCTACTACGCCTGCTTCTCCTAAAGGATCTTGCCTAGGTCCAAAAACATTGCCGTATCTTAGAATACTATAATTAATATTATAAAGCTTTTTGTAAGCAGTTAAATAGTGTTCAACCGTATGTTTACTGATACCATAAGCACTTAAAGGTAGTATTTGATGTTCTTCAGTAACAGGGAGAAAACAAGGCTCACCATAAACCGCAGCTGAAGACGAGTAAACAATTTTTTTCACTTTAGCTTCCCTGGCTGCTTCTAAAAGTTTTATTGCCCCTACGATGTTTACATATGCATCGAATGCGGGGTCAAAGATTGACTTTTGGACATCAATCTGAGCAGCTAACTGAAAGATGATTTCAGGCTTAAACTCTAAAATTACCTTTTTTAACTCCTCCGAACAGATATCCAATTCTAAAAAAGCTGCTTTTTGAGGTAAGTTGGCTTTTTTACCCGTAGAAAGATTATCTATAATTAATACTTCAGCTCCATCTTCTAGAAGAGCTTCTGCCACATGGGAACCAATAAACCCGGCTCCTCCTGTTACTAAAGCTTTCATCTCCAACACCACCTCTTAATATTTAAAAATAGCTAAACCTAATTTTTTTAAAGCACTCTCCATGGCTTTCTCTCCGTAAGTGATACATTCCTTTATCTTGGAAAATTCTTTTAGATTTACTCCGCTAAGACCAGCTAAAACAGTATAATCAGCATAGAGATGCAACTCTTCTTTGTTTTTACGGTAATTGGCAATATCGTATGATCTTAATAGCACCTCGAGGAAATTATCCGGTAGCGGAGAGGTTGAAGCATCTAAAGATACATCGATGGCAAGCACAAAAGGAATTCCCATCCTTTTTAAGATCTTAGCTGGATTTAAGGCTGCAATACCTCCATCTACAAGCCTTCTATCTTGCCAGTTAAACGGTGTAAAAATACCCGGCAAGGAAATACTAGCTCTTACCGCCTCCCATAAATAAGCATCGGTTGCGATATCTTTTTGAGTTTGCAAAAGACTTGCATTGGTAAATACTACCTCTTCGCCTGTATCTAGGTCAACTGCATTAATAGCTGTTTTCATCTCTAAACTACTGAGTTTACGATTTATAGTATATAAAGCAATCTCTGAGGCTAAAAATTGGCCTGAAAATAAGCCAAGCGGTAATCTGCAGGTTGGATTAAAGCCTATCATATCAACAATTATCTTAGTTATAATTGCCGGATATTGGCAAATAGAGATGGCTCTATCAAAGACTTTTTTAGGTGAAAGACCTAAAACCCAATTCTCAATCTCTTTTCCGGACATGCCTGATGCATAAAGTGCGGCCACAATAGAACCGGCCGATGTCCCGGCAATAGCTGCGGGTTTTAGACCCTCTTTATCTAAAACCTTGATCACACCGATATGAGCCGCACCTCGCAAAGAACCCCCGCCTAAAGCTAATCCAAAGCGCATTCTAATACCTCCCCTTTAAGAGGTATGCCACCAAACAAGTCCATAAGTACTTTTATCTTTTTTGGCAGGATATCGCTTCTAAAAAACGAAGGTTTTAAGGAAAATTATAGTAAGGTGAAGGTGAAGTATATGAAAATCATCCTCCATTCCTATACCTTTCGTGGGTATAGTATAGAAAGAGCTTTCTTGAAAGCAGCTGAGTACGGTTTTGACGGTATTGAATTATCTACCGTACACTATAAAACAGAAGACGATCTGATAAAAGCTGATAAGCTGTCTAAACAGTACCAGGTACCAATAATTGCTCTAGATGCTGGAACTGATTTGTTAAACAGTGAAAGAAAAGCTGCTTCTATTGAAAAAATGAAATGGGCTCTTGATATGGCTCATCAGTTTAAAATACCAATCATCAATGGTGCCATTGCCAATATTACCGGTCCTGATTGGACCAAATTTGGTGAAAATGGTTCTGCTTTAGTTAGTGAGGAAAAATATCAAGAGATGGCTTTAGCCTACCAAGAAGTGGCAACTTATGCCCAAGCTAAAAATGTTCAAATCGTCTTTGAAATCCATATGAACACTCCTCATGATACCGGGGAGTCTACTCTCAAGCTACTTGATGCTATTGGTTCAAATTGGGTTAAAGCTAACCCTGATCCCGGCAATATCTATGCTGTAACAAGCAGTGAAGGCCCCCTAGGAGCAGTTCAGAAAGTTAACGGGCAAATCGGCTTTTTCCATGCTAAAAACTGTCGCAAATCAGCCCTAGGCTATGGTTATGACTATAGCTATTTGCTTGAAAACGGCGCCATCGATTACTATCAGATAGTCTGTGAACTTGTCAAGCAGGGTTATAACGGACCTATTTGCATTGAGTACTGTGGTGAAGGCGATCCTGCTTATGCTGCATATAAAGATATTGCCTACCTCCGCAGTCTAATTGCTGATGCCCTTTTAACTAATTGCTTAAAATGAAAAAATTGACCCTGGCAGTTATAAGTTGGCTGATTTTAACGGTTTCCTTATCTGCTACTGGATTAGATAACCTTTCTTATGGTCTAACAGAGGGAGTTAGAGACTTAGGTAGGATCACTGCCAAACCCCTAAAATTAAACTACTGGACAAGTAGCTTAGTTCTTTTTACCACCATGGTTACTACCCTTGTCGATCAGCCGCTTGTCAATTATTTTTCTGCGCTAAAACCTTTTAAACCTGCAGCAGTTATCTTGACTAAATCTGTAGAACCAGTCGGCTTAATGCTTTTATATACCGGTTTTGGCTGGAATAATAAAGAACTGGCACGCAAACTGGTAGGGGCTTCTTTATATACTCAGCTAAATGTCAATGGTCTAAAATATCTCCTTGGCAAATCCCGTCCCTATGGCCTAAATCCTAAAGAGTCTCCCTATTATATTGGACCAAACCTAAACAGTCTTTACAATTCCTTTCCTTCAGGCCATACCGCCGAAAGCTTCAGTCTGGCCACAGTCCTAAGCGATGAATTTCCTAAGTATCGGTTTTGGTTTTATACCTGGTCTAGTAGCGTGGGTCTTAGTCGCTTAATTCTCGGTCAGCATTTTGCCTCTGATATTTTTGGCGGAGCTGCATTGGGTGTTTCTTCCACCAAACATTATCTTGAGCTTTTTGAAACTGATTCTAAATAAAAAAAAGGCTGGTTTTTGCCAGCCTTTTTTAGATCGTTAGCTCCCGCCATTTTCCTGAATTAAACCGATGCCATAAAAGAATACAGCGGGCAACAATATCAATGTTCATAGCCCACCAGGCTCCCTCAAGACCAAAACCCAAAACAATAGCAAAAAGATAGGCTAAACCGATTCTTAAAAACCATACCCCGATAATTGTATAGACCATAACTGCCAATGTATCTCCGGCTCCTCGCAAAGCGCCAGCATAAACCATTACTATGGCAAAAAACGGCTCTGAAAAGGCTACAATTTTAAGACACATACTGGCTAAATCGATTACTTCCTGATCGTTTGGTACAAAAAGCTTAACAAAGAAAGCAGGAAATAAAAAGAAACATAGACCGAGAAGGGTCATCATAACTACCGCTATTTTAGCTGCTTCTTTGCCACTGCGCAAAGCCAGATCCGGTTTATTTGCTCCCAGGAATTGACCTACCATTGTTGTAGCGGCCAGAGCAAAACCAAAACCCGGGTTAAAGGAGATCGACTCCGCATTAATAGCCACTTCGTGAGCAGCCTGGGCAGCTGTACCAAGACTAATAATAATAAAATAATAGGCAAATTGTCCGCCTCGCATTACTAACTGTTCAACTGCGGCCGGAATTCCAATCTTAAACACCGGAGCTAAGATCTCTTTGGAGAGCTTAATTCCACCTCGCCAGTCGATCCTAAAGCCACCCCGGCCACTAAAAAGCATATAGCCATAAACAAGGGTTGCTACAGCCCGGCTTATCAAAGTAGCCAGAGCTGCCCCATAGATACCTAAGCAGGGAAAGGGGCCATGGCCATAAATAAGAAAATAATTGCCAATAAGGTTAACGATATTCGTTAAAGATACCACTAAAAGAGGTGCATACATATCACCTGCTCCACGTAGTGCACCACTGGCGGTGAGATTTAAAAATAAAAAAATAAAACTGGCTGCCATAACCCTAAAATAAGTCGCAGCTCCTTCAAAGACTAGATTATCACCTGTAAAAACCACCAGTTTCATTAAAGGTTTAGCTAGGAAATAACTAGGTATACCTAAGATGAGTGCAAACAAGACGGAAGTTATGATTGATTGACGTAAAACATCAGCTGCTTTTTTTTGGTCTTCTGCCCCGAAATATCTGGCTACCATAGCTGTAGTGCCTATGGTTATGGCCATAAAAGCGCCCAGAATTATATTGATAAGACGGTTGGCCAAACCCACAGCTGCCACCGCCTCTTTACCAAGCCTGCCAACCATAGCTGTATCAATCATACCAACCGTAGTATTTAGAAGCATCTCGCCAACAGCCGGTAAGGCTAATATCCATAAACCCTTGCGAATATCGCTAAGGTTTTCACCAATAGTTGAGACATTAAACTTAGTTTTTTTATGTTTAGTTATCGTTTCTGAAATTGACATTAGACGGCACCTCTTTTTCAGCTAAAAGACACCTGTAAAAACATGATAATAAAGACTGTGGTGTTAAAAAAAACATGAGCACCCACCGCTGCCCAAAGGCCTTCTTTGCGTGCTAAGAAACAAAGGATTAAGCTTAACAGAAAAATAGGTAGAAAATTAACTAAATAAAAATGAGGCAGTGCGAAGAATAATGATGTTACTAGATAAGCAATTTTAGGAGAATAGGTAGCTAACATACGTGAAAAGAAAAACCCGCGGAAAAACATCTCCTCACTTAAAGGCCCCAAAAAACAGATAACTAAGGCCACCACCAATAAGCGCCAGGAATCTAAAAAAAGTATATTCACCCGGGTGCTTTCTTTAAATAATAAAGACTGTAGCCTTTCGGGGCCGAGAATAGGGGTGAGAATCTCAGCAGAGATACTAGTGCCTAAAATACTTAATAGGATAATCGCCGGCAGCCAAAGTAGACTTTTCCAGAAATGTCGCCAATTAGGCTTAAAGATAACCTTCTCTTCAGGATAAAGAGGGTATTTGTTTTTTAAGTAAATTGTTCCCATAATAAAACCGGCTTGCTGAAGTAAAAAAGAAAGGAGCAGGCTATCTTTCTTTGCTAAACCTAATAATTCAAACCCTCTGATAATAAAAGGCAAAACTACCAGCGCTAAAAAAAGTATAAGTGGCGCTTCTAAAAGCCAATGAGATGGTTTTTTCTGAGCCATAAAATGCGCTCTAAAAGCGCCTAACCCCCTTTATCGATCCGAGTTTTTTATTTAACCGGAACTTATCTCTAATTAAGTTAGCTAAGGTGAATAAGCTTTCCTTCTAAAAGCTAACAGGAAATATCTGCGCCAAAGAATATCCGTTTTTGATCTTTAAGTACAATTAGCTAAATTTCTCAAGCTGGCCAAATCGTAGACTAAATTGCCTAAGCTATCTTTTCTCTGTGCAAATTACTCTAAAAAGGAAGAGCAAGTAGCTCTTCCTTACCTTACAAGCTGTAATTGGGTGCTTCTTTAGTAATTTGTACATCATGGGGATGATTTTCTCTCAAACCAGCGGAAGTGATCCGCACAAATTTAGTTTGGGTCTGCATCTTTTCTATAGTAGCACAGCCACAATAACCCATACCTGCTCTAAGTCCCCCTAAAAGCTGGAAGATTGTATCAGCTATAGGCCCCTTGTAGGGAACTCTTCCCTCAATTCCTTCCGGAACAAGCTTCTTTTCGTTCTCCTGAAAATAGCGGTCCTTAGAACCTTCTTTCATAGCACCCAAAGAACCCATACCACGATAAACTTTAAAGCGCCGGCCTTGATATATCTCCGACTCTCCCGGACTTTCTTCTGTCCCGGCAAAAAGATTGCCCATCATAACGCAATCTGCACCGGCTGCAATAGCTTTTACTATATCGCCGGAGTATTTAATACCGCCGTCTGCAATTATGGGAACACCTGAATCCATAGCTGCCTCATAGCAATCGTTTACAGCGGTAATCTGAGGTACACCAATACCTGCTACAACTCGTGTCGTACAGATTGATCCGGGGCCGATACCCACCTTGATTGCATCTGCTCCGGCTTCAA
This sequence comes from Bacillota bacterium, assembly GCA_018435125.1. Lineage (GTDB taxonomy): Bacteria > Bacillota > DTU065 > DTU065 > DTU065 > JAHDNZ01. The sequence continues at coordinate 16,783 of JAHDNZ010000006.1, read as the reverse complement.
TTAAAGCTTTAGTAGCTTCAGCGGTTGCCACATTGCCGGCAATAACATCGATTTGCGGATAGGTTTTTTTCAACTGCTTAACTGCTTTAATAACTCCTATAGAATGGCCATGAGCGGTATCTACCACAAGTACATCAACTCCGGCATCGACTAAAGCCTTTGAACGTACTTCCATATCGGAGCCAACACCAATCGCAGCTGCTACCAAGAGTCTGCCATGATTGTCCTTGGCCGAACTAGGATATTTTTTGGCCTTTTCGATATCCTTAATGGTAATAAGACCTTTGAGACGATAACTCTCATCTACCAGTGGCAGTTTTTCAATCCTGTGTTTTTGTAAAATAGCCTTGGCTTCTTCCAGGGTAGTCCCTACTCTGCCGGTAATAAGATTTTCTTTGGTCATAACCTCATGAATGGGCTGGTTAAATTCCTCTTCAAAGCGGAGATCGCGGTTGGTAAGTATACCCACCAATACTCCATTTTCATCTACAATCGGTACACCTGAGATCCGGTAGTGGCTCATAATATTAAGAGCTTCTTGAAGTAAATCATCAGGGTGTAAAAAGATAGGATCAACTATAATACCACTCTCTGAACGTTTAACTTTATCTACTTCCGCTGCTTGCTTTCTGGGAGTCATATTTTTGTGAATAACGCCCAAACCGCCTTCTCTAGCCATAGCAATTGCCATGGGAGCTTCTGTTACCGTATCCATACCTGCACTTACTAGGGGTATGTTAAGGATAATATTTCTGGTTAGTTTGGTACGCACATCAACATCTCTGGGCAAAACATGTGACTCAGCCGGCAGGAGCAAGACATCATCAAAAGTCAAACCTTCTTTGGCAAAACGCTCCTCTTGCAAGAAAATCCACCTCATTTTTTTAGTGTGAAAACCGTATTTCTCCCTACGAATTGGCGATATTATACCAGACCTAAGTGGCAGCGTCAACTAGTGGAGGTCCCTCTAAAATGGTTTGTGAATCAACAAACAGATATACCTTTGATCCTTCTTTAAGAATCTGACCTTCTTTGGGTATTTGGTCTATAATAACTACACCTTCACCCACTATCTCAGCAACCAGAGAAAGCTTGTGTAGCTCGTTTTGTGCGGTTGAAATAGTCTTGCCTAAAACATTTGGCACCGCTACTTCCTTTTGAGCAACTCTTTTCGGCGCTCCTCCCCAAGGATTAGGTAATATTGTTTCAGGAATAGGTTTAATACCAAGAGCAGGCAGGATTTGAGCGGTAATTTCAGCAAAAACGGGTGCCGCCACCTGACCACCATACTGCAAGGCGGTAGGTTCGTGAATAGCTACAATTCCGGCTATAGCCGGATTGTCTGCCGGTGCTATTCCCACAAAGGATGCTATTACTGCCGAATGGCTATACCGTCCATCTACAACCATTTGAGCCGTACCGGTTTTACCACCTATTCTGTAGCCTGCTATCTGAGCCGTCCTACCTGAGCCGTTTTCTACTACGGAATACATCATCTCCCTAACAGTTTTAGCTATTCTCTCGTCCATGATACGAGTACCTTGAGGTTCAATTTTTCTTTCACCTTGGATCTCTTTCACTAGATGAGGTTGATATAAAATACCACCGTTGGCAACTGCCGCGGCAAAACTTACCAGCTGAAGGGGTGTAATACTAATCGACTGGCCAAAACCCATATTAACCCAGGTAACTAGAGGCACATCAGGTCCCGGTTTGTAAATTAGACCTTTAGCTTCCCCCGGAAAATCGATACCGGTTTTTTGGCCAAAACCGTATTTGTAAGCATAAGAAGTGAACCTTTCACCACCTAGCTCCAGGCCTAAGGTTCCGTAAGCTACGTTACAACTGTTTTCTAAGGTTTCCGTAAAGGTCTGACTACCATGTCCCCCTCTTCTCCAACAGCGAATTCTCCAGCCTGAGGCGATCATAAAACCGGGATCAAAAAAACGCCTCTCCAAGGTAGCTATCCCTGCTTCTAGAGCTGCCGTTGCTGTAACAATCTTAAAAGTTGAACCAGGTTCATAAAGATCGGTCACGGCAATGTTGCGCCGATATGCGGTAGGATATTTTTGATAATCTTCCGGTTCAAAAGTAGGATAGGAAGCCATAGCTAATATTTCACCTGTTAAGACATCTAAAAAGATCACCAAACCTGATTTAGCTCCTGTCTCCTCAATTCTATTGGCTAAAGCCTTTTCAGCTATACTCTGGAAAGAGGCATCCAAGGTTAAAAACAAAGTTTTTCCTTTGGTTGGTTCTTTATAAACCTTAACCGCATTGGGTACTTCTTTGCCGCTGGCATCTCTTTCCACCATATAACTTCCTTTTTGACCTGAAAGATAGGCATCATATACCAGTTCTAAGCCTTCTAAACCCTGGTTATCTATACCGGAGATACCGATTATATGGGCTGCTAGGCTACTAAAGGAATATACTCGTTTGGGAGATGCCACAACTCCAATACCACATAGACTAAGTTCTCTAAGCTTAACCTCTTGCTCTGATGTAATCCGTTTTTTGAGCCATACAGCTGACACACGTTTTTTTAGACTGGCTAATGTTTTTTCTTCTTCTAAATTTAAAATTTCACATAGCAAACGAGCCATTTTTTCTTTGTCTTTTATCTCCGCAGGAATAGCATAAACTGAAGCTAGTTCTTCACTACCAGCTAAAAGCACTCCGTTGCGGTCAAAGATATCTCCTCTAGGTCCATCGACAGGTATTGGCCTTAACCTTTGCGATAAAGCCATGTTATAGATAGCTTCACCTCTTATTACCTGAAGATAAAAAAGCCTAGCCCAAAGGATTAAACAGCCTACCATTAACCAAAAAAGCATCAGGGAAATTCTTTTTTTTTCTTGTAAAGTGGATATGCGCATAACCGTACACCTCTTAAAGAAGTGTACGGTTATTGGCTGACTTATATGATTATATCAGTACGTTAACGGAGGCAATTTTACACCTTTTTCATAGGTAACAATTTTCCCGGGGGCGATAACCCAAAAGGCTGCTAATGGTCCAAGCTTTGCCTCTTCCAAAAACGTTTTCCCTTGCTCCGGTCCTAAGACAAAAAGCAAAGTCGAAAGGATATCCGAGAGAGTAGCGTCTTTAATTAAAATGCTGCAAGCATAAACATCTTCTTTAGGATAGCCGGTTTGGCTATTAAGAATATGATGGTACCTTTTATTGTCTTTAACAAAATATCTTTCATAGTCTCCGGAGCTCCCCAAAGACCAGCCATCTTCCAGTTCAATCACACCTAAATATTTAGTTGAACTTCTCGGATGTCTAATACCTATACGCCAGGGTCTTTTCTCCGGATGCATACCCCAGGCAGCCACACTGCTTCCTCCACCTAAAATCAACCCCGCTGGAGCTGTTTTTTTCATTATCTCTCTAGCTCTTTCGATAGCATAACCTTTAGCTAGGGCTCCAAGATCCAGCAAGACATTATCCGGGAGGCTTACTTTAGTACCCAGAATTTCCACCTCACCTGAGGGAAGGGCAGCTGTAATTTTCTCTTTGCTAGGCACCTGCTGTAAGCTTGTACCAAACCCCCAAAGATCGCTTAAACGCCCGAGGCGCAGATCAAAAGCGCCTTGGCTGCTTTTACGGTAGTTCTCACCCAAGGCAATTAAATTTACCAGCTCTTTAGATATAGTAAGTGATCTTTTGGCATTTAACTTGGCCAGTTCACTGCTTTGGTTAAATCTATCCGTTAGGTTTGAAATGCGTTCTATCTCAGCAAAACCTGCCTCAAAGGTGCTTCTAATTTTATCTTCCGGTGCTACCAGAGTCACTGTTATCAAAGTATCCATTGCTAAACGATTGTCTTTGGCACTTGTAAGTGCAGCCTTAGTTGTCAGACTAAGTTTCCAAACAATTAAAGCTAATAAACTAAAAATAATTAACCAGGTAAGATATTTTTTCGGTTTCATAATAACTGCTATATAGCTAAAACACTCCTTTCGCTATCCAAAAGAGCAATCTATCTTAAAATTTTCTAGGTACGATTTCTTGCTCCTGCTTTAGTTTTACTACACTTCCTGCCGGGATAATTCCTCTTAAAGATACCAAAGGATAAACAAGGCAGTCTTTTCCAATAATGGTTCCCGGTGCAGTAACACTGTTGCAGCCGATCTTAGTGCCATCACCTATAAAGGCCCCGACTTTGCGAAGACTGGTAGGAATATTATCAATCACTATCTCACTACCGTCATTTTTGAAATTTGATATTTTAACACCGGCTCCGAGATTAACATCTCGACCTAAAACACTATCGCCAACATAGTTAAAATGGGGTGCATAGCTATGCTCTAGAAACAAAGCATGTTTGACTTCAGTTGCATGCCCTACTACAGCACCCCTTGCCAGATAGACCCCACCACGTAGATATGCTCCTTGCTTAATTGTGACTCCAGGGCCTATATAAGCAGGTCCGATTATGGTAGCACCTTTTTCTATAACTGCATCAGGGGCTATATATACTGTTCCCTGGATATTAAAACCAGTTTCCATAAAAGAATGGCCGTTACCAACAATTGTACTTAAAAACTCATCTAGTGCTAAAAGAATTGACCAGGGTTTATCATCAGAAACGCTAAAGGGTATGTTCTTAAACAAAGTCTGCCATCTCATACTCATCCCTCTTTTTTAAATCAAGGCGAAAGATTTCTTGCCTTTCAATCTCTACTAAGGGAAGCTTCGCACTAAGTTTTTCAAACTGTTTTGTGTCTAAAAGACTCCTTACTCTATCATACCCAAAATGATAGGCTAATGTGAGTATCGACCACAGATGTTCGTCTTTGGCTTGAGTTTTGGACCAGGCATAGACATTGGCCATATCTCCAAAATAAACATGAGGGAAAAAGATTGCCACTGTCTCCTGGGTGTCGCTTGTTATTACTCCAGTATGAATTGGTTCTCTAGTAAACTCAGGCAACGCAAAAAAATTGCGATTAAATATCTGCCATATTTGAGCTGAAGATTGTTCCTGCCCTAAAATAAAATCCCAAAACTTCATTTTATTAAAAACCGTATTATCTTCTTCCCAGCGCAATTTGGCCAGATATGGACCGGCTTGGGCTTCAAAAACTACGGTCTTTAGCCACTCACTAAAACCATATTCTTGATAAAATGGCTGTAAAAGATCTCTTGGTCTGACACTAAGGTATGATGCACCTCTCTTTTTGGCTGTAGAAATAGCTTTTTGCAATAGTTTGGTGCCAATACCCTGCCTTTGGAAATCTTTATGGACCTGTAATACACCAATATGAGCATAGAGTTTATGATCGCTTTCCCAGCCAAAAAAAAGCTCCAGTTCGCCCACAACCATTCCATCTATCTCCGCCACAATAGGTATATGGCCTCCCAAAAGCAAACTATTGATATATATAGTACATAGCTCATTACTCATCCAGGAGCCACCATTTAGCCAGCGTTCGTATAGGCTAAGGTTTTCAGGCTCTTTAGTCTCTACTCTTTGACCGTTAGGAAAAGCATACCAAAGGTCGTTTTCAAGATCGGAGCTATGGACTTTAACAATCTGATCTATGTCTTTAAGTCCTCCCCTGCGAACAACTATCTCGGTCATCTTTCCACCACCTATAAACCTAATTCTTCTGCTATTTTAGTCATAGCTTTTAAGCCTATAAAAATAAACTCTTCTAATTCCAAACCTAACTCGCTGCAGGTTGCGATCTGCTCTCTTTTAGCACCTCTGGCAAAGGCTTTTTCGCCAAAGCGTTTCATGATAAACTGAGTATCAATAGAGACAAGCTTTCTATCCGGATGAACTAAGGCTGAGGCCACAATAAGTCCGGTTAATGGATCGACAGCATAAAGAGCCTTGTCAAGCTCAGTTTTTCGCTCAACTAAACCCGAATGAGATCTGATTGCGTCTATGACATACTCAGGTAAGGCATACTCCTGCAAATAAGCCGCACCTTCTAAACCGTGAGCCTTGGGGTTTTTTACAGTATCTTCATAGTCAATATCGTGCAAAAGCCCAGCCAAACCATAGGCCTCGACTTCTTCTTTACCTAAGAAAACTGCCAAATCTCTAAGAATAGCCTCTGCTGCCAGCATATGTTTTTGTAAATTAACATTCTTTACTTTAGCTTTCATAAGCTCTAGATAGTCATCTCTGGTCAAACTTTTCACCTCAATTTTTCGCCAAGATAGGAGTGGTAAGATGTCTGATTGGATCCTTGAAGCTAAAAAGCTGGGTTTTTTAGAACCAAAAAGCTGTTCTCTAAAAGAGTTGGAGCCTGTTTTGGTTAACCTTGGATCAAAAAGCTCCTATCTAGATCCCTATATTGCTAAAAATCTTACTTTCTTTCGTTACCCTGAGAAAACTTTCCCTGCGGCTAAATACGCCATTTCTCTTGCTCTGCCTTATTATAATACCCCTTTGGAAAAAAGTGGTTTTTCAATCTATTGTCAGAGTAAAGATTATCACTTTGTACTAAGGGCGCTGCTAAATAGTTATCTTTTAAGACTAAAACTTCTCTATCCGGGTTACACCTTTAATGCCCTCTTTGATACCGGTTTAATCCTTGATCGTGCTGTGGCCTATTCCTCAGGACTTGGCTTTCTTGGGTTTAACACATGTATCATTCATCCTAAGGCCGGATCTTTTGTCTTTTTGGCTACGGTATTAACAGATTTACCTCTAGAAAAAGGTAATCCTCTTGGCTTTTGCAAACAGTGTGGTGCCTGTATAAGTGCCTGTCCAACCGGTGCTATTAAAGAACCTTTTTTATTAAATAACAATCTTTGTGTTTCAGCTATTACCCAAACAAAAGGCTACCTTGCCTGTAAAGAGTGTGAAATGATAAAAGGTCATCTCTTTGGCTGTGATATCTGCCAGCTTGTTTGCCCTCACAACCAATTAGTTCCTTCTAGCTCCATATTAACACCTTTTTATCTGTTAAGAAAACCGGAGCTGTTAAAATTAATAAAAATGGAACCTGAATATCAGCTGGTACTAAAGCAAAGTGCTGCTGCTTGGAGAGGTCTTAATATAATTAGACGCAACGCTTTAATAGCTTTGACCTTTAACAACATCGAGGTGGATTTTAATGAGATTAAAAAAGTGGCTGTAAGCGATCCCAGCCACCTTGTAAGAGCTTATGCTGCTTTTTGTTTGGAAAAAAGAGCCGGGGAAAACTATTGGCCAGGTGCTCTTTTAAATGCCCCGAAGGAGGCGTTTTCCTTTAGAGACTCAATCAAATATTCCGGTTGACAGATACCTCTCTCCTGTATCCGGTAGTATCACCACAATGTTTTTTGCAGTAAACTCATCTAATTTACTTAGCTTTAAGGCCACAAATGCGGCGGCACCACTGGAAATACCCACCAAAAGACCTTTGCTTCTGGCTAGTTCTCTGGAGATATTAATGGCATCTTCGTTAGTAACACGGATAATGCAATCAATAAGCTTGGCATCGTAAACCCGAGGGATAAATCCGGCACCAATGCCTTGAATCTTATGGGGACCAGGTTTGCCGCCTGAAAGAACGGGTGAATCAGCCGGTTCAACTGCCACTAGTTTAACAGTTGGCTTTTTTGCTTTCAGGTATCTCCCACATCCGGTAATGGTACCTCCTGTACCTACACCGGCAACCAATACATCGACTTGCCCTTTAGTATCCTCCCAGATCTCTACTCCGGTAGTTCTTTCATGGGCAGCAGGGTTAGCTTCATTTTCAAACTGCTGCGGCATAAACGCCTGATACTTATCTCTTAATTCGATGGCTTTATCGATTGCACCTTGCATGCCCTTTTCTCCCGGGGTAAGAACCACCTCAGCACCATAGGCACTAAGAAGTCGTCTTCTTTCTATACTCATAGTTTCCGGCATAGTAAGGATCAGTTTATAACCTTTGGCAGCCGCCACTAAAGCCAAACCGACACCGGTGTTGCCACTTGTAGGTTCAACAATGATTCCCCCTGGCTTAAGATAGCCTTTTTCTTCTGCTTTTTCGATCATATCTCTTGCGATTCTGTCTTTAACTGATCCCCCGGCATTAAATGATTCAATCTTTCCGAAAACTTTAGCCTTATTGTCTGCTAGCTCCAAAAGCGGAGTGCTGCCAATTAACTCCAGAACGCTTTTATAAACTTTCATTAAACTACCCCCTCTAAATCCACGGTTGCTTTAACTGTAGGCATTTCTTTAATTACTGTCAAGGAAAGATATGATAATATTTTTTAATCGTCTGGACATATGTTAGTCTTTCATTAATTGCCTTTACCATCTTAGGGTATTTTGCAGATACGATCTTCTGTGTCCCCCGGCTGTTAACTATAAGTTCAAGCCAATTTTCTATCTCTTTTTTTTCAAGCCCAAGATAGGTGCTATTTTTTTGTATCCTAAAGCAGAGATCCTCTAAATAGATGTCTATGGCTTTTTCTGGATTTCGATGTACGGGAAAGGCTTTGTTTCTAAAAACACCATCTTTAATCCGAAAATATTTTACTACACTCATATTAGCTTCGGAAAAAAGAGCCACTCCGGGTAGGTTTTGTCTTCTGACTTCCTCAATCTGACTTTGTAACTCAACATCGTTAAAAAGGTATAACCCCAGCCCGCTAAAAAGAGGCAAGAAGGCTTGATTAGCGGTTATATCTTCCTCGAGGGCTACCCTAAATTTGGGAGTGGTATCCCGATATTGCATGGGAGTTACAAAATCTACATAACCTTCTTTAGACCAGTAAACCCAGTCTTGGAAAAGTGATTTATAGTCCCAGGAATAGGGCGAGCCAACTGCCGCTGAGATCAGCAGTTCAGGTTTAATGGCTTTTAGGTTTTCATAACACCACCTGACAAAGGCATCGACATGGGCACGTCTAAAATCTTTAAAAAACTCTTCATCTCTGCTTCCGGAAAGAATATCTAAAGGATCCTTAAAGTTTAACTTCTTATACAGATTTCTTGAGGCTTCGCTATAGCCAAAATCACCCTCTTCATAACGGATATAGTCCAAATGTAAGCCATCGATATCGTAATTTGTAACCAGCTCTGTCATAACCGCTTCCAGATAACGGCGAAACTCGGGAATTGTAGGCGAGATAAAATAAGATTTGGAGCTACCCCTAGTCCCATCACGGGTAACCTCTAACCACTCGGGGTGTTGATTAATGAGATACCCCGGATTTTTATACCCTGAAGAAAAAACTCTGACTAAAGGGTGGACCTCCATACCTCTTTGATGAGCTTCTTCTATAAAGATCTTGAGAATATCTCCATCCTCAAAAAGATAAAGATACTGATCTTGAATTTTAGCTATCTTACTGGGGTAGATAGTTGTACCATAGGCGTATACTTCAGGAAACAGAATGTGAATATCCAGCAAAGCTAACTGATCCAGGAGTCTAACAATATCAGAGCGACTAAAGAAGTTACCAAAGGTAACATAATCCACCCACATACACCTAGTCTCTACGGCTCTGGTATCGGCAAAAAGCGGTTCTAACTTTTCTAAAATTGTTTTGGCTGCTACTTGATCTTCCCAATCCGAACTGGAGCTTAGTTTTCCGGCCTCGTTTAGCTTCTCTTCGATAAAAACCGGATCGATCTCCTGTAACTGCCACAAAGCTTCTTCAAGTCTGTGACGGTAAATCTCTACTTCAGCCATTAAAGGCAAACTAATAATAACCACCAGACTTAGAACCAATATCTTTTTAAGCAAGAAAAACATCTCCTTAAAGATTAACTATTCGGATTTCTAGGTTCTTAGAAATATTAAAACCTTTAATTTAAACGCCAATGGTTTTCTTTCGGAAAGTTACTCTCTGGGATAACCACATTGGTTCGATATGACCTATGCCACATAAATTTTTCTTCTGGCTTGCTTACCGAAATATTGTATTCCGAATGTTCATTATCAGGATTTGGACCCCTGGTATTATATTGAATATCATTGTGGTGGTAAAACCCTGTCATGTAAAAAAAGTCCAGATTGAACCGGTCTATATCAGCACCGAGTCCTTTTAGAATCTCTGCTGTACCCATTTCTCTGGCCACTGGATCTATTGTCTTTAACAATATTTCCACACAGTCGGTAAAATTTTTAAGGTACTTAGACTGGGTAGCCACTTTATTCTTAAAACTAATTCCCACATTTGAAATGGTGTGTCCGCTATCGTAGGACATGATACTAATAACAAGATAATTGTAGTCATCCGGTGTTCTAAGGCTCGTTCCAAAACGACCCACCTCATCAAGAGGTCTTGGAATCAGAAACAAATCATCCCGATTCATTGTTAAGGCTACCTGATTCCAAATAAGCATAAACTCCTCTACCGTACCATCTAAGCCACTTCCAGGCAGGGTGATTTTCTCAGTTTCCTTCCTAACTGCTTCCTCAAATTTTATTTGATATTCCTCCCAATAATCGCCCAGGAATTTTAAGAGTCGAAAAGATTCAGCTGGGTTTTGGGTTTTACTGGCTATACCGGCAAAACCCACCCCCACCGGTATGCCATAAATAGCGTTTTTAGAATCTATGGCTTTGGGCATATCAAGATACTCGTTAAGCTCTATAAACGCACCGTTTTCATACCAGAGTAGCCCCCGTTCTTTAGGAATGTAAAAGCTATCGGGGGGATCGCCTGAGCTGAATTCAGCCAACAGGCGGTGTTCGTAACCTGGTACAAAACCGGTGTCTTGAAAGTATCTGGCTTCAATAGGTATCGGTGCTACATGATACACCACTTTGATTTTGGGGTTGAGTTCCAAATATTCATCTATAGCTTCGTTAAAAAATTCATTTACTTTATAATTCCCATATGCCGCAACTCTTAAGGCCAAGATATCCTCATCTATTAGTTCCTTGGTAAATGGTTTTTGTTCCAGTACGATAACAACTGTCAGAATAATAAAGGCTCCTAAAATAAGGAGTCGATCTAAACGTATTTTTTTCATTTCGGCTCCCTCCTTTAGCAAATTTTACTTCACTTTTCTTATTTGCCTTTTACTATTCTCTTTTCCTTCCTGTTTCTTGCTAAATATTATGCTTTTTCGCCTTTATAAACTTTTCTAAGCAACTGTTATCCGAAAACAGACCTAATCTTTCTTTTTTTATGCTTCATCTGCCAAAAACCCAACCAAGATCAAGCAATTCAAAAGCCCCAAAGGTTTTTAATACCTTTGGGGCTAAAAAAATATCCAACAATTTCCTACTCTCCCTAAGCCAACTACTTAAGTACTCTCAGCGCTAAAGAGTTATAAAATAACAATCTGGAATTTTTTACTCTCGGTTTTATTTATTACTGCATCAAGTATCTTCGATGATATATGATGGTTAGGCGCAAATCCCGGCGAATATCTAATCACGTTCTTCGGATGTCCGTTTGCGGTTTCCGATAGTCTTTAGATCGTCCTATTCATGCACAACTTCGTCAAGGCGGTAATAAGGAATGTCTGTTTATTTTGATAATTTGAATGCAAACGTCGATTTACCGCTTGTGACAGAATCTGTTATGTATAGCTTCATGTCAACTCTTCCGTATACGCCATTGATAGCGGTATTGCAGTGTATTCTTTTTTTATTTATCTCTCCCTAGACCAACTACGGAAATTCAAGATATTACCGTCAGGGTCTTTGAACTGGAATGACCGCGTTTTCCACAGGTGGGTGGTCGGTTCGTTTAACATATCCACGCCCAAAAGCAACAAACGTTGATACTCCGCGTCCACATCTTTGACATTAAAGCCCACAATCACATTGTTCTGGCTTCCTGCAGACACATAGCGAAACACCGGGTTTTTCTGCAACGATTCAACATAATCAAAATTGAACTGTATACCCTCCATCACCAAAGTAGAGTGGACATTATCGCCCTCAGCCTTACCGCCGAATACAGCTTCGTAGAAAGCACGGAGTCGCAGGACGTCGTTAGTGATGAAGCATACATCTGTGAATTGGATGGTCATAGCATTCCCTCCAATCTTTTCGCCCGTTCAAAAGCTAATTGCAAGAAATCCTCCGGTGGTAAGCCCTCGTATCCCACGTTAGATGCTTCCAGTGCAGTTGCTCCTTTATAGCCCGATTGTGTTATTTTTTTCATGGTGGCAGACCAATCTATCGTTCCGTCAAATGGTAGTCGGTGCTGGTCATCAATGCCATCATTATCATGTAGATGGAGAGCCATCAAGCGAGAACCGTATTGTGACAATAAATCTTCATTAGGGGTACGGCAGTTATGGTGTCCGCTGTCATAACAGAAACCAGCACGTAAGGAGTCTACATGACTTAACACATACTCAAGGTAACCCAATCTTCGTAAATTCTCAAAAGCAATGTTTACGCCATGTTTTTCCGCCTTTTCTACAATCCTTTTTATTCGGTTCAAGCCAATTTCATTGAACGGGGGCGGGTAGTCACCGCTCGAAAGATGGAAAACCATAGTCGGAAGCTCATATTCAGCACAATCATCAACCAACCTAAGAAAGTAATCCAGCCAAGCTTTCCCGTCAAGATTATCCAACCAAAGGTTGTTTATATCCTCAAAGGACGTATGTATGTTTTCGACAAACAACCCGGCGTTTTGTGCTAATTCCGGATTGTTGCGGAAATTATTATCCCCGAAATCATTGCTCCACCATAATGTCACTCCGTCAAACCCTGCTTGTTTTATTAGGTCAAAGTACGTTTTCTTTGATACTTCATACCCAAACCAAGCAAACGTCGTAATCATACACTACCTTCTTTCTTAGTCTTATCTAAAACAGAACGAATAAAGGTCAGCCGCCTCGATGTAGCCATCTCGGACATGTTCCTAATCTTGGAACAGTCTGAGTTTCAACGCGGTGTATTTAGTGGCTGTTTTGGGAAGCTATCCGGTAATCTCTAAACCGCAGTTTGTCATGGTCGCCAGGGTAGTACACATGAATATGATAAACCTTTTCGGCAAAGCCGTCAGACAAATAGCCTTTCAGAAACAACAGGTGCGTCGGCGGGGTGAAAATGGTCAGAGCCTTTTCGTTCAAGCAGATATACACCATGCTGGAAAAGCATTTATCAGTTTGTCTACATCGGAAGTTTCTATTATTCAAGCAGAATGTCCAAGATAGGCTTTGCCGTCAAGCCCGGTACAGAGGTGCTTCCGTAATGACTGATTCTTGCAATGTGTTCTGCGCCAATCAATCGTTCCAGGTTAACCTTTCCCTCCGCAATCCATTCCGACCACGCGTTATTGTACTCGCTCAGAATAACCGGATATATTCAGACGCGTCGTTTTTCCTCGGTTTGCCAGATAGACTCTCCTTCGCCACCAATGGTACAGAGAATACCATACTCTTATATCCGACTGACATGTCCCTGGTAGCTAAAAATACCACGTCGGAATGGGATTTTCCATATTGTCATACCACTCCAGCACTTCCTTGGCCTGATTCAGCATGGTATCAATTTCGGTCTGCCCAAATTGTATAGCCCAGTATACAGATGAAAGTGTATTGCTTGCAATGTATAAGGCGAGCAGCTTCCAGAATTCCATTGGCACTTGGCAGTAGAAATAACCGTTTACAATACCTAAAGCAAACAGTGGCGACTTTGACACGCACCAGACGATTCGGTTGAATTCTTCCCAAGGGTCGCCGAAATCACTGCGGTTAAAGTCAATGACCGTCAGCTTTCCGGAGTTATCGATCATCATATTTCCGATATGATAATCTCCATGCTGATAGCATTGCGGACGATTTTTCAGCAAATATCGGTTTGCGTTGATATAATAAATCATCCTGTCTGCACCGTCGAATTTGATCTGGCATTCAGTATAGCCTTTGATTTTACGGTCAATTTTTCGATTGAAACGTACTTCCCACTTTTCCTGATTCGAAGGCGCCGGGATAGAATGGATCTTTTGCAGGATTCTGCCAGCTTCCAATCCATAAGTATATTGTTCTGTATTGGAAAGATACGGGATCACATCTTCTGCCTCTTTGCCATCGATCCAGCTTTGCAGCGAATAAACACCATCCTCGCAGATGCCAAATTCAATAGGCTGGCACATGGGAACGCAAAGCTCCATCACTTGCCTCATCATCTCAAATTCCAATTTTTTTATTTCATATTGTTCGATAGGCGATACACGCAGCAGATATTTTGTCCCGTCAGCTTTGGTAACACAGTATTTCTTGTCGCCTGACCAGCCTTTAGTTATAGATTCGGTTTTTTTAAAGTTATTTATAGGCACTGCTTTCACCGGCTTCCACTAATTTGATGCAATATATGTTCCGTATTCCTTTGGAATTGTTATGATACCATCTTGCTTACAAGTTTCAAGTGTAGCAAACATCTCGCTGTCTGAAACCGCCTGCAATTCCTCTGCCCATGGAAGTGTCCGGATATAAGCAATCAAATCGTTTATATTCGTAACAGCAAGCGAATCTTCATAAAGCCTTTTTTCTATTTGTCCGAAGTAGGCCCTCAGTAAGTCAGCTCCGTTTTGCAAGGTAAACTTTGAACGCTTCACACGCGGCATATGAAGTAAATCCTTTATAAATCCTCCAATTCCATTTTCTCCGAGCGTAGCGCAATAGAAAGTTCCGTTCGTTTTCAACACTCTCTTAACTTCGGAAAGCCCTTTGTCCAAATCTGGCACATGATACAGCATCATATTTGCTATGACAATATCGAAACTGTTATCAGGGAAAGGAATGTTCTGTATATCAATCACTGTATATGTAATAGCGCTTTTTTGACCGACAAGCTGCTTCGCGGTTTCAATCATGTTTTCGGATAAATCAGACAGTACTAGGCTTGTGCTTTCTGGTAAATCTGAAAAATGTTCTTTCCATAGCCTGCCATTTCCACAGCCAAGTTCAAGTATGCGGTAGCCAGGCTTGATATCATAATTTAAAAACAGCCAGTTGAACCAGCCAAACTTATTGGTACTGTATTTTTCATGTAATGAAATTCTACTTTCAAGATTGCCTGAGGTGGAATACTGCTGTTCAATGATCTTTTGGTTGTCCATCTTAATCATGATACTTTCTCCTCTCTGAATAAATTTCGGCTCAACAATCATCGCTGATTCTGATAAATCCTACTTCTAAAAAACACGCTTGGAACTTTTCATTCAGCCGGAAAATCATCGGCTTAAAATGATGTTGTCTATATCTTCGTTTTCGATTTGTTTAAGTACTGCTTCCAAAGTAAACTGATTTCTTTAAATACCGCTGTTAAAACTCTACTCTAATTTCAATCTCTCCAATGTCTCAATCATCTCTTTCCATTCGTGGATGTGCAGATGGGTACATTGCGGTGCAATTTCTTCCGAGCGGTCTTTGTAATTGCGTTCCGTATCGTTATCGTACCACACAGGGAAAATACCGGCCTGCGCTGATCCTTCCACATCAGCCTGTGGATTGTCTCCGCAATACCACACATTTTTTGCCCCTAATCCAGCCTTGCGTAGAGCCAACTCAAACAGCATGCGGTTTGGCTTGCGAAAAAGGTAATCACTCGAAGTCATGACGAATTCAAATTTATTATTGGGTAACAGCCGGTTTAAGCGTTTGGCTAAAGTTTCTCCCGACCATAACAGATTGCTGATGACCGCGCTGCGAATGCCATTTTGATTAATATAATCAAGCATCTTATCTGCTCCCGGCATCATCGCTCCAGCAGATGCGCCGTCCCAAAATACCGTTTCCATCTCAAGCGGAGAAAGGGAAAATTCGATTCCCAAGTATTCATACAGAAAGCGGTTGCCAACCTGGCCTGAAATATCATAACCAAGTTTCCGAACACGCTCAATATTTTCACCGAATACTATTTCAGCATATCTTTTGATGTCCTCGACAGTGAAGTGGTTTTCGTTTTTGATGGCGTGGCTCAAAAGTTTTTCATTGCCGCGCACAGAATCCCATCCAGGTTCATAAAGCAATGTATGTCCGTAGTCGAATAATATCATTTTAGGGCAAGTCATTTCAATTTCACTTCCTACAATTAAGTAAATGTTGCATTACTGTTGTGTCTCTTTTTGTCCAAGGACATATATCCATGTTTACATCATCTCTATTATGCTTCAATGCTTCTTCCAGTGTCATCCAAGCAACAGTGTATTCATATTCTTTCTCATATTCATCCAAATTTCTGTTAGTAGCTTTCTCCCAAACCTCACAGATATAATAATGTGAATCCATTTCTAAAATGTCATTATAGTCTCCCTTGCGCCGTTCGTGGACAATACCATAATAATGAATAGACGATGGAATGACAATAAATCCGGTTTCCTCCCGAACCTCACGAATAAGAGCCGCTTCCGGTGTCTCGCCTTTTTTGACCCCACCACCAGGGAATTTGTGATCGCCGTATTTGCTACAGATAAGCAAATATTTGCCTTCATGATATATAATTCCTCGTGAAGCAGTTCTTTTGAAGATGTCGTCTGTGTTATTATAGTTTTTCAGATCAATAGTCAGTTCCATAGTAACTCACCTTCTTACAAGCAATACTTGCTACAGTATTTAAGTCTATCTCTGTTACCATCTTCGGATAGAACAATTTATCACCTCTTTACTCCCATAAATGGTGTCAAAAGAGGGTGATATAGGGCTTTATTCTTTGCGCTTGTTTTTTCATTAAAGCACTCTTTTATCGAAACCAGGCCTAAAACTATCTGCCTAAAAAAGCCCCAAAGGTTTATCTCCCTTTGAGGCTAAAAAAAATATCCGGCAATGACCTACTCTCCCTAAGCGTCGCCACTTAAGTACCATCGGCGCTAAAGAGTTTCACTTCTGTGTTCGGAATGGGAACAGGTGGGTCCT
>JAHDNZ010000038.1 GCA_018435125.1 Bacillota bacterium | reverse complement strand
TTATTCATAGCCTGCGGAATGCGGCTTAAATGCCGATTCGCAAAACTATGATTTCTAATCGAAAAATATTTTTAGCATTGTAATCTATTGAATTTTAATTTAGTAAACCGTGTTGGAGAATTTTTCTCCGGACAGCAATGATATCACTCATAAAAATTATGAGTGATATAAAAAATACCTGTTAAAAAAACGTGACACTATAAAAAGATAGCACCACCTGCCACTGGACTCCCTAATGCAAAAAGAAAGCTTACGATATCACCAACATCATCAAATGTATCAATAGCATCTTGTGGAACACCCTGTGATTTTAAAAGTTTCTTTAGCAGAAAAAAAAGTGTTGGATGAAGATAAACTATGAGTCTCGCAAACAGGATCTAAGTGAGAGGTCCTTAGTTGTTGCACATTTGTGAACAACACAAAAGAAAAAGAAACAACTATTAACAAGGACCAAATCTTAATTTTTTTCTTCATAACGAACCAATTTAACGGTTTTATAAAAAATGATCAATGCGAAAGCGAAATAAATAACAAAAAATAAACAACCAACCCAAATAGATGGATCAATGCGTTTAAGGATAATCATAAAACCAAGCACCAAAGCTACAGAAGTAGGAATGCCGATAGAATTATCCCATTTTATTTTACTTCCACAATTAGGGCATTTCCATTTTGTAAAGGATAATTCAGTTATTGTATGATAAAATTTCTGCTTGTGACCACAATTGGGACAAATAAATTTTTTTGTTTTCATAGGCTTTAAATTTATGTTACAAACAGTTATATATTGTTTTCACGTTTAAGTATTCCACTTTTTAAGTCTGCTAATTAATGATGACGCATAATCCATAAAATAGGTATTATGTTTCGAAAAGGATATGATGCTCGTATGAGCATCTATTATGGTTATACCATTTTGGTAATACCCTGAAGAGTAAAAAGGTTCAAAAGGATCGGTTGGAACATTTTTCGGTACTTTTACAAAAAAAATTGTTTTTTTTGTAATATACAAATCTAATTGTGTATTTAGTTTGAATTCCATTATAGAGAAACTAAATAGCCAAACCAATAACCTTATATTCATTAACCTATGAGTGTTTTTTCTTATGTTTAAACAGAATGGTTTGAAATATACTCTATTGAAAAAGAATAATCTAGCAGTAATACTACTATGAAATTTTGTATGAAAAAAGGAATATTAGTGCTTTTCTTCTTATCTTTTTTTTCCTCCTTATGGTCTCAGGAAAATGTGTCGTCTTACATTATCTCGGGAACAGTCACAGATTCCCTGGGTATGCCTGTATCAGGAGCAACTGTTGTGTTGCGTTTTTTTGATACAGATTCGGCAAATGTCGTTGCCTGGGGAGTTACCAACGAAGGGGGATCCTTTGAATTGAAAAGCAAAGCCGGACACTACCTGTTGAACGTGCGTTTTACCGGTTACAAGGAATGGAATGAACAAATTCGGGTAAGCGGAAATCTTACTATACCTACTGTCATTTTGGAAGAGGAAGTACAGAAATTAACGGAGATAACTATAAGGGATACACCCATCAGGTACCGTCCCGATGGTTATGTTGTGTCCATGGTCAACAGCCCAATGGCAAAAGACAGGACAAGCATAGAGGTTTTGAATTACCTGCCCGGTGTTTCCGATTTAAAAGTGAACGGGCTTTCTGCAATAGTATATGTGGATGACCGGAAATTGACCTTCTCGGGTGATGATTTGAAAGCGTACCTGGAAGCTATCCCTGCCGGGAACATAACCAGTATAGAAGTCATTCCGATTTCCGGTGTGGCTTTTTCTGGCAGTTCCCTCTCTGCTATAATCAAGTTAACGCTGAAGAAATTACCGGAAGGGGGCGGTCGTTTTTATGCACAATCTTCTGTAAACGCAGATAAGCAGCGATTTACACCAAAGATCAACGCTACGTTAAGTTACCGCTATAAAGGATTGAGTTTTTCTTCCTATGTGTATGGGAGTACAGGATATTCAAAAAATATTTCAGAAGTAAAAACGGTAAACGATAATCCGGATATAAAAACCGAACAGCTTATCACCCATGTCAGTCCCTGGAGATTTAGCTTAACCACAGAACAATCCTTACACTATAGGATTAATGACAGACATTCCATAGCTGGTGTTTTTAGCACAAATAATATGTTTCCGGGTCATTATGAGCAAAAAATAGTTGATGACAGCTATTATAACAATATGACACTAGGCTTTTTAGCTGATAACAAAACAGGTTATGTGAATTACAAAGCAATTTTGAATGAAAAAACAGGATCGGCTTTTTTACTGGTAGCAGAAGTGTCATCCTTAAGGCGGAATAATACCGATGAAGTTGAATTGTTCTCGCTTAATGATATTGTATTGAACCATACGCGCAGGGAGGCTGACTCGGACAGGAAGGCGTTGAATACCTATGGAGATCTTACCCTCAATTTGTCTGATAAGCACTCCATTGAAACAGGCGCCAAGTTTCTTAAAACTAACTATATAAACCGAGACAATCACTTTACTGAATTGGGAAAGGACTGGGATTTAGACCTCTCGGCAAGTGAAGATATCCATTATCAGGAGGATATTTTGGCCGGATACCTGAACTACCGGGGCTCTGCCGGGAATCGATTTACCTTTACGGCAGGTATTCGTGTAGAAAGAGCACACTTTGAACAACTGAATAAATATACGGGAAGTATAATTAATTATTCAGGAACAGATGTTTTGTGGGCAGCCAATGCCAGGTATGCCATCAACCAGAAAAAAGGGTATTCCGTTAACGTTTCTTATGCTAGCAAGGTTAACAGGCCGTCACCATACTTGCTTGATCCTTACATTCACTGGGAATATGCCAATGAATATTCCACGGGGAATCCGAACCTGAAACCTTATGTCACTCATACTGTTCAATTCATAACTCAGTTGGCACGAAGTTATTATGTAACGGCCAGGGTTTCCCATGCCGTAAACACGTACGATTTTGTGTCAGAACTCTCTGCCACAGGGGACAGCATTATTTCCAGACCTGTGAACGTATCCAAAAACACTTCGTACACCTTGAACGCATCTACAAGCCAACAATTATTCCCATGGTGGCGTTTGGCAGTAAATGCCAATATGACTTTTTCTGACGTACACACCCAAACTTACGGACGGACTTTGACCTCTTATATCCTGATATCCGCCAACAATATGTTCTATCTTGAGAACGAATGGGGTTTGTCGTTGGGATTGACAAGTATCCCCAAAAGAAAATACATAAACAGCGAAACTTCAACAAGAATTAATATTAACGGCGGGGTGCAGAAAGGCTTCCGTGATGGAAAGTGGATCCTGAGATCAGAGGTATCTTACATGAATCGCACACATAACAGAAGTCTTTTCAACAATGGATATTCAGAAAGAACTACTTTGTCGCCCCGGGTAGAGTTTATGATTTCGATCCGATGTAATCTGGATTTTGGTAAAAAAGGCCTGCGGGTGGAACGGGGAACATCAGACAGAGAGGCACAAAATAGAATAGGAGATTCATGATGATAGTCCGGACTTTTCTGATAATATTTCTGTTTGCCATCATTTCCTGCCGGGATCCGGCATCACAGGACGGTCCGGTTATTGCGACGAACCGGTTTCAATACATATGTAAATACAAACGGGACAGTCTTAAAGAAGGTTACCATAATGACCTGTTTTTTCTGGACCGGGGCGCGAATACCTCACTGTTTTACAGCCGGATAGAATACCTGAAAGACTCTGCAAAAACAGCTATGTTGGCAGCGGGAGAAAACGTCTATGTCATTCATGAAGAGCTTAGGGTGTATGGATACGGGAACAAAATTGTTATTGTAAAAACACCGGATGAAATTGTGTTTAGCGACCTTCTGGTCACCTCACGTTTTTATTACAAGGAGCCTACTCCCGATTTTCAATGGTCCTTGAAACAGGATACATGCAGTATCCTGGGCTATCCATGTCAAAAAGCGGTATGCCAATATGGAGGAAGGGTGTGGACTGCCTGGTTCACTACCCATATACCCATAAGTGACGGTCCATACAAATTTTCCGGATTACCGGGACTCATTCTCAAGATCAGCGATGAAGACCAATTCTTTATTTTTGAACTCAGTGGAATGGAAGATTGCTGTGTTCCCTTGTTACAAGCTTATGGACACAATTATGATAAGATAGACAAGAAACGTTATCTTCAAATAGACTATCGTGTATGGACAGAAAATTTTGATCCATCAGGAAATGTCAAATCATTTCGTGTAACAGATGAGCAGGGGAGGGACATTACCGGAATAAAAACACCGTATATACCCATTGAATTGTATTAAGATCTTAACCAATCTCTTCCATTCATGAAGTCATTTATGTTTCTTCATAATAATAGGAGTAATCGATTCCTTTCATGAATACTTCTTGGCTGTTGATCTCACTGGTCAGGGCTCCCTCTATCAGGTTTTTAATTGATGTGCTGTCGGAAGTGCTTTTTACCATAGCGTTCAGGTAGTCGTTTTTGCTTATCTTACTCCAATCCACGCATTTTTTCAGGCGTTTTTTCAGTATCAGATCTATCCAGATGCGGGTGCTGCGCCCATTGCCTTCCATAAATGGATGGGCAACGTTCATTTCTACGTATTTCTCGGCAATTTCATCGAATGTATTCTCGGGCATTTGTTCAATTTGCCGTAAGGTATTGTCCAGATGTTGAGCCATAGCAAATTTAAAACCGCCTTTGGAGATGTTTTTCTGCCTTATCTGTCCGGCAAAATCGTAAAGCCCGCCAAACAGATACGCGTGAATTTGCTGCAATCCTTTAACGGAGCCCACTTCAATGTTGTCAATTAATGAACTTTCAAACAAGGCGTATGCCTTATGTTTGCTTTTTCCGTCAATGGTTTCGTCGCTGTAGGTAAACCAATCTATGAAACGGGTTGCCTGTTTACCTGGGAATTGCCTGGCCAGGGCAATGATACGATTGTAATCCATCATATCTGTAAACCGCTTTTTCCCATCAGGTGCTAGAATTTTCAACTGGTTAGTGGCACTAACCAGTTCACTGTTTTCCTTTTTGAGCTTAGATTTCAAGTATTTCCAATAGTTACGTGTCTTGCTGTAATTGTCCTGGTTGGTAAGAACAGCTACAATGTCAAGAACCGAAAACCACCATTTGTTGTATTCCTCGTCCCAAACGGCACGAACCTCGCGGTCGTTAAAGAAACGGATAGAAACTTTACTCATGCTGTATAATTAAACAAATATACTCATTTGATTTTTATTAATCGATTGGTAGATTTCTTGTTGATTGATTTCTAAAAATCATTATATTTGTAGAAAATCAGAAACGAAATGAATTTTCTGGCATTTAGAAAGGCGTTTTTTGAACACGGATGCTTCAATACGAACCAAATTTATATTCTACAACCGGATTTCAACAGCAACAATCTGACCCGCTGGGTGAAGCAGGGACTGTTGGTTAAGTTGCGTAATGGTTTTTATGCTTTTAGGGAATATCTTGAAAAGCCCGGTTTCTCGCTGTATATATCTAACCGCATTTACAAACCTTCATATATAAGTTTACATACAGCTCTCGCATTTTATGGTATTATTCCGGAAGCAGTAATACAAGTCACAGCTGTGTCAACACTTAAGACGGCTGCCTTTCAAAATGATTTTGGCAACTATTCATACAAAAAGATTCATGAAGGATTTTTTTTTGGCTATGAGTTAAAGCCCATGGAGGATCGTTCAATCCTGTTAGCCTTCCCGGAAAAGGCATTACTGGATTTGTTGTATCTCTATCCATTTTATAATACGGAGGCTGAAATTGAGAATTTACGGCTGGACAATGATTATCTGGCAAATGACTTTAACAAAACACGATTTGACGAATATGCCTGTCGTTTTGAAAGCAAGGCACTGATCAAAAGAGTAAATATTATGAAAAAAGTATACGAATTATGATAGATATTGAGCAGATAAAAGGTTTTTTCCCTGAGGATATAAGGAAAAATATTACTAGTCAAAAATATATGATCAAGGAGTACATGCAGTTGATGATCCTGGATTGGTTATCCACATCGGCCTATGTACAAAAGGTGGTTTTCATAGGAGGGTCAAATCTCAGACTGGTAAAAGGAATTGACCGGTTTTCAGAAGATCTGGATTTTGACGGTGAGGGTTTCTCAAAAGATGATTTTATTAGAATGACCGACGATATTTTGGTTTTCCTTCAACGTTCCGGCTTCCGAGTTGAAACACGCGACCGAAATTTAGAAAAATTGACAGCTTTCAGACGTAGTTACTATTTTCCTGAATTGTTGTTCAATCTTGGATTGTCGGGACACAAAGAGGAGCGTTTTCTAATTAAAGTTGAAAGTCAGGATCAGGGTTTCAAGTACACCCCAAAAGTTGTTTTTATTCGTCGTGCCGGTTTTTTCTTTCCGTTCCCCGTCCCTCCGGAATCGATCCTGTGCGCCATGAAACTGTCGGCTTTACTTACGCGACAGAAAGGACGCGATTTTTATGATGCCATGTTCCTCCTGGGACAAACAGACCCGGATTATCAGTACCTGGCTGAAAAGCATAATATTCACACAAAAGAAGAACTGATAACCGCTTTATTACAAATAGTTGAAAAAACCGACCTTAACAAGAAATACCGTGATGTTGAGCACCTTTTATTCAAGCAATCCAATGCAGAAAAGGTACTGCTATTCCAGGAGTTTGTAAATCAGTTATAGGAATAGGGTTTACACGATGTATCAACATCCGGCTTGTTGAACGCTACAACAGATAATATCCGTTCCAGCATCTACAAAATAAAACATAAAATTGCGGCAAATAGCAGGATTTGATAGTCGGGAGGCGAAACTTTTCCAATATAACTTGCTGAATTAATTTACATTAACCCTGTTTTTACCGAAACTTTTTCTCAGAATATTGACTTTATGGGATTTAATTCATAGAATTGTAAAAAGTTGATAATGCCAACGAAGGGAGAAAAAGTTGACCTGAACACTCCAAAAACAAAATAGGGCAAAAATAAATCAAATCGAAATGAAAAAGTTTGCTATTGTATTATGTTTTTTAGGTTTTATTAGCCTAAATCTTCCTGCACAGAACATTTATATTCGAGGCCATATTCAGGTGATATATATTGGGCCTGATGGAGTTGATCTTATTTGCCATCCCCCATACGATGAAAACTGTTTGACGATAATAACTGATCCCTCATATCCAATAGAAACATATACTGTCTTTAACAAGGAAGGCTTTAAAACGGCTCAACACAAGGTTCAGGTTGTGGGAGTAGCCTTGAATTGTGATGGATTCCCAACAAGAGTTTATCGAATACGAGAGGATGAGGATGCTGAAAAATAGAAAACCCTGTTTTTTGTATTCTATGCGAATCAGATTGAAAATAATTGCTTTACTAAGTATATCATTTACTACAATATGCAAGGGTGAAGAAGTGAAAATTTTCTTTGCTATCAAGCCATCGGATTGCATCTCCTGCATGACACCTATAAAGGACATTCTTGCAGAAATAGAGGAGCAACAGCTTTTAGGGTACGTAACAATGGTCGTAAAAGATATTCCTGAAAAGGCACTCTCCCGTTACTCAAAGGAGGTATTAAAAATACCCGATAGCATAAAGATGGTTTCTTCTGAAGAACTTTTCAGTAAGTACTCCTTTAATAATGCTTCAGCAATTACGATAATTGATAACTCTACCACACCTCTCCAGCGAGTTACCATTCCCCTAGTTTCCTATTTTGCCAATAAAACCTTGTTTGTTGAGCGATTATCCAAAACAAGCGACGCTATTATTACAATAGATAGGGTAAAACTCGAAGAATCGATGAGTGGAATCAGAATGTTATCTATAGCAAACGACTCAGTACTCGTTATAAATGACAAGGTATTCAACACCATTTCATTTTTTTCTATTGAGAGCGGAAAGATCCTCGGTAGTTTGAAATTGGACAGCGCTTGGTACACCGCACCCTATAGCAAGGACACTCTCAAACTCAGGCAGATTTGGGAGAATCAGCATGTACTTGAAAAGGTGTCCTATCCCCAGTACCATTTAAAAGGTGTTTTCTGTCACAATCGAAACAATATAATTTCGGCAACAAGCTATTACCCTTTCAATGAGGATAAAGATTTTTTCATATTACCGAAAAACCTTTTCTTCACACTGGACACGATATTAAGGCCAGTTAGCTGCCATTGGCTTTATATTGATAGGGCAAACCCGCTAGTAAATTTCAATAATGCTGTATTTTTTGACAAAGAGCACTTTGTCACTACGGCCTTTGATGTCGTCAACAACCAACTGACGTTTAATCCCGAGTTCATATACTATTTTAAATCTGAAGGAGATTCATTAGTTTTTGAGAAATCAGCACAAGTTGAGCCGCCTGGCTTTATCAAAGCCGGATATCCCATGAATGGATTTTTATTGAATTATATTTCTGAATATATGGGCAATAAAGCCATTTGGTTCTCATACTACCCAGAGTTCTACGACTTAAATATGGATAAGTGGGTTTCTATAGATTCATGCTATATTGACCCTAAAATGACTACCAACACTTTTATGCAGGACCAGCCCATTGATTTTCAAGTGTTAGGCATATGGAATGAAGGAAACCAGTACAGTATGATTCTACGGCTTGGCCTGCAGGTCTTTTATGCCGTTCAGACA
The DNA here is from genome assembly GCA_018435125.1 of Bacillota bacterium. GTDB lineage: Bacteria > Bacillota > DTU065 > DTU065 > DTU065 > JAHDNZ01. The sequence continues at coordinate 770 of JAHDNZ010000038.1, read as the reverse complement.
GAAAAGAACGTTACACAAAGCACTCAAATCTATACACTTAAAGAAGGGTGCCAACTTTATATGGCTCGAAAAGGTGAGAATGATTTCATAGGAATTGAGTACGACCCCAAAATGGGGGATTCTGTAATTATCAGATTCACAATCAATAGGGTGCAAACATTTATTCCACCATTTGTCAACTGATTAATTATAAGTTATGGGGAATTTAACCGAAACTTTTTCCCCTGCTGTTGACTTTTAGTGATTTAATTTATAAAATTGCTAAAAAGTTGATTATGAAAATGTTTCTTATATGCTTTGCCTTTTTTCTATTAGCTGGTACTGCTTTGGCCCAGGATAGTACAAGTACTGCAAAAATTGATATAAAGATTGATCCATTGAGGCCAAAATCTCTTATCATCGAAATCGTAACCGCTGAATACGACAATCAGTACGTTTATGTAAACATCCTGAATTTCACTGGTACAGCTTTCATTGAAATCAAAAATACTGCCGGAGCATCTGTTTCCAGAATAAAGGCCGGCATCACCAATGCTGCAACCATTAATATTCCTATAGATAATTTACCATCTGGTGAATATACTATTTTCATTACAGCAGCCTACAGATATTATGGGGTATTCCTGTTATAAGAAAAAAACTTATTCTTCTATCACTTATTATTATTATTTTGCCAATAATGGCTTTAGCCCAACAAGAATATTATTATGCTTTTATGACAACATGCGGAAGAACTGCATGGGTAACAACACATCATGAAATGAGTGCTG
>JAHDNZ010000016.1 GCA_018435125.1 Bacillota bacterium | reverse complement strand
TCTTTGTCTTTCCAAGCATTTCTTGGATTTAGTACCTCGGATGGAACATCTGAGTTCGGAATCTCTTTAGGTACTAATACTTTGAAGATTGGATCCGGTGTGTATTCTACCTTATCTAGATCGCCATTTAGGGCTGCACGAACCATAGCGCGGGTATAGGAGAGCTTAATTCTCTTAACATCGCCGGCACGACCACCAACCCAGCCAGTATTAACTAGGAAAACGTTGGTGTTGTGCTCAGTGATCTTTTTACCAAGGAGATCGGCATAGATCATCGGATCATGGGGCAAGAAAGGAGCACCAAAACAGGTGGAGAAAGTCGCTTGCGGTTCAGTAATCCCTCTTTCAGTACCGGCAAGTTTAGAGGTATAACCAGAGAGGAACTGATACATAGCTTCTTCTTTAGTAAGTTTGGATATTGGTGGCAGTACCCCATATGCATCGGCAGTTAAAAAGATAACTGTCTTGGGATGACCAACTACACCGGGAATAATGGCATTTGGAATATAGTCGATGGGATAAGCCGCACGGGTATTCTCGGTATATTTATCATCATCATAGTCAGGTATCCTGGTTTCCTCATCCATCACTACGTTTTCAAGGAGTGAGCCAAAGCGTATGGCGTTATAGATCTCAGGTTCGCCTTCTTTTGAAAGGCGAATGGTCTTAGCATAACAGCCACCTTCGAAGTTAAATACTCCGCTATCAGACCAGCCATGCTCATCATCGCCAACCAGACCTCTTTCCGGATCGGCAGATAGAGTAGTCTTGCCGGTACCGGAAAGACCAAAGAAGAGGGCTACATCGCCATCTTTGCCCACATTGCAAGAGCAGTGCATAGGTAGACCGCCTTTGTTTGGCAGCAAGAAATTCATCACTGAAAACATTGATTTTTTCATCTCGCCGGCATAACCTGAGCCACCTATAATAACAAGCTTGCGTTCAAAGCTAACAATGATGAAAGCTTCTGAGTGAGTACCATCTACCTCAGGTACCGCCTTAAACCCAGGAGCACAGATACAGGTAAATTCAGGCATATGGTTAGCTAACTCTTCCTCGGTAGGACGTACAAAGAGATCTCTTACAAAGAGGTTTTGATAAGCTAACTCGTTGACTACTCTAATCGGTAGACGAAATTTCAGATCGTTACCTACATAGCCATCGAAGATGTAAAGATCTTTAGCCTGAAGATATGCTTTCAAGCGATTAAAAAGAGCATCGAACTTTTCGGGAGTAAAAGGTTTGTTTACCTTACCCCACATGATCTCATTATGAATACTAGGCTCATCCACGATGAACTTGTCCTCAGGTGAACGACCAGTATATTTACCGGTAAGGACATTTAGGGCACCATTATCTGCCAACTTGCCCTCACCAAGAGAGAGTGCATGTTCTACAAGAACAGGCGCAGAGAGGTTGCGGTAGATCTTGCCGAAGTTGGTTATACCAAGCTTTTCAAGGCCGTATGTCTCCATTTGAATCAACCCTTTCATTTGTTTGTGTAAGTGTAACTAATAACTTAAAGATTTAAGAATAAGTTTTTTATAGAAAGTGCTAGGGAGGTAATTTTTGCAAAGCCAACCAGACACTCCTATTAGCCATTGTTTATTTTATCACAATCACTTTAGCCTCTGCAATTATATCTACAAGAACTTTAGAGAGCCCATTTAACTACTACCTTAGTATTCTTAATTCTCTACTAAAAGACACCTAGGTAATTTTATAAGGCAAGTCTTAAAACTTATACCCTCTTCTTATGAGGGTAGTTTTTTAATATAGTTACTAAAGATATTTAAAACTTCTCCCCCTATATGCTTATATCGTTTTTAATAAAATTTATGCCACTGCTTTTTCCTTTCGTTCTACTAAAATTTCCAAAAACCCTCTAACTCCCCTACAAGTATACTGAATAATAAAACCAATAGTTTACTGCCTGGTTTTATTATCCAGTTTAAAAAGCATCTAAATATCGTTTTTTAACCAGTAAAAGCCTATGGCCTCCAACTAAGTTGACTAGTTGAACTTAAAATATTTAAAAGTAAGTGTCGGCTCATATTAGATAACTACTAGCTTCTTCCTTGGGTTTTTGAGTTCTCCCCGGAATATTCCAATTGGCATTGTTAATAAGAAACTGGTTTTAAAAACACTATGGGAATGCTCATACCCTAATTAAAAGAGGGTCTCCTCTTCTAAAGAGGTCACCGAGTAGCTATTTCTAGATGCTAGCTAAAAAAACAGCAAAGGCTAACTGGCGGAACTTGTTTTCGCTTTCAATCTTCTCCTTTGAATTAGTCTTAGCTTATTTTCTTTCTACCATAAAATCCTTCAGCATTTCTTTTTAACCTTACCTTGCTCTAGGACTTTCTCCATAGCCGAGGCTACAGCTTTGGCATCTCCTAGGTAGTACTTATTTAGTACCTCAAGTTGGTTGTTTAGTTCATATACCAGAGGAATACCGGTTGGAATGTTGTACTTTAAGATCTCCTCTGGTGCTATAGCTTCTAAATATTTAACAAGGGCTCTTAGACTGTTGCCATGAGCAACTATCAAAACCTGCTGACCTTTTTTAATTTGAGGTACAATTTCATCTACCCAGTAGGGGAGTAACCTTTCACAAGTTCCCTCCAAAGTTTCTGTAAGAGGGAGACTTTTTTGATCAAGGTTTTGATATTTAATGTCCAAGCCCGGGTATCTTGGATCTGCTTTGGTAAGACTTGGAGGAGCAATGTCAAAGCTTCGCCTCCAAATAAGAACTTGTTCCTCGCCAAATTTAGCTGCAGTCTCAGCCTTATCTAATCCTTGCAAGGCTCCGTAATGTCTTTCATTTAAGCGCCAGGTTTTTATAACCGGTATCCAAAGCAGGTCCATTTCATCTAGAATAAAGTATAAAGTCTTGATAGCTCTTTTAAGTACTGAAGTATAAGCTAGATCAAAACTAATACCTTCTTTGGTAAGTAACTTACCGGCTTTTTTAGCTTCCCCGATACCTGTCTCTGTTAGATCAACATCAGTCCAACCTGTAAATCTATTTTCTTTGTTCCAGAGGCTTTCGCCATGCCTAACCAAAACAAGCTTGAACATTGCTATCTCCCTCCCAAGGTAGGAATATAGTAAGTTTATGTAAAGAAGAAAATCACTTTCTATATCCTTACTGCTCCAGTTGAAATATCCTCCTACATATTTTCAAGGTAGTAAATGGCCTTTTTTTAAGGTTTTTTTCCTTTTTAAATGCATCCAAAGCGCATATTCAAACTTTACCTAAACTTCCTTTACCAGAGCCTCAAAAAAGCCCTTGGTATAGCGGTATTAAATAATACCAGCGGGTTTTAACGCTAGTTTTCCCTGTATAAAGTCCGATTCACTTTCTTTTTAACATAATTAAAAAATGCTTTGCAGGAATGTCTTTGTAATTCAGCGAATAATTTTCATAAGAGTTACAAATTATTAGGGGAGGTAAAACGAATGTACCGAAAATTTATCTCGACAGCCCTATGCCTGATGCTGGTTTTAGTCTTCAGCGTGGGTGTATTAGCTGAAAAGATTACTGTATGGACTTGGTATGATGGTTTGCTTGGTCAAGTATTTAAACAGTTAGTTAAGGATGACTTTGAAGCTAAAACCGGTATTCAGGTTGATCTTCAAACTGTACCTATTGCTGATATGACCAGTAAATTGCTCCTGTCTGTTATTGGTGGAGATGCTCCTGATGTGGTTGAGCTCTACTCCAACCAAATAGTTGAGCTTGGTGTACGTGGTGCCTTATTAAATCTAAATGGTCTACCTAACCTAAATAAAACCCTAGACCAGATGCATCCTGGCCTTATGAGACAGTTGACTTATAAAAATGCTACTTTCGCCCTTCCTGGCGAAGCTAACTGGACCTGGACCTATTATCGCAGCGATATCCTCAAAGATATCGGTACTGAGGTCCCCAAGACCTGGGATGAATTAAAAACTCTTTCCACTAAGTTGAAAGCCAGAAAGATGGATATCTACTACGATTACCAGGGCGATCCTGCTACTCGTTCTACCGGTAGATTCCTACCATTTGTATTCCAAAGAGGTACTGATATCTATACCGCCGATGGTACTGCTTCCAACTTAGATAACCCGGCTGTTATTGATGCTTTCAAAGAATTTGTCTCGTTGTTTAAAGATTATAAGTTCCCCATCGAAGATCCTGGTTATCAAACCTTTACCGATGGTGCTACACCAATTCAGATCTACCAGAACTGGTACTACTCAGTATATGAAAGAGCTGCTCCTCAAATCGCCGGTAAATGGGATATTGCTGAAATGCCAGGTACTAAGAGAAAAGATGGTACTATTGATCGCACTAACACCGGTAAGATGTTGACCTGGGCTGTTACAGCAAACACCAAGAAGAAAGATGCTGCTTGGAAGTTCATGCAGTGGGCAGTTTCTCCTGAATTTACTGCTAAATTCTCAAAGCTAACCTATGATAGCCCTGAGAAATGGCGTCTTTTCTTCTCCACTAAGGATGCTATTGAAAAATCCGGTTTCCCCGCTGAGCAAATGGATGTTGCCCGTAAAGCTTTAGCTACTTGCCAAATGCAAAGAGCTGTTGTTGGTGGTTATGTTGCAGACCGCTACATCGATTTTGCTTTCAATAGTGTAGTTTTGCAAAACGCAAACCCGGAAGATGCAATTAAAAAGGCTGCCAATGATTCCACCAAAGAGATTCAAAAGAAGCTAAAAGAATTCAGCAAACTAATTGCTAAACTCTAAGATCATCTAAGCCCCGCTAAAGCGGGGCTTTTTTTATAGATTTACACATGAAGTCCCTAGCTTTGTTACCTTGTTTTTAAAAAACCTTGTAGTTTTTCTAGTTTCTGTTTCGCATCTATGCTTTTTTGGGTACAAAAAAGATGCATCCATTTCTTATCACGCTAGCTATATGGATCGGTCCAAAAGCGTCTGATAAACGCTTTCAATTTCGAGGTACAATCCATCTTTAAATTAGAACAACTACAAGTATTTTCAAAACGAGATAATAATTGTTCTGCTGTTATTATATCCTCAAGATAGTCCAAAAACAGTACTTCAAAAAAAGCAAATGGTATTACATCTGAGTCTATAGCTCTTGTAAGCATATAATACGGGCTATTTTCTTTGATATCATCGGGTAAAGACAAAAACAGCCTAAAGTTCTAGCCATGGCTATTGCATATACTTCACCCAAATCACTAGGATTAAATAATGATTTAAGTTCCTTAACACGATGTTGAAATATACCAAACATACCAATTTTCCTTAGATAGATATCGCTAACAAGCTCAACCTTATTCGCTCGCATAATACCAAAATATATCTTTGTTTTTCTGAAGCATTAACTAAACTAGTTTTTTCAAAGGAATGTTTTGGTTTATGGTGAAAAGTTTCCTTGAGGTGATTATATTGATTTTAGCTGTTATAGTACTATTGGTTTTAAGTAGTCTTGCCGGAGCTGTTTTTCAGGAAACAGGTTTTGACAACTGGCTTTTGCAACAAAAAGCCTGGGTTAAAACCGAAAATAGCCTTTCCTGGCCTAAGGTAGGCTTTGCTGAGGCAAAGCTTGGCGAATATAACTGGTCGGATTATACTCTAAGTATAATAATTAACCCCGAAGAATATGGTGAAAATGGCCAGGTTAGATTATATTTTCGCCAAAGTTCTCCTTTTTACACTTACAGTCTTAATATCACCCCGGATTTTATTTCCATCAGTCGCTTTGGGGGACATCACGAAAACTCCAAAAAACTAGTTGCTACAGATATTGGAATTGAAGCCGGAGTAGAAGCAAAAATTGGTTTAGTTGCCAAAGGCAGTGAATTTAGTGTCTTTCTAAACGATGAGTTAATTCTAAAGACAGAAGATCGCCGCTATCCCTATGGC
>JAHDNZ010000043.1 GCA_018435125.1 Bacillota bacterium | reverse complement strand
TAAATCCATAGTAATATTGATTTGGGTCATTTCTTAGACATCCTTTCCGATATGTTTTTCACTCTAAAAACATTGTATCGCAAGGACTAAGATAATGGCCCTTTTAATTTTCCATTTTACACAATTATACGGACATAATCGGAATATAGTAAGGTTTGTTCGCTTTCTTATGCAAAAGTACCTCGAATTATTCTGTTTCGTAATATAGATTTTCTCTAACTACATACCCTTTGAGTGATTTGAATAACCGTTTCCTTTTGACTATGGCTAAGTATATGTTGTGGAAGTCTTTTATACCTGTATTTTCTGAAAACAAGAAGCTCTTAACCTATGCAAGATGCTAAACAGATGAGGAGGGGTATTCAAGTATTAGTAGAAATGGACATTAACCAGAAAAGTCCGAGAGCTAGCTTACGATGTGAGTAAAGATTTAGGGGATGATTAAATGATTTCGATTAAAAACACAGAGAATCTAGTGGGGGTAACAATTAGCGGAGATTTTGATGATTTGTACAATTTGGTAGAGGCATTTCATGATATTACAATTAGCGAATACTCAGATAAACACCAAGACTATATTGAAATGTCAACTCGTGTTTTAGGAATATGTTATGATATAAGACATGCCTATCAAGGAGATCGTGATATTAAGCTTGTAGAAAATAATATGAATGAAGAAACGATGAGATGGCACTCAATTATTACTCCTCAAAACAATGTTTATTACAGCTGCAATTGCCTTTATCCAGAGATGTTTTTCGGGATGCTGGCTTTAAATGCTTTGATCGAATTAAGGGCTAGAGATCTAGCAAAAAGCAGATACTACAACCCAGCGGATAGGAGAGTTATTTGGGACAGCACAATTGCAACTATTCGTTCTTTTCAGGCTGAATTTGTAAGATGTGTTAAAGAGACGCTTTCTGTGGCAACCTTTTCGAGATGGCTAAAGGTAATGAATGGTGATTATATAGGTATTCAGTGTATTGCCGGGCAGTATGTAGACTTGCTAAATATAAAGTATCTTGCAATGACCAAAGAAAAACGTTTAAAAAGTTTATCGACTATAGCTAAGCAAATTGCCGAATACTGGAATTATGAAGATCATCAAGAAATTAAAGAAGTAGTAGTTACTGCAGCTAAAGAGCGAGGTTGTCCGGAAGGAGCAATTCAACTTAAAGGAATTGACTATCCAGACGAGGTTATTTGGTGAAATGGGGAAAAGTATGGTTTTTAATAAAACCAGTTCCTGCTTTGAGTTTTAATAGTTGATTTTTATGATGAGCATCTTGATGTAATACACTGCTTTGGTGAATTACATCAAACGCAGTCAACGTCTGCGAAGAAAAACAGCTCACCTTAGCTTTATAAGAGGCTTAAATAAATTTGAGAAATTAAAAAAAAGCCCGGGAATCCCAGGTTTACCTTTTATTAGTGATAGATAATTAAAACTAAGGAAAAGAGTTCCTACAAGAAACTTGGTTAGGAACTCTCTTATTTTTATAATGTTATGGTTAGAGTTTCAGCCAGTTTATTAAAGCCTACTCGATAAGCCAATTTTTGCGATGGAAAATTATTAATTGCTGTTGACCACTGAGGACACTTGCCCTGGCTAATAATTTGAGAAGCACATTTGATGGAAGCTGAGGAAGCATAACTTTTTCCTCTGAATTCAGATAGAGTATTTATGCCAATTTCCTGAACTTTATCTTGCATATAGGGCATACTGGGGCTATCGGTACAGCTGACAAGGCTATTGCCGATAAAAACCCCACAACAGGTTTTAGATTCGATCATCCTGACGAAGTAATCGTATAACCAGGATAAATCTTTACAGTTAGGGTTATTGGTTTTGAAGAAAGCAAGATAAGCTTGATAATCATCGAGTGTCAGTACCTTGGCAGAGTCTGGCATAACAGGAAGTTTGGAGAATACATACTTGATGTTATGGTTTGGTTGTTGGCCAAATAATGCAAAAAGCGAATCTCTTATACTATTGATGTCTATACCAATTTTTAATGTTCTACTTAGCTTTTGAATATGGTCCTGCGTGTTTTTCCCATAGGAGATAATTATCTTCGTGTCTTGATACCATAAAAGTAAATCAGCTTGCCTTGTATATCCAAATTGGGTCTTATTTCGCTCCTCAGAATAGATGGTTGCTATTTCATTATCTTTTACATAGGCAATCTCTATACCTAGCCAGTGCGAATAATATTCTAAGGTAGTACTGTGAAAATCCATATTTTCCCCCGCTTTCATGAGGAATGCATCAACTTATATAACGATCTTTTAAAAGCCAAGGTAAAGGAAAGCTTTTTTAGGCATTGAAAGATCTAGGCTTTCTATGCAAGTGAAACTAACAATTGCTCTAAGTAAGATAAATAGTCGTCTTCTATACCATTAACCGGTTCATTAAGTTTGTGGGCTAAGGCTTTGATCCGGGGTAATTCTTTTTCAAGCTCGGTTTGTACCTGGGTTAAACCGGTTTTAAGATCTTGTTTACTATCTGGAGAAAGGGCATTCGGATCTAAATCTTGCTTTAGGATAAGCAGGGAACAGTTACACTTTAGGCGTAGATAAAAAAGCAGTTCTTTTTCAGACAACTCAAATTCTAAAAGGAGAATTTCAATCATCTCTAAAGCTGATTTGGTGTCTTTGTCTTCTAAAGCTTTCAAAGCTACAACTTTGATAAAGTCTTCGACAAAAGCTTCTTTGGCTTGTGGCTTAGTTAAGCTGCGGAGTCTAGCCATGGCCAGATGCAATTTGCCTTCAGATAGAGCCAAATCCACACCGAAATCTTCCAGTTCTTCATATTCAATAGCTGCACTGACCCAAAGCTCTTCAGCTAAATCGAAGTCTTTATGCAAGACTAAATGGGAGAGATAAAGTTTCATTATCGCAGGTTGAGTAGTCATAAAGTGAGTTTTGAGATCATTTTGCACACTTTCATGAGCGGCAAAATAGGTACGTAGGTGTTCATAGATGGCGATTCTTTCAATATCTCCTAGGTCTTCTTGTAGTTTATCCTGAAAGTAGCTCAAAGGAGTTTCTCTTTCACCCAGAGCTTCCAGGCAGAGAATAAGGTTATAGCTAGTATAAGGGTCGGCAGGTGCCGATTCCAATATTGTTTTAGCTGTTTTGAAATCGTTTTTAAAAAAGGCAACCAGAGCCCTACAGTGAGGTATATCAATCAGTGGATTTTCCTTGAGAAGAGATTCAAAAAGGCCAATTGGCATTGGCTTTTCAAAATATTTGGGCAAGAGATAGGGAGTTTCAAGAGCATATAGAGCTCTAGCTAGGGGATTTTCTAGTTCTTTGATCGCAGCTAAAGCCTCGGGAGGTGTGGTTTTAGAAAGACGGTGAAGAAAGAAAGGGTTATCTTGTCTCATTTTCTCACCTTGGCAAATTTACGTTTGCCAACCTGAAGTACCAAGCCATCTACAATAGGTACCTCAAAGTCCAAAGCGGTGATTTTTTCGTTATCGAGCTTGACGCCACCTTGCTCTATCATACGTCTGGCTTCCGAGTTGGAACTGACTAAGCCACAATCGACAAGGAGTTTTACAATCCAAACTTTAGCTTCGGGAACAGTAAACTCAGGGATATCTTCAGGGAGTCCGCCGGCTTTGAAGACATGCTCGAATTCTTCTTGGGCTTTTTTAGCTGCATCTTGGCCATGGTATTGGCTAACTATTTGCATCGCCAAAAAGCTTTTTACTTGCTTGGGATGTAGTGAATTATTCTCAAGACCCACTTTAATGTTGTCGATTTTAGTTTTATCTAGGTTTGTTACCAGTTCAAAGTAGGTAAGCATCAGCTCATCGGCTAAAGACATAATTTTACCATACATATCATTAGGTTCATCGGTAATGCCAACATAATTATGCAGGCTCTTACTCATTTTGTTGACACCGTCAAGGCCAACTAGAAGAGGCAGACACATAGCAATTTGAGCCTCTTGGGCGGCATCTCTTTGGAGATCACGTCCCAAAAGAATATTAAAGATCTGATCGGTCCCGCCAAGCTCAACATCGGCCTTTATCTGTACCGAGTCAGTTGCTTGCATCAAAGGATAAATAAACTCTAAAATACTAATAGGTTGATTACCCGCATAGCGTTTGGCAAAATCATCTCTTTCTAACATCCTGGCTACAGTTAGTTTAGAAGTCATAGTAGCAACATCGGAGAAGGTCATCTTACTAAACCAGTCGCCATTAAATAAGATTTCGGTTTGTTCAGGGATAAGAATCTTAAAGACCTGATCCTGGTAGGTTTTAGCGTTAGCTAAAACCTCTTCATGAGTTAGACGCGGTCTGGTAGCTGATCTACCTGAGGGATCGCCAATCATAGCGGTGTAATCACCGATAATTAACACTGCAGTATGACCAAGATCCTGAAACTGGCGTAGTTTTTGCAAGGGTACGGTATGACCTAAATGGATATCAGAGCTTGTGGGATCAACCCCTAATTTTATTCGAAGAGGTGTGTTGGTGGCTACTGATTTTTCTAATTTTTTTAATAGTTCCTCTTCCGATATTATTTGGGCTACGCCTCTCTTTATGAGTTTTAGTTGTTCTTTAGCAGCTAGCAAAATGCATTCCTCCTTTAATAAAAAAGAAGCCGTCCCCGAAGGGACGGCTAGTTACCGTGGTACCACCCTAATTGCCTAAACGGCCACTTAGTCCTAATAACGGCAGGTTTCCGAAGAAGGCTACTTAAGTTTCACCTTCCTAGCTCTAGGGTGTATTTGGTCTGTTGTGGCTGCTGATTTACACCAACCATCAGCTCTCTTTTAAGCCCCATAACAGATTACTTGCCCTGTCATAGCTTTTATTAATTACTATCTTAGTCAAAAAACGAATCATAGTCAAGAACCACACTGCTATTTTGTAAAACTAGTATTACCGTCTAAGTGGTTTTTAGTACAAGTTGCAAAAACTGTTGGCTTTCAAAATTTCAGGTTCAATTTTTAGTTTATCTTCATTTTTCGGCTGGCTTTGTAAGAAGGCAGTGACACTTTTGGCCAGTAATTTTTCGTATTTTTGGTTAATACTAGCTACTTGACCTAATATCTTAATGGCAGTAACATATTCCTGCAAGTGCCAAAAGTTATAATACCAGTCAAGACCCATTTTTGTAAGAAGTCTGGCTGCTTCTCGGGCTGGTTTGGAGGAAGAAAACTTACTGTTTAGAAGGTGAAAATAGGTAGTGGCTTTAGTAAAATCAGTTTCAGCAAGACAAATTTGGAGAACATAAAAATAGAGATCTAGATTGTCAGGATGTTCTTTAGCTGCTTTTTGCCATACTTGCTCAGCCAGAGATAGGTTTTGTTCTTTATTGAGTATTTCCAGGACTTCCCAATAGGCCTTAGAGTCAACAGCTTTTTTTGTCAGAAGTAAATCAGCTAATTCTTTCCTATTAAGGCTGAAAATCTGGTAACATAGACCTAGTTCAATATAGTCTAAAAGAGGCAATGAATTTTTAAAATAGGCCGAAGCTTTTTCTGTTTGAGCTAACTTAGTGTAGGTAAGGGCTAAATTAAAATGGAGATGACAGTCGGTAAGTAAAGACACCTCAGCTTTTAGAAAATTTTCCAGCGCTAAATTAAATTCTCCCCGGTAATAATAGGCTGTGCCGGAAAGCATGTTTTGCCAGGCTAGCTCACTTTCTATGGGCTTTAATTTACCATGCAAATTATCTAAAACCAGTTTAGACTCGTCTAGACAGTTAATTTCAGCCATAGTCCATTTTTCAGGCAGATAGAAAGGGGTTAGAACATTTAATTTTGCTCTTAAGGTCTTATCTCTTAGGATAGTTATAGCTTCAGTATATTGCTTATTATCTGTTTGTTGGTAGCTTTTTAGAGCATATGCTGTTTCGATCTCGGCCAAAGTGGCTGACTTTAAAAGACCCAAATGCTGATAAGCATTTTTGACCATCTTTTCACTCCCTTTAAACAACTTTATCTTAACAAGGATTTCCTAGTTTTGATTGCGAATCATTACGATAAGAGACTCCCGAGGAAGGTGTATGTTATGGCTAAAAAACCTAAAAAAGGTCTAATATTTCGCATCATAGTAGTAACGGTACTGTTAATTTTATGTATTCTAGGCGGAGTAGCTGCAACCCTTGTAGCAAGTGTTCTAAAAACAATCCCCAACCTTGAGGATATTAAATTTGATCCTAAGTTAGCTACTTCCATTTACGATCGCAATGGAAAACTTATTCAAAGATTGTTTACTGAAAACCGTACCTGGGTCTCTTTAGATGAAATTCCCGATCAGTTAGAACATGCCCTTGTGGCTATTGAAGATCATAAGTTTTATGATCATCATGGTATAGATCCAGTAGCTATTATCAGATCCGTATTACTTAATATTAAAAACAGAAGTCTAACTGCCTATGGTGGCAGCACGATCACCCAACAATTAGCTAAAAACGCTTTTTTAACCCAGGATAAAAAACTTATCCGTAAAATAAAAGAGGCTATCTGGGCCATTCAAATTGAAAGAGGCTATACTAAAGATGAAATCTTAGAAACCTACCTTAATGTGATCTGGTTTGGTCATGGAGCACATGGTGTAGAAGCCGCCTCTCAGGTTTATTTTGGTAAAAGAGTTAAAGATTTAAATTTAGAAGAGATCGCTTTAATTGCTGGAGTAACCAACAACCCAGGAATGTTTTCACCTAGGTATAATATGGAAGCCGCCAAAAAAAGAAGAGATCTGGTTTTAAGACGAATGGCTGAAGAAGGCTATATTACTCAGGAGGTCTACGAAAATACCAAGGAAAAGCCGATTGTGCTTAAAGAAAAAAGCACAGATAATATAAAAACTGCCTCATACTTTGTCGATCAAGTATTACAATACCTGCTTGATAAATTTGACTCCGATAAAGTGTATGGCGGAGGCTTAAAGGTCTATACGACGCTCGATCTGGATAAACAAATAGTTGCCGAAGAAACACTTTTAAATACTCTTCCTAAAGGTAGTGTTGATAAAAACGGCCTTACCCAACCTCAAGTAGGTCTAATCACTCTGGATCCAAAAACCGGTGAGATACTGGTTATGGTAGGAGGTAGAGGCGAAGATAAGTTGAATCGGGCTTTCCAGACTTATCGTCAACCCGGTTCGTCATTTAAACCTTTTATCTATGCTACGGCTCTCTCTCAAGGTTATACCCCGGCACAGATTTTTATCGATGAGCCGGTTGAGTATAAAACACCCACCGGTGAACTATGGTCGGTGCGCAATTATCACCGGGACTATAAAGGACCAATCTCTTTACGTTATGCTCTTGAGATGTCAACCAATGTTATCGCTGTAAAACTCCTAGATCAAGTAGGTATAGACAATGTTTGCCAAACAATTAAAAATCTTGGCATCACCAGTTTAGTGGAGTACGGAGTTAAAAACGATAAGGGGCTTGCTCCTTTAGCCTTAGGCGCACTAACTAAAGGTGTCTCACTTTTGCAAATGTCTTTGGCTTATGGGGTCTTTGCCAATCAGGGTATCTATTGCGAGCCCTACTTTATAACTAAAATTGAGGAACCCAGTGGTAAAGTTATTGAAAGAAATTATGCCAAACCCCGTACCGTAATGGATGAAAAAGTAGCCTATCTGCTTACCGATATGTTAAAAGGAGTTGTATCAAACGGTACTGCCAAACAAGCCAATATAGCCAGACCCCAGGCTGGTAAAACCGGTACCACCGATAATTATCAGGATGCTTGGTTTGTTGGTTATATTCCGGAGATGGTCACGGCTATTTGGGTGGGCGAAGATTTGCCACGTGAGATGGTCTATAATGGTGTTCGTTATGGCAGTTGGGACTGTGCTCGCATTTGGGGTAATTATATGAAACAAATAGTAGAGGGGATAGAACCGACTGATTTTATAAGGCCGGAGGGCTTATTGGATCTGAAGGTCTGTACCGAATCAGGCTTAATTGCTTCTAGCTACTGTCCTGAAGATAAAATATCAAAAGAGCTATTTATAAAAGGTACAGAACCTAAAGCGGTTTGCACTCTTCATGAACCCCAAACACCATCTAAAGATCGTAATATGATTCCTCTTGATGATTGGCAAGAGGATGAAGATACCGGTTCTAACTTTATCAGTAACATCTTTGGCATCTTTGGTTCTAAATCCAGCCAGCCACAGACTATTCAACCCGAAACTGAAACAAAAACAGAGACAGAAACAGAAAAAACTCCGTCTCCTGATCAAGCAAGCAGTGGTGAAGATCCTGACTATATAGTTACCGTTGAGATCTGTCCCGAATCAAACAAAGTTGCTACACCGGCTTGCCCTCAGTCTAAGTTGATTAAAGTAAAATACCTAAAAGGTGCCGAACCTACAGAAGAATGTGATATTCATGGTGGCTGGCAATAAGCATAAAGTTTAGACTTTAACCTTATTTTCGTGTACAATTATATTTAAGCAAAGGCTAAAAAAGCCTTTGCTTCTCAATGTACTCACATTTTCGGCCAATATAGATTAACTGTTTTGAGTTGGAAGGAGACGAATATTAGTGAGCGAAGTAAGAGTCCGTTTTGCTCCCTCTCCTACAGGGGATCCGCATGTAGGAAACATCCGCACTGCTCTTTTTAACTATCTCTATGCCAGACATACAGGTGGTAAGTTTATAGTTCGTATTGAAGATACTGATCAAGTTAGGCTGAAAGAAGGCAGTGATAAGGCTATTTTTGATAGTCTGCGCTGGCTGGGTTTAAGCTGGGACGAAGGGCCGGATAAAGGTGGAGATTTTGCACCCTATAGGCAGTCGGAAAGACTTGATCTTTATAAAAAACATGCTTTTGAGTTGGTTGAAAAAGGAATGGCATATTTTTGTTTTTGCAGTAGCGAAAGATTGGAAAATATGCGTCAGGTTCAGGAAGCAGCTAAAAAAGCACCTATGTATGATCGCAAATGCCTTAGTTTAACCTCTGAGGAGATTAAGACCAAAATAGCTGCGGGAGAACCATATGTAATTAGACTTAAAGTTCCCAGAGATGGTATGACGGAATTTGATGATCTGATTCGGGGTAGAGTAGTTTTTGAAAACAATGTCATTGACGATCAGGTTTTGTTAAAAAGTGATGGTTTCCCAACTTACCATCTCGCCTGTATTATAGATGATCACTATATGAAAATTACGCATGTTATCAGAGCTGAAGAGTGGATTTCAAGTACACCAAAGCACATCATTCTCTATAATGCATTTGGCTGGGAGCCACCCAAATTTGCTCATCTACCCATGGTTTTAGCCCCCGACAGGAGCAAACTAAGTAAACGCCATGGAGCGACAGGTGTCAAGCAGTTTGCGGGTCTGGGCTACCTGCCTGAAGCTTTAGTTAATTATCTGGCATTTTTAGGCTGGGCTCCCCAGGACGAAAGAGAGATATTTTCCTTGGAGGGGTTAGGCAAAGAGTTTGAGTTAGAAAGAGTAAATAAAGCCGGCGCTGTCTTTGATATAAACAAACTAGACTGGTATAACGGCTATTATATCAGGCATATTACAACTGCCGATTTAGCCAAACGGGTACTTCCCTTCTTAGAAAAAGCCAACATCAAAACCGAATATAATGACTACCTTGTTGAAACTACTGCTTTGATTCAAGAAAGGATGAAATCTTTACAAGAAGCACCGGAACTACTTGATTTTTTCTTTATGGAACCTGAATATGAAAAGGAACTGCTTATTCCGAAAAAAAGTGATATCGAAACCACTAAAAAAGCACTAGTTAAATGCCGCGAGGTACTTAGCGAACTCCAGGTTTGGGAACATGATGCTCTAGAAGCCGCCTTAAGAAAAGCTGCCACCGACATGAGCTTAAAATCCGGTCAGATTCTTTGGCCTTTAAGATCAGCTCTTACCGGCAAATCAGCTTCTCCGGGTGCTTTTGAAGTTACTTTGGTTTTAGGTAAAGAAGCTTGTCTTAAACGTATTGATAAAGCCTTGGAAAAACTCTCGGCCTAAAAGGGAGCCTCAGGGCTCCTTTTTAGACCTAATTAGTTTAAGCAATTTTTCTCTATTATTGAGGGACGGATCTTCTCTAACCATAAAGGCCAGTTCCAAAAGGACTTGACCTACAAGAGGACCTGTACCTAAAATTTTAACTGCATCAGTGCCTGAAATAGCCAGGTCATCTATGGTAATGGGTTGAGAGACAAGATTATTTGCTTGAGGTTTTTGTTTTCTAAAAGCAAGCCAGTCATCTAAGTGATCTCTGCCGATATTAAAGCAAAGATGGCGTAGTTGGGCTTGGTTTTGAGGTAGTGGATAATCAGTCAGAATCTTTTTAACAGCTCTCCTGGTTCTTGTAGACAGAACAAGCCAGTCTTCAAACCAAGGGTTATTCTTAAGCAGACAACTTAATCGTAATTCTAGTTTTAAGGGCAAATCAGCCAGTGAAAAGAGCTTAAAATCCTGTTTGAAAGCTTTGGGGGAGATTAAAGCTAATTTGGCCAGTGCGTTTTCGGGAGAAACTCCGAGTAGAAGTTTATTAATCTCTATAGTTAAACGTTCTTTGCTAATCAAACTTAAAAGCGAAGCTGACTCTATCATACTAAAAAGGGTATTCTGTTCGATCTGAAAACCATAGCCTAGGGTCGAAAGAAATCTGATAGCTCTTAAAATCCTTAGAGCATCTTCTTTGAATCTCTTCTCTGGGGAGCCAACAGCTTTAATTAATTTGTTTTCTAGATCGTCTCTGCCGTGGAAAGGATCAAAAAGACCGTCTTTTACGGAATAGGCCATGGCATTAATAGTGAAGTCTCGCCGAGAAAGATCGTCTTTGATATCGGCGGTAAAACTCACCTTTGATGGGTGTCTACTGTCTAAATAAAGGCTGTCTTTTCTAAAAGTAGTGACTTCAACTGGTTTTTCATTCAAAACAGTTACCGTACCGAATTTTATTCCGGTTAAAGCAGTATGTGGGAAAAGATTAATAACCTCTTCCGGTAAAGCTTTAGTTGCTATATCATAATCACAGGGAGTATAGCCAAGTAAATAATCACGTACGGCTCCACCGACTACATAGCTTTGGTAGCCAGCATTTTCCAAAGTCTCTAATATTAAACTGATATAAAGTGGCAGTTGCATATAAACCCCCAACATTTCTAAAAAATGTAAGTGTTAAACTAGGAGGAATTGTTCCGTGTTAATACATCTTCGTGACTGGCTAATAACATTACTTGAAGCTTTTTTACTTACGATTTTTTTAATTGCTTTTGTAGCCCAGTCGTTTCTGGTAGAAGGATATTCCATGGAACCTTCTTTGCATAACGGAGAACGCGTTATGGTAGAGAAAATAACTTATCATTTACGTAGCCCCAAAAGAGGCGAAATCGTCATTATTAAGAATCCCCTTTTAAAAAGAGAAAAATATATCAAAAGAGTTGTTGGCCTCCCGGGTGATATAATTGAGATTAATAAAGGTTCAATCTATATAAATGGGGTTTTGCTTGAAGAGGATTATATTGCCGAACCGGTGGCGTTTTGGTATAGCAATGAGTACTTGGTTCCTAAGGGACATATCTTTGTTTTAGGTGATAACCGCAATCACAGTGATGATAGCAGGCGGATTGGACCTATACCTTTTGAATATGTTATAGGTAGAGTAGTGGCTGTTTACTGGCCGCTTAAAAATTTTGAACTCATAAAGCAACCAACCGTCATGGCTAATTTTGAAGCTGAGCTTACTAATATGGTTTTCTAAATAGCTAAAAAGAGAGCTCTTCTTTGAGAGCCATCTTCTTCTTAGCTATTTTTTTTCGGTATAGGCTGGTAATTCAAAGAGGTTTTTCAGCACTAAAGTAGCGGCACCAACTACACCGGCTGAGGTTCCTAAATTAGAAGCTACAACCTTAAAGCCGTTGCGGTGCCCTTCAATTGAACACTTTGTGATATTATTAATTAGCTTATCTGAGACAATGTTGTCAGGAGGACACAACATTCCGCCTAAAATAACCAAGCTAGGATTTAGCAAATTTATCGCAGAGATGACACCTACCGAAACATTTAAGATCATCTCATCTAAGATCTTTTTACCAAGTGGATCTCCATCTAGAGCCCCACTAATAAAGGTTTCCAGGGAAAGATTATCTAAAGTCATACGGGTAGGTTCACCATTTTTTAGGGCTTCTTTTATTTTAAGCAGGACATGGGTTCCATCAGAAACAGGTCCAAGACAACCTACAAGGCCACAACTGCATTTTTGGCCATCTGAAGAGATACTCATATGGCCTAGTTCCCCGGCATTGCCGTATGCTCCACGGTAGAGGTTACCGTTAATTATCAGACCAGCACCTAAACCATATCCCAAATAAACATAGAGCACATGACGTTTTTCTTCACCAATACCAAACCAGGTTTCGCCTAAGGCCATAGCATTAACATCATTTTCGATGGCAAAAGTAAATTGATTTTTATATCTTTCAAGCAGAGGTTTTAGATCAAAGCTATGCCAGTCATCGCCAAGGAGGTATCTTGTTTTATGGCCTTCAACCAGGCCTAAAACACCAATACCGGCACCGGCTAAAGATGGAGAAAGGTGGTGCTCTTCCAAGTATTTTAAGGATAGCTCAATGCCCGCAATGATTTTTTCAATAATGTCCTGCGAATCATCCAGATTAGCTTGTTCTTTATAAATCATAAGAGGTTGTCCAATTAAATTAACAGGGGCAACCATAATACCATCGTGATTAATTATTATGCCAAGAGCAATCCTTCCATTGGGAATGAGTTCTAAAAGAATGGGTTTACGCCCTGCGGCTGATTCACCGATACCAATTTCGCGGACGAGTCCATTTTTGATTAGTTCCGCTACAAGGCTAGAAACAGTAGTAGGCGAAAGATTGGTTTTAGCGGTAAGTTTGGCACGTGAGATGCTAGGCTCGTGTCTGATTAACTTTAATAGCAAAGAGAGATTCCATTCCTTCATCAGTTGAAGGTTTGCAGTACGAAACTCCAAGAGATCACCATCTTTCAAACAATTATAAACCGTTAACACTGGTTATTTAGTTCTCGTGTTACCTAAATTATCCTTTCACACTCCATTTTAGTTTCAGATAGCCATATAAAGGGAGTCCGACTTAAAAAGTAGAAGCTAGTAGTGAGGTATATGTTTAGTCTGGAGTTGAAATAGATGGAAGAAAGTTATCGCTCGGTAGCAAAAGAGCATAAAATTGAGTTTAGCGAGAAGAAATCTCGCTTCATTGGTCAGGTTGCACCGGTTCAATCTCTAGAGGAAGCTACAGCATTTTTAGAGAAGGTTTGCTCTGCACATCCCCAAGCTACTCATAATGTTTGGGCCTATCGCCTAGGGATATATGGACAGCAGCAGAGGTTCTCTGATGCTGGTGAACCTTCTCAGACAGCCGGATTACCAACTTTAGATGTAATTCTAAAACAAGATATTACCCAAGTCATAATAGTTACTACCCGTTATTTTGGAGGTATTCTTCTGGGGGCAGGTGGTTTAGTCAGAGCCTACAGCAAAGCTGCAGCTGAAGTTGTTTCAGAAGCGGGAATAGTAACTTATGCTCTTAAAGATAAATATCGTCTTACCATTGGATACAGTGAGTGGGGTATAATTAAAAGCCAGTGTGAGAAGCGAGAGTGGCTTTTAGAGGAGATTGAATATCTGGAAAAAGTAAGTTTCAATGTAATTATTCCCACAGCTGATATAGAAGAACTGAAAAACTTGGTTCAAAATATTACCGGTGGTAATCCAGCTTTAGAATTCCTTACATGTCTGTATCTGCCTCTTAAAAATTGATTATTTTAAGACTAAGGCCATTAATAAAGGGTTTTTGCACTAAAGGTACGGTTGCTTGATTTTTTATTGAGACTCTACGGAAAAATATGAGTCAAGAAAGGATAATTAATTCACAGTGTATTTTTAAACTCTAAATAGCCGTTATATAGCTCGATGGAACTAGTCGGGCCTGCAAAAGCATGGCTTGAGGCTGGGTTCATAAGCCCAAGATATTGATAAGTTATTATTTTACTCACATAAGGAGAAACAGCTGTGATTTGCTGGATTAATCTTTCCGCTTCGGCAGGGAGGGCCCGAGATCTATAGGGAATGGTTTCAAATCTGAAAGCTTCCACATTGGCCCAAAGCTCTACACCTGCCAGGGCGTGAGCTTTAGCCAGGCTGGCAAATAATTGCGGAAGTTCATCAGGAGAGGTTTTTAAAACACCGACTTCATCCTGATAGGCTACAATGTCAGCTCCTAAATTTTTAAGCTGGTCGCTGAATTTGGCATCAGCTTTTGCTGTACGAGTACCATAGGGACTTATTAAAATTGGCATTTTACCTAGGGAGGCTAATATTTTTTGGCAGTGTCCGACGTAGTTTTCGTAGCGAGGAGTAAAATAATCGGGTATGTGTCCTTCTTCAGGTAAATACCAACCATAAAAGCTGGTATAATGACCATATTTGTCCAAGAGTTCTTCAGCTATCGCTTTAGTTAGAGCAAAATCGTTAGGGTCCATGGCAGAAATACTACGCTCATTAAAAAAGCCCAAACCTACAAAGACTCGCATTTTGCATTTTGAGGCTTCATCCAATACTGCCCCAAGGGGATCGGAAGCACTTATTATCTCATTTTGAGGGATAAGCTTAGTTGGGAAAAAGGCTATTCCTTTTAAGGCAACGCTGGTAACAATAATTGTATCTAGCCCTAAAAAAGCCATTTCTCTGACTTTAATACGCCAGTCGTCATTATTAAAACTACAGCAATCTTCCCGCCATATAGCCAAGGGATTGTGGTGGTAAAATTCCATAAAGCTACCCGTTATGGGTTTTAATTTCATCTCTAGCACCTTCCTCTTAAAACTGATATTAATACTTAAGAAAGATAAAAACGGGCTAAGAGCCTTGATTTATCTTAATTAGACAACTATATTAAAAAGGCAACCTCGAGAAAATATCGAGGTTGTTGCCTTTAATAAGTAATAGCTGGTAGCGTGATACGCGATATATGACAGTAGATAAGACCTTACAAATACCAATACAGCACGCAAACAATCAGATAGTTATCTATTAAGCATACCATGGAAAAATATCTAAATAATTAAGGGTAACCTGTAGGATAGAAGAAACAAAAACTAGGGTCAAAAAGTGATTTTCCCAAAAACAATCGCTTTTTATCATAAAATTAAAAAAGAAGTTTTTACTTAATCCAGGTGCAAGCAAAGCAATCACTCTGAAGGGAAAAGAAATTACGATATAAAGATATAGGAAGGTCCCCAGAAAGCTATAATGCAAAGCCTTTTTTAGATCTAAAGAACTCATATAAAGAAAAGATCTTGTACCTCCACACAGTGGGCATCTGTATTTACCGTGGGTAAGAGCTCTAAGTCGACTAAATATAGATGATAGGTCTTTAATCAAAGCAGTGTGCTGTAAAAAGTTGGTATATAAAAAGGCTACAACAACAATACCGATTGTAGTTAAAATGAGAGCTACATTTTTTCGATCTGATTGTATCTTACTTAGAAAGAGACGAGGTACTAAATCAAGCAAATATATAACCTCCTAAAAGAACTCCCATTGTCCAACAGGACGGCCATCCAAAAGTTTTTTGCCGATAGCATTGGCATCGATCATAGAGAGGATATTTACAGCCAAAGTTAGTCCCCCATATGAAAATAGCCCTAAAAAGAGAGCTACAAGGATAATTACTAGACCTTTGGTTACCTGTCCGAGATATATCTGACCGCCTCCTGATAACAAACAGCTTAGTATAACAGCTGTCCCTGGGCTTTTGGGAGGTTATGCCGGATATACCAAATCGGCAGAAGAACCAAAGACATAACCTTGATTAACATTTAAAAGTCTGCTGCCACAGCTAGTACAAATCTCCTGATTTTCCTTAGTTGGAGCGCCACACTCCTGATAGAAGTTAGTTCCATTAAGAGGTCTTACTCCACAACTTACACAGATTTCGGCTTTAGGGTTTAGTGCGGCTCCACAAGTTCTGCAATGCATATAATACACTCCTTAAAAGGTTTTAGAATCTAACTAACAGTGCCTATTGGCTTAGAAATAGGGATAGGTGTAATAAGTATTGACTGAAAAAAAACCTATGACAAAAATAACGATCATAATGAGGATAATTAACTCTCTAATAATACCCAGAACTAAAAGACTAATTCCCTGGGTGCGGCGAGCTGGGGTTGATAGACTAACAGCTCCCATAATTATGCCAAAAAAGGGTATCAGGAGAGTCCCGAAAATTAATAAAAACATGGACAGTCCCGACCAGGCACTCTTATTAGCGAGAGGTTTATAAAACTCTGAGAAGCTATAGCCACATTTAACACAAATAACAGCTTGGGCTAAGGCTTGATTACCACAGTTAGGGCAGTATTTTATCTGCTTATTAGAAGAAGGATTAGGTGTAGAATCTGGGTTTTCAATAGACATCATTATTCCTCACTTTACTACCATTAATTTCCAGCAGAAATCAAATCTTAAATTTCAATCTATTTTACCTATTCGCAAAACGAAGATATTTTCCTCTAAAGTTGGAGCAGCTTTTTAGTAACAAGGATTCTTTTTTAATGTAAGGGAAAGGATTTAGATTCTAGATCAAGAAAAAACCATAAAACGTAGAATCGATTTCGGGGTAAAGTATAGTTTTTAAGGTTTTATAGGGGGGTTGGTTTTGATTAACTTTAGCGATAAAACTAATTTTCTCTGGAGCATGGCAGATTTACTGCGCGACCATTTCAAACGTAGCCAATACCAGGATGTTATCTTACCATTTACTGTTTTAAGAAGAATAGACTGGGTTTTAGAACCCACTAAAGAACAAGTTTTAGAAACTTATTATCAGTTTAGAGATGATACCAATCTTCTTGATCAATACCTTTGCCAAGCTTCGGGCTTTGCTTTTTATAATCTCTCCCCTTATACCTTTAGAAAACTCATCGAAAAACCTCAAAATCTGGCTGCAAATTTAGGGGCCTATATAGATGGTTTTAGCTTGAATATGCGCGAAGTTCTAGCTAATTATGATATTAAAAATACCATTTTCAAACTGGAAAAAGCAGGGTTGCTTTTTTTAATCATGGATAAGTTTTACCATCTTGACTTACACCCAGAAAGGGTAAGTAATATAGAAATGGGCTATATCTTTGAAGATTTAATTAGAAGATTCAATGAAGCCTTAAACGAAAACCCGGGTGAACACTTTACACCAAGAGAAGTAATTCGTTTAATGTTTTCTCTGTTGTATTCGCCCCATAAAAAAGATATTTTAAAAGACAAAATAACTTATTCCATCTATGATCCTTGTTGTGGTAGTGGTGGCATGCTAACAACAGCCAAAAACATGCTTTCACAATTAAATAATAAAGCTGTAATCCAGCTTTTCGGACAGGAGGTAAATCCAGAGACTTTTGCAGTGTGCAAATCTGATCTTTATCTCACCAGTGCTGATGGAGAGGATGCCGAAAACATCTATTTTGGCAGCACCTTAGCTGATGATAAACATGCCGGAAAGACTTTTGATTATATGCTTTCAAACCCTCCTTATGGCAAGGAATGGAAAGCGGATGAAGATGTTGTCAAAGCAGAGTACGCACGTGGTTTTGCAGGTCGATTTGGAGCAGGTTACCCCCGCATTAATGATGGACAATTGCTTTTTTTGCAACACATGCTTTCGAAAATGAAACCGCTTGCTGAAGGGGGTAGCCGAATTGCTATTATTACCAACGGTTCGCCTCTATTTACAGGAGATGCAGGTAGTGGAGAAAGTGAAATCAGGCGCTGGATCATTGAAAATGACTGGTTAGAAGCGGTAATTGCTCTACCAGAGCAACTTTTTTATAACACAGCTATTGCTACCTATATCTGGATCTTGACCAATAAAAAAGCAAGAAAACGCCAAGGCAAGGTACAGTTAATTATGGCCCAAGACTTTTTCTCACCTATAAACAAGAGCCTCGGTGATAAGAGAAGAGAGATCACATCTCTCCAGGCAAATGAAATACTCACGCTCTACGAAGCTTTTACTGAAGGTAAGTACTGTAATATCTTTAATAACAGTGATTTTGGCTATCGAAAAATAATTATCGAAAGACCTCTACGAGTTAATTATCAAGCCTCGCCTCAGAGAATAGAAAGTTTAACTAAAAATCGAGTTTTTCGAAATTTAGCTACAAGCAAAAGGCATAGTCCCGAGGAAGAAGCTGAAGGATCCAGACTGCAAAGATCAATTCTTGCAGTTCTAAACAGCTTGCCTGAGGAGAAGTTTACCGATAGAAAAAAGTTTGAAAAGCTAGTCGAAACAGCCCTTGAGAGTGCTGGCATAAAGACAAATGCGACCTTGTTTAGAACCATCATCAATTCTTTGACCAAAAAGGATAAAACTGCACCTCCTATTATTGACGACCAAGGTAATCTAAAAGCAGATCCAAAGCTTAAAGACACAGAAAATGTGCCGCTTTATGAGGATGTCTATGCCTATTTTAATAAAAAGGTAAAACCTCGAGTACCAGATGCTTGGCTTAACGAAGATTTTATTGATGGCCAAGATAAGCAAATAGGAAAAGTAGGCTACGAAATTAATTTCAATCATTATTTTTGTGAATATAAAGCACCCAGACCGCTACTTGAGGTAGAAACGGAATTAAAGCAGCTTGAAGAAGAGATTCGAAAACTTTTTCAAGAGATGCTTAGTTAGTTCTTTTAAGAGAATAACTAGTTTTAAGATGCTTACTTGGATATGTAAGCCTCTCATACGAGAGGCTTAAGGAATTATTGCAAGAGTAAACTTTGGTTACTAAAATGAGCTATCTAACCAAGGTATTTATGGATTTCCTGGTTAAAAAAACTTTTTCACTTAAGCCATAATTGATTGCTTGACTAAGATATCAGTTGTTAAAATCACTTGAAAAACTAAAGGTTACCTCTTTTGGCACTTTAAAAACCAACATAACAGTGTCTTCGGTAATCTGAGCTTTGGTGACAATCTCAGGGGCTTTTTTGAGGTTAGGAAAAAGGATCTGCTTTAATTCAAAGTTTTCTTGTTCAACTCGACGCAATTTCATTTTTAATTCTCTGGTTATGGCTAAATATTCCGGTAAATCCACGGCTTCTATAACACTTGGCTCGGGAAGCTCGATTTTGGTATAAATCATATAGCTGTTAGGGATTCTGCGAGCACGTGAGGGGAGTTTTTTAATTTTTTCGTCTTCTTCTAAAGCTTTAACTGCTTTAAAAATAGCACCTTTAGATAAACCGGAAAGTTTAGCTAAATCATCGTAGGTTATTTGGATCTTGGTATTCCCTATTAACATAGCCCTTTGAATCATGACATCGAGAACTCTCTCTTTAGTTCTATCGGAAACAATTTGAACCCATTCCTTATTATCGTTCATAGTTTTTCTTCCTTTCGGTTGTTTTTGGCATAATTATAAAAGTAATATATAATATGCTTCATCTTTAGAAATATTGCTACTTATAAGTTACGGTGTTCAATTTAATAGTAATATCATTAAAAATGACTAGCTTCTAAAGCAAAACTATTCAAAAGATAAGAGAAATGGCCCATTTAGCCTAAATTACAGTTAAGTTGAGTTAAGGGTTTTACGGCCTGACGGGATAATGGGTAACTAGTTTGGCATCTTAAAATTTGCTTGCAGTTAATTTGTTAGGTGTGTATAATTTTTTCTTTGACAGTTGGAGAAAATGAAAAGCTTGGAATCCATTGTAAATACTGGATTCCAAGCTTTCTTTATTTGATTAAAAAGCGCGTAATGTTTTCATGATTTTGTGCTTTTAAAAATTTTCTTCATTTGGCGCATACTAACGATCTGATAATCAGTGTGGAAGCCAAATGCTTCATGTAAATCATCCGTAAAGTCAGTTCTGGTATAGCAAGGTATGTAACCCTCGCCTTTTGCTTCC
The DNA here is from genome assembly GCA_018435125.1 of Bacillota bacterium. Taxonomy (GTDB): domain Bacteria; phylum Bacillota; class DTU065; order DTU065; family DTU065; genus JAHDNZ01. The sequence goes on along the minus strand of JAHDNZ010000043.1, from coordinate 324 downwards.
AGGAAGTTCATCTCTCTCAATCCGTTAATGATTTCGTGACAGGTATACTTTTCGCTTAGTTTCTTTTCAAGGAGTCTGTAGATGACTAAAGCAATAAAGCAGGTTGCGAAATGAGCTACTATCCTGTCATCCCAGCTTAAGAATACCGGTCTGGCTCTGAATTCGCTTTTTAGGATCCGAAAACACTCTTCAATTTCCCAGCGTCTTTTATTTATCCTGACAATTGCAGAAGTATCGTCTTCAAGATTTGTACATACCGCATAGAAACCGTCAAATGCTTCTTCTTTTGAAATGAGTTCGGTGTCTATACTGTATGTTTCATGT
>JAHDNZ010000071.1 GCA_018435125.1 Bacillota bacterium | reverse complement strand
GGAAAAGGACTACCCTCTATAGCCTTTAGTCCTTTTTTCCATAGTGTAAGATTCTTCTGTCTGAATATTCTGACTTATAGCAAACAGACGTCTGTTTGCGTAGCTCGACAAACAAGCTCCGGTTTTATGCAACGCTAGTGACCTATGTTAAATCCTTTAAACCCGACAATTTCATTCCGTGCATTTTTTACGGCCCACCCATAAGAAGGAAAGTCAAAACCTACAATGTTATTGAAGCTAGGTTTTAGTGAATATTTTGCTCCTTCAGCAAAGCTAATAACAGACAATGCAAGTACCAGAACAATCAGCAAAAGAATGGCTCTAAATTTTTTCACTAAGAATTCCTCCCCTTATAAATCTTTCCTCAGTTTCCAATTATTATATTGCCATACTCTATTAGTATTGTCTATAACAAAATTAATATTCTTGTCAAAGTCACTTAGTTTAAACATTGGCTCTACTGCAAAAGCCATATAATAAACAAAGATTAATGATTTAAAAAAATATTATGTACTACTGATATGAAATATATACTAAACAGCTGGTTAAAATAAGATGACATAGACAAACGAGGTGTTAGGTGCATAAAACCAAAATTAGGCTTAAAAAGTTAGTCGATATTTTATCGATGGCTGCTAAAGCTGTTGTGATAAGCTATTTTTATTTCTTTAATCATGATTATGATACATTCCAAGTAAATGTTTGTTATTCAAAGAAGACATCGTTTGGAATGTGGAATGTTGGAGACAAATTCGTTAATGGTTTTCACTGCTTCTAGGGTAGCTAGCAATTCATTGTTGACATTTACTATATTAGTAGTGGTGGATTTCCATATTTCAGCGCTTTGATCAACTGCTGAATTGTGTCAAAGGCTAAGAATTTCGAAAAATAACGAACCTAAACCCTAAGTGGCAAGGGATCCATTTTGGCCACATAAAACGATTTAAAGCAGACAAGATTTAGACTGGTATAATATTTGTTTTATCCCTCCTTAAACTAGAATCTTTAATAATCTAATCCCAACTACTGATTTTTGGCTTGTATAAAGTATCATATGAGTTATTGCAGTGGAATCTATTTTTCTAATCAAAAATATACCCCAAAAGGGAGTAAATAAAACCAGCCTTGAGTAATTATGTGTCACTCTTTTTTACCGACCGTGTAGCAATAAGAGCAACTCCGGTTTCTACTAAATCAGGAACAAGAACAGTACCTGTTTGAATAGGGGCTTTAGTAGAAAGAGTTTTTAAAGCCAACATGGCTTCTTTGATTTTACCTTTAGGAATCGGTTCTTTTGTTCTAACAGGCAGTTGAAAAATAGTTCCATCTATAAGCTTGATTGTACTAGTGAGCATTCTTTTAGGGTTGTAAAACTCGTTTTTGGCATAGATATGGCCTCTTTGGCATTTGTTGCCCGAGATTTTTGTGAGTTCCTTATTTTGACAAACAAGTTCCAGAGTGCAACCAAATGGACAGGAGATACAAGTAATTTTTTTAGTCTTGGTATTCATATTAAACCTGCTACGATAAAATAGGACAAATATCCTTGTTGAGGAATAAGCATCTTTAATAAGCGAGGGGCTTGATTCTACCGGCCGGTCGTAGTTAGTAGGTGGATATTTTTAAGGATATTCTGTCTGGTAGCAGTTTCACCTCCTGCTATCTTTATTTAGTGGCATTAGCCTCTAAAAGGCGAAATTCTAAAGGACCTTCAAGACTGGTGAGCTTTTCTTTGGGAATGGTTATAGAGATCATTTCCCCGGGTTTGGCTTCTCTCATCTTTTTAGTAAGAAGATTATTACCCACAACAAAAGTGGCATTTTTTAACGGCTTAGACGCTCTTAAAAAAAATTCTACCTCTGCCTTTTTACTAATCAAATGAGGAACAACATAGCGAAGATTATCTAAAGCTTTGGTATGTGTCTGGCAAAGGGGTAAAGAGTGTTCTTTAATATATTTAGCAGCCATCTTTCCGGCCTTATAGCTTTCGCGTGTTACATTATCTACTAGATCATGGACCTGTAAAACATTGCCACAGGCAAATATTCCTGGAATGCTTGTTTCCAAAAACTCATTTACCACAGGACCATTGGTGATCTTGTCTATCTCCACTTCAGCTTCTTGAGACAATTCGTTTTCAGGAATAAGTCCTACAGACAAAACCAAAGTATCACAATCTAGTGGGAAGGCTTTGCTTAAAATGGGTTGCATGTTTTCATCAACAGGTGCCACTAAGACCCCACAAACCCGATCTTTACCTCTTATTTCTGCAATGGAGTGGCTTAAATATAGCGGTATATCGAAGTCTTCTAGACATTGGGCAATATTGCGGGTTAGTCCACCTGGGTAGGGCATTATCTCTACCACTGCCTGCACTTTAGCTCCTTCAAGGGTAAGACGTCGGGCCATAATTAGACCTATATCCCCGGAGCCGACAATAACAATTTCTTTTCCGGGCAAAAGACCTTCGATATTGACCATGTTTTGGACTGTACCCGCTGTAAAGACACCTGCCGGTCTTGTGCCCGGGATGCTAATTGCGGCTCTTGTTCTTTCCCGGCAGCCCATAGCTAAGATAATTGCTTGAGCGGTAATTTCAACTACACCTAAGTTTTCACAGGCAAAGAGGATTTTTTTATCTGGGCTAAGTCTAATAACCATAGCATCGGTAAGGAAAGGTATTTTTTTAGCCTCAATCTCCTGAGCAAAGCGCTCGGCATATTCGGGTCCGGTAAGTTCCTCTTTGAAATAATGCAGACCAAAACCATTATGAATACATTGGTTGAGGATTCCCCCTAGTTCATGATGGCGTTCAAGAATCAGCAGATCTTTAACACCACTGTCCCAGGCAGCAATAGCTGCAGCAAGCCCTGCAGGACCTCCACCGATTATTACCATTTCTTTTTGCCATTTAAGCATTATAGGAAGCTCCTTTCCTAGCTTAGATCAATTCTTTAGCGGTGTAGGGTACCAAAACAGAATCCCCACCTCGTTTTGTAAGTTCGCTTACAGGTATACCTAGTTCTCTAGACATTATCTTTAAAATCTTGGGGGTACAAAAACCTCCTTGACAGCGTCCCATACCGGCTCTTGTTCTAAGCTTTATGCCATCTAAGGTTCTAGCTCCACTTTTTATAGCAGCTACAATTTCGGCTTCGGAGACTAACTCGCAGCGACAGATAACATGAGCAAAGCGGTTATCTTGCTGGATGGCTTTTTCCAGTTCCGGACCTTTGAGATCTCTTAAATGGAGTTTTTTTGGTAAAACCGGATTATAGGAAGGATTTAAACCTACACTCATACCTTCATCATTTAGCCTTGCTTTTACCATTTCCAGGATTTTCTCGCCGATAGCTGGTGCAGCTGTAAGACCGGGGGATTCGATTCCGGCAATATTTAACAGTCGGGGATTTGTTTTAGAAAATTCGATTATAAAATCACCGCGATCCGAGGCGGCTCTAATACCAGCAAAGGACGCAATCAGATCTCTTTTCTCTAAACCTTTAACTAAGTTTTTCGTAAAGTCATAGATAGTTTTAAGGCCAAGGGCTGTAGTGGTAAATTCATCGCGTTTATCCATCTCTATGGCTGTAGGCCCAAGCATTAAATTGCCATGCACGGTAGGAATGACAAGCATACCTTTGGAATTGGGTGTGGGCAGAGGGAAAATAGTACTATTAATCAAATTACCCACGCGTTTATCTAAAAGATATTCTTCGCCTTTCCTTGGTATAATAGAAAAACTATCATCGCCAAGCATGCGGGCTATATTATCAGCATATAAACCGGCACAATTGATCACAATTTTAGCAGTATAGTGGTTATCTTTGGTTGTAATTAGTAGGTGATTTTTTCGGTCTTCCATTTTAAGCAAAGGAGAATCAAGCACTACTTCAACACCATTTAGTTTGGCACTTTCGCCCAGATTAATAGCTAACTCAAAGGGAGAGACCACACCGCCTGTCGGAGCAAAAAGACCGGCTATTACTTCATCTTGGAGGTTGGGTTCTTTTTTTAGCAATTCATCACGGGTTAAGATTTTTAGATCAGTCAGACCATTTAACCGACCCTGATTATAAAATACGTTCAGTTCGGGTAGCTGTTCGCTATTAAAGGCAACCATCAACACTCCATTTTGCTTATAAGGAACATCAAGATCTTGACAAAGTTTAGGATACATAAGAGAGCCTTTGACACACATAGAGGCTTTAAGTGTACCCGGTTTACTGTGAAAACCGGCATGAACAATGCCGCTATTGGCTTTTGTAGTACCAAAAGCAAGTTCCATTTCCTTTTCCAGTAAAGCTATTTTTAGTTTCAGCTTTGATAGGTTATAGGCCACGGCTGTGCCAATAACCCCTCCACCGATGATAATAACATCAAAGTTTTTATCCGTAGCCACCATATACCACCTCTTAATTCAATCAAATTAGAAATTTCTACAGAGGTTTCTCTTTTACCTGCGCTTTTTAGCGCTAAAATATTTTCTTGACAAAGATGGATCTTTTTTGTTACTATTTTTATCAATAATATATCAGCTCTTATCCAGAGAGGTGGAGGGACTGGCCCGATGAAGCCCGGCAACCTGCATTAGCAAGGTGCCAACTCCTGCGAGTTAATTAAAATTAATTCGAGAGATAAGAGGAAGTGAGCAAGCTTCCTCTAAACAGGAAGCTTTTTCTTATCTTACCTGGGAAGAGCAAAAAGGGAGGTAAAAAAGATGAGTGTTTCTAAATTACTGGCTCTAGGGCTAAGCTTGATTCTAGCTGTGACTGTTTGGGCGGCACCTAAGACTTTAAGAGTAGGAGTTAACCCAGGCCCCCATGAAGAGATCATGGAAATTGTCAGAGATGTCCTCAAAAAGAAGGATATTAAACTGGAGATAGTCTCTTTTGCCGATTTTGTAACTCCTAATTTAGCATTGGCTGACGGCTCTATTGATGCCAATAGCTTTCAACACGAACCTTATCTTAAGAAATTCTGTGCCGACAGGAAACTAGATCTAGTAAAACTTGCACCTACCATTGTTTTTCCCATAAATCTTTATTCGAAAAAGGTAAAATCACTATCTGAATTAAGAGATAAAGCTATTATAGCTATACCTAACGATCCTACCAATGCCGGACGGGTGTTAATGCTATTGGAAAATGCAGGCTTAATCAAACTAAAACCAGGTATTGGTATTGAAGCCACAGTATTTGACATCGCTTCTAATCCTAAAAAGCTGCAATTTGTGGAATTAGAGGCTGCTCAGCTACCAAGAGCACTGCCGGATGTAGATATGGCAGCTATCAATACCACCTATGCTGTTTCTGCGGGGCTTGATCCAGTTAAGGGACCTATTTACACAGAGAATAAAGATTCAGCCTATGTAAATATTATTGCCATACGTAAAAACGATAACAATCCACTTTTTGAAGAGTTAATAAAAGCCTACCATTCTAAAGAAGTTGCCGATTATGTCACCAGTAAGTATGCCGGGTCACTAGTGCTTGGTTTTACAGTTGAATAAAAAAAGGGAAGCCTTTGGCTAGGCTTCCCTTTTTATTTGCAACTAGCTAAAAAATAGCTACCTCTCTAATAGGCCAATAGATAAAAATCGCTCTTCCAAGAATATGTTTTTTGGAAACAGCACCTAAAAAACGGCTATCGGAGGAATGGTTGCGATTGTCACCTAAAACAAAAAAGTGATCTTTAGGAACTAAATAACGTAGGTATTGAGGAAAATTAAGTGGCTCGGTTATATAATTTTCTTTTAAGAGCTTGCCATTCACGGAAATGGTACTTTTATCGATAATTATTTCGTCTCCTCCAACCCCAATCACTCTTTTGATAAAGAGTTGAGCTTCGTTTTTGGGGTTTTGAAAGATGACAATATCACCGTGTTTGGGTCTTTTAAAAAGCAGAGATACTTTTTCAACCATAATCCGTTGGCCATTTTTAAGGGTAGGCTCCATTGAGAAGCCTTGAATTAAAAAGGTTTGAGCAATAAAGAACATAAAAAAAGTGGTAACTATAATTAGCTCTGAAAGAGTAAAAAGGAAGTGTTTAATTTTAGCTTCCATAGGCTACTCTCCTTAGGCAATAAGCTAAAAAAGAAGGGTTATTAGAGGGGCTAGGATAAGGCCCGGAAGTAAATTGGCAGTTTTAATTTTAGTAAGACCTAACATATTAAACCCTATCCCAATTATCAATATGCCACCGGCACCTGAAAGGGAAGCTACAACCTCGGCAGTAGCTAAATTCCCTAAACAGGAGGCAAGCAAGGTTAAAATTCCCTGATAGATTAAGACACTGCAAGCTGAAAAACTAACCCCAATACCCAAAGAAGCACTAAGTGCTACAGAAGATAGTCCATCAAGTGTGGCTTTAGTAAGCAAGATATTATAACCTTGCCTCAGCCCATCTTGCAAGGAGCCAAGTATAGCCATCGGACCTACACAAAAAAGCAGTGTGGCTGTTACAAATCCGGTTGCAAAACGCCCTTGGCTGGCTTTGAGTTTTTTTTCGATTGCCTGTCCCAAATGGTTTAGATGTTCTTCGAGTTGTAGGGCTTCGCCGATTACACTTCCCAAAACCAGACCTAGAAGGATAGCAACTAAATTATTTCCTTTAGCGGCAGTTTCTATGCCAAGATATAAAACAACTAAAGAAACGGTATTAAGCACTGTCGTTTTGGTTTTTTCTTGGAGTCTGCTACCAAGCATTAATCCCAATAAACTACCAGCTAATATTGTGGCAGTATTTATTAGCGTCCCGGTCATATTAGCCCACCTCACAAGTTTTGTTTATAAAAAGAGCGCCTCTTTTGAAAGAGGCGCTTTATGGCATTTTTTAGGCATGTGGTCTTTCGAGTAAAATGCCATCAATAAGGCCATATTTTTTAGCTTCTTCCGCATCCATAAAATTATCCCGATCAGTGTCTCTTTCAATAATATCAAGAGGCTGACCAGTGTGTTTAACTATAATATCGTTGAGAGAAGACTTTAGCCGCAGGATCTCTCTGGCTTGAATTTCGATATCTTTAGCCTGTCCCTGTGCTCCTCCAAGAGGCTGATGGATCATTATACGCGAGTACGGCAGTGCATACCGTTTACCTTTGGCTCCGGCTGAGAGTAATACTGCTGCCATGGAAGCGGCTAAGCCGACACAGATAGTAGATACATCACAGCGGATATACTGCATGGTGTCATAGATAGCAAGGCCCGAATAGATTTCGCCCCCGGGACTATTAATATAGACACTGATATCGGCTTTAGGGTCTTTGCTTTCTAGAAACAGCAACTGAGCAACAACTAGGTTGGCAACTGAGTCATTAATCGGACCGCCTACAAAGATAATGCGATCTTCTAAAAGACGTGAATAGATATCATAAGCGCGTTCGCCACGAGAGGTTTGCTCTACAACCATTGGTACTAATATACTCATGTTAAACTCCTCCTTTTTGGACTATACACACCTCTATTTAACATATGTTGTTGCTGAGGTGTTTTTGATGCTGTTTGTAATAAAAGCAAGTACACTTACTGCTTTGTTGAGGTTGGTTTCAGGTCTTTTTGAGGTAGGCTGTGCTGTTATTATTTACCTGAAACAAGATCCCAAAACAATAGTTAGACTCAGTGCTTTAATGGGAATTCTCGGACCTCTTGCTCTTTTAGTCGGTTTAATAGTAGGACTTAGTTCAATGACAGAGATACCTTTTTGGCGTATTTTTATTATTTTATTGGGAGCTATTCTTCTTATTATTGGCTCCTTTACCTAATTTATTAGATCTCGATGTCATTTGTCAAATATGGCTTGCCACAGCTCATTTTACCCTCCGGACAGCCTCCCCTTAAACACCCCGGTCCCGCATCTTCAAAAAGAAGAGGAGCTACTTTTTTAGCTTCTTTTAACATTCTCCAGGCTAGAATTTGAATCTCCCATTGAGCTCTTTTACAGGCACGCAGTTCAATAAAGTGAAGCAGTGCACGTAGGCTATAGGTAACTATAATTTTGCTTTCGATGGCTTGAGGTAGGAGATACCTGGCATCTTCTTTGGGAACAATTTCAGCAAATTCTTCGTAAAGGCTGTTAAGGTTTTCCATAGCCTCGGTGTATTTATCAAGTAGTTCGGGACGTTCTTTAATACTAGGTGGTATAATGAAGCTAAAGTTATCTTCTTCAATATATCTTTGGCTGCGTTGGGAATAGGAACAACCCACACGGTGTCTTACTAGCTGATGAGTTGTTACTCTTGATATACCACTAATAGCAAAGGTGAAACTTACGTGCTCTAAGACAGAGTAATGACCGAGTTCGATAATTTTTTTAACCATTTTTTTTACTTCAGCCTCAGTAAGATTTAAAAAAAGGTCATCACCGCTTTTATCACAGTAGCAAAGTCTTGCCGCTGCGGCAATTGTGCGTTCCGGGTTTGGTGTATAATTAATCAGTTTAACCGTAGGCTCCATTAGTTGCGGTGCGAGAGCACCTTCTCTCCTTCCAAATGCTTTTACTTCTAAGATTTTCCACATATTTATAGCTATCCCTGCAAAGAATCCTGCATCTATTAAGGACAGCTAAGATTTGCTATAATAAAAGATAATAAAGATTAATTATAATATTTTGCTAATGCTTTAGGATAGAGAAGCTCCTATTTTACTGGGGAGGTTATAAAAATGAGAAGAATTCTGCTTTGGATTGATGCCGTAGCCAATTATGAACGCATTGGAAGTAGAGCAGAGATTAAACGCATTGCTAGTAAAGCTAAGAGTTCCGGCGTTACTACGTTAGTGCTTGATATTAAACCAATAGAAGGCTCTGTGCTTTACCGCAGTCGCATTGCCCCTTTTTTTAAGAAAAAAGATATAGAGATGGACTCTAGTCACGATCCTTTAGCGGTACTGATTGCTGAAGCCCATAGCCTGGGACTGGAAGTCTTTGCTTCTTTAAATGTCTTTTGCGAAGGGAAAAACGGTTTTGGACTGGCTTATACCAAAAAAGACTGGGCTTCACAAGCTTACACTCAGGCACTTTATTTAGAAAAAGACGGTAATTTAATGGCTATTGCTAGATATAATACCTACCCCAAGGCGAAGGAATTATCTTATCTAACAGCAGATAGCTATGATAGTCTTAGCGTAGCAGGTGCAGCGGCTATTATTAAGGATAATAAAGTAGCAGAGATAGTTACCAAAGGAGAAGTCTCTTTGCATGATAACCCTGTAGTATATGGCCTTGATTCTATGGCAGAGATATTAAAACAACACCTAGGTTCACGTTTGGTTGTTAAAAACGAAATTAGACCTGTTAGTGCCTGGGCTGATATACCACATGGTTTTGTTAATCCCCTGCTTCCCCAAGTACAAGCTTATGAGCTGGCTTTATTAGAAGAAGTTATCTCCCACTATCAAATAGATGGAATAGTTCTAAACAAGGTGAGATATCACAGTATTAACTGTGATTTTAGTCCAAAAACCAGAAAACTTTTTGAAGATTATCTGGGTAAAGAGGTTGAAAACTGGCCTGAAGATATCTTGACACTTAAATTTATAGATGGAAAAAAACAGTTTGAGCTAGGTTCTTTAGCTAAGGAATGGTTTTACTTCCGGTCGCTTGGTATTAAAGATTTCATTATTAAAGCAAGAGAGAGAGTTAAATCCCTTAGGCCTGATTTGGTTTTTGGTGACTACTCAGATTCTTGGTATCCTGACTACTATGCTCTTGGCGCTAACTGGGCCAGTAACAAATATCAGTTTGATTCTCCCTTGGCTAAAGATGGTTATAAGGATACAGGCTATGCCGAAGTACTGGATCTTCTTATCTCTGGTAACTATTATGAAGATGTTTATCTTAAGGATTTAGAGAATAAAGTTAAAGCCAAGGTTGCTATTAGAACAGAAGCAGGTCAGTCTCCTGAATATAAGCCTTGGCATTGTGTTGAAGGGGCAGCTGAATTGGTAAATCAGGTTATCTTAAAGGCTACAACTGTCTATGGAGGTCTTTACCTGCTCAAATACCATCAAAAACCGGAAGTTATTAAAGAAGCTATTCAGGTTTGTTTAAATAAGAGTGCCGGTGTTATGCTTTTTGATCTTGTTTATATTGACCATTACGATTGGTGGGATCTCATTAGAGAAACAATAAGAGGTGGAAGTTAATGCTTGCAGATTATCACCTACATCTGGAAAATGGACCTAAAGAATTAGAATATGTAAAAAAATTTCTTGACCAAGGTAAAAGCCTGGGCTTGAGTGAAATTGGCTTTTCCGAGCACTGCTACCGTTTTAAAGAAGCCAAGCATCTTTTAGATAATTTTTTTACCGCTCCACGTAATGTTGATAGTGTAAAAGAGTATTTAGAGCTGTTAAATCAAGCAAAAAGCCTGGGTTGGCCTATTAAAATCGGCATTGAAATAGATTATGTGCCTGAAGCAGAGTCAGCCATTAGAGAATTTATTAGTCAATATGAATTTGATTATGTACTTGGTTCGGTGCATTGGCTGGGTGATTTTGGTTTTGATCTCAAAGAGCACCTGCCTCGCTGGGAAACAAGTGACTTGGACATAATTTGGCATGATTATTTTAACACGCTCTTAAAAGCAGCCCAAAGTGGTCTTTTTGATAGCTTGCCTCATCCCGACCTAATTAAAATATATGGCTTTTATCCTAAAACCGATCTCAATGAATTTTTGGAACACATTATTAAAGAAATTGCTAAAACCGGCGTGGCTCTTGAAGCTTCTTCCGCAGGTTGGCGAAAACCCATAGGCGAGATGTATCCTTCGAGGTTTATCCTCGGATTAATAAAAAAGTATCAAATCCCAATAACTTTAGCCTCAGATGCCCATTTTCCAGAAGATGTGGCCAAAGACTTTGACAAGCTCCTTGTAAATCTAAAAGAAACTGGTTTTACAGAGTACCTTCGTTTTAATAAAAGGCAAAGAATTAGGGAAGAGTTAAAATAAATTAACTTATAAGATAAAACCGTGCTAAAGCTAGCTAATTGGAAATAGCTCTACTTAAAAGCTTAAAATAAGCAAATACGGTTTTTGCTAAATCAGCTGGATATCTGTAGACTCTTTCTTAAATAGAAAAAAGGCTAAGACCTAGGAATAGTATCCAGATATCGTAAGCTAGAGATTTGGCGGCCGGTGCAAGCCAAAAAATGAGTTTGGAGAATCCACCTTTGAAGCCGATGGCAAACCTATCCGGGAAAGCCCGTTATAGCTTAGTTGAGTTGGGTCATATTGACCAAACAGGGTGGCAACGCGGGAATATCTCTCGTCCCTGACTATATGTCAGGGCGGGAGTTTTTTTATATTAAATTTCGAGCTTCCGTCTTTTGGCGCGCAAAGACTAGAGGAGCTGAGAAGAGAAAAGGAGAGATTAGTAAATGCTTATCAAGGAAAGATTGTTAATACCAGGTCCTAGCCAGGTTCCACCTCAGGTGAACTCTGCCATGGGAAGGCCGATTATGGGCCATAGAAGTGGAGATTTTGCCAAATTTCACGAGCAGTTGGCTCAGAAATTAAAAAAGATCTTTCAAACTGAAAATGAAGTGGTCATTCTTACTGGTTCGGGTACTGCAGCGATGGAAGCTAGTGTTGGCAGTGTAGTTAATCCAAACGATCCGGTTTTGTGTATTGTTACCGGCAAATTTGGTGAGCGCTTTGTGGAACTAGCGAGAACTTTTAAGGCTGAGGTAACAGTTTTAGAGTATGAGTGGGGTTCAAGTTATGATTTGGCGGAAGTTAAAAGAGTTATGGCTGAAAAACAATTTAAGTTAGTTTGTGCAACTCATAACGAGACTTCAACTGGTGTTGCCAATAATATTGCCTTTTTAGGTAAACTATGTAAAGAAAAAGGTGCACTTCTATTAGTCGATGCCGTTTCTTCTATGGGTGGCATGGATATTAAAACCGATGCCTGGAATGTAGATCTCATGGTTACTGGTTCGCAAAAAGCCTTTATGCTGCCACCAGGACTGGGATTAGTGGCAGTCAGTCCCAAAGCTTTAGAAATTATTAACGGTAACGATTCAACTAACTACTATCTTAGTCTTAAAAAAGCTAAAAAAGCTCAGGCCAAGTGGAGTACTCCCTATACTCCTAATGTTTCACTGTTTTATGCCCTAGATGAAGCTTGCAACATGATCTTAAATGAAGGTTTGGAAACGGTTTTTTCCCGTCACCAGCTTTTGGCTAGAGCTTGTCGTGAGGCAGTTAGAGCTTTAGGGTTGACTCTTTTGGCCAAAGACGAAGATGCTTCCTACACCGTCACCGCTTTTTGCGGTGATGTGGATACAGAAGCTGTAAGGTCTTTGATGAAGAAAAAGTATGGCTTTGCAGTAGCCGGAGGCCAGGATAGGCTAAAGGGTAAAATAATTCGCATCGGCCATATGGGTTATATGGATATTGCCGATCTCCTAGGTGCCATAACTGCTTTGGAGTTAGCTTTAAAAGAAGTTAACTACCCGGTTAAACTTGGCACAGGTGTGGGAGCTGCTATGGAAGTTATTTATCAGGGAGGAGAGCAAAAGTGACAGGTAAAATGCGAGTTCTAATCTCTGACCCAGTCGCTGAAGAAGGAATTAATATCTTACAAGAAGGCGGCTTAGAAGTAGTTGTCAACACAGAGCTTAATGAAGATGCTCTTTGCAAAGAGATAAAAGACTATGATGCTTTAGTGGTAAGAAGCGGTACTCAGGTTACCCGAAGAGTAATCCAAAGTGGTACAAGGCTTAAGATTATAGGCCGTGCGGGTGTGGGTGTGGACAATGTCGATATTCCTACCGCTACCAATAGAGGTATTGTAGTTGTAAATTCACCTGCTGGGAATACCTTTGCTGCGGCTGAGCTTACCTTAGCTCATCTTTTAGCTCTGGCACGCCATTTACCGCAAGCGAATGCTTCTTTAAAAACCGGTAAATGGGACCGTAAGAAATATACCGGTATCGAAGTTCGCAAAAAGGTACTCGGGGTAGTTGGTTTAGGAAAAATTGGCAGAACTGTAGCCTTAAGCGCTCAGGGGCTGGCCATGAAAGTAATTGGCTATGACCCTTATATTACCAAACAACAAGGTGAAGCCCTAGGAATTAAATTAGTTGAGCTCGATGAAATCTATAAAACCAGCGATTTTATTACTTTTCATCTGCCACTCAATTCACAAACCAAAAATATGGTCTCGACCAATGAGTTAAATCTGATGTCAAAGAAAACCTACCTGATCAATGTTGCTCGAGGTGGTATTATCGATGAAAAAGCACTTTATGAGGCTATAAAAGCCGGTAAAATTGCCGGAGCAGCCATCGATGTCTTTGAAAAAGAGCCTTGCACGGATTCACCACTGCTAGAGCTAGATCAAGTGATTGTCACGCCCCATTTAGGAGCTTCTACTATAGAAGCACAAATAAATGTAGCTATTGATGTTGCCGAAGATATAGTGAGGTTCTTAGGTGGCAAACCGGCAGCTCATGCGGTCAATCTACCTGCTATTGCACCCGAGGTTTTTGCCAATATTGCTCCTTATCTTGGCACAGCAGAGGCTCTAGGGAGCATGTTTGCCCAACTCTATCCTAAAGAGACCTCCGAAATTGAAATTATCTACAGTGGCAGGCTTTCTCAATTTGACACAGCTATGCTTAGCACGTCTTTAGTTAAAGGACTGCTCTCCTTTAGCTGTGAGCAACCGGTAACCTTAGTTAATGCAATGATGGAAGCTAAAGCCCGGGGTATTAAAATTAAAGAGGTTAAAGAAGTTCCAAACGGCTCGAGGGATATGATTTCTTTATATGGCAAGGGATTAAGCGAGCATATCTTAGGAGCAACCTATGTTAAGGAACTTGGTCCGCGTCTTCTAAACCTGGATGGATTTAGAGTTGATATTGAACTCGGTGGCAATATGTTAGTTGTGCCTCATAAGGACCAGCCGGGTATTATAGGTAGAGTGGGCATGCTTCTTGGAGAGCAAAATGTCAATATCGGAGCTATGGATGTGGGTCGTAAAGGACAAGGGCAAGAGGCTGTAATGTTGTTGGCTATCGATCAACCCCTTTCTCAAACCGGTATCAAAACCCTGGCACAGATTGAAGGAATTAATAACGTTATTGATGTTATCTTATAGATAAAACCGGATCGTCGATCCGGTTTTTTTATATGGTCAAAACAAAAACCGCTGATAAACGTAATTTTTAAACACAAGGAGCGATAAGCAGGACAATTAACCCTTTAGTGGAATAGTTTAGCGAATGGAAAAATGCCTTAGAGGGGTGGTAGTGTTGAAAAAGGCTTTTAACCGATGGATGCTACCAGAGAATTATGATCTTATAAACGGTTGTAGAGAAGCTAAAAAAGCAGGTTTTGACGGTTTGGAAATCAATGTCACCCTAGATGGCGCTGAAATATCTTTAACTAAATCTCATCAGGAGTTGCAAGATTTAGCCGGACAGATAAAAGAGACTTCTCTGGAAATAGCCAGTGTTTTACCGGTAGGAGTATTTCCCAATATTGCTTTTGATTCGTCAAACGCAACCATTGATCTGGTGATCAAGAGATTGGAAGGGTTGCTTGATATTTGCGATATCTTTGAAACAGACACTATTTTAGTGGTTCCCGGAAGTATTAACGACAATGAAGCCAGATATGATCAAGCTTTTTGGAATGCGGTTAAGGTTTTAAAAGAGATGGCTTTAATTGCTGAGGAGAGGGAAGTTGTTCTGGCCGTAGAAAATGTCTGGAATAAGTTTTTGGTTAGTCCTTTTGACATGGTAAAGTTTATTGATGAGATCGGCAGTATCTATGTAAAAAGCTATTTTGATGTCGGGAACATCCTTTCTTATGGCTGGCCGGATCACTGGATAGAAATCCTGGGAGATCGTATCTATCGGGTTCATATAAAAGACTGGAAAAACAGTGTGGGTAACATTCAGGGTTTTTGCAACCTCCTGGAAGGTGATGTTTCCTGGCCGAAAGTGATAGACTCCCTAAAAAAGATTGGTTACCATGGCTGGATTACAGCCGAGCTACCTGCTTACCGTTATTATCCGGAGGTAGTGCTCTACCAAACGGCGCTGGCGATGGATAAGATTATCAATGCTTAAAAAAGCCCATACAGGGCTTTTTCAGTTTTAAAATTGGATATACTACCACAAAGGGGGTTAGCTAAGTGGTTAGTATAGATCTTAGCAGAGAAGAACTTCTAAAAGAAGCCAGAGATTATTTAACCCAGCAAACTGCGGGTTTTTTGGCAAGCACAGGTTCAGCCGGCTTAAGAGTGAGTCCGGTTTCAATTTTTATCGACTCAGAGATGGGTATTTACTTGCATTGTTTTGGTGGAGATAAGTTGATTAATCTAAGGGAAAACCCTGAGGCTTGTCTTTTGGTTATTGAAGAAAAATGGACCTTAGACCCGGGAATATTTGCAGGGGTACAGCTTTTTGGCAAAACCTATGAGATTTCTCCTTTTTCCGATAAGTACCTTGAAGTTGAAAAGTGGTGTCCTTATACTCATAAAGCTGATATGACCCTCTTAGAACTATCTCTAGATAAAATTGTTCTGGTAGATTATGTAGGTGAGAACAAGAGCAAGCGAAAAAGAAGCATTGAGCTTGAAGCGCTAAAGACATGATCTATCATCTTTCACGACCGGCTGAGGGTGGAATGTTAAAAGTTTTATACTATCTGCTTACAGCTATTAAACTTGCGGGTCAAGAACAAGAACTCTGGACAGGTAAAGGACAATTAGCCAAAATAGCCAAGGAAATGGAAATTAAAAGCCAAAACTGGCCTTGCAACGATTGCCTGTCTCTATGGGATCTAGTTGCTATCAGACAACAAAGAAAGCTAAAAGAGGGCTTGGTTCTCTACCATGGTTTTAAGAGTTTTCTTTTGGCAAGTCCCAAAGACAACCCGGTTATTGTCTGTCTTTACAATTCCATATTTCCTCCTTATGCCAACCATTATTTAAGGCATTTTGTTCTAACAAAAAAAAAGAACCAGCTAAAAAACCTCAAAGCTGTAGTGGTAGCCTCCAAAGCCCAAGCTAAAGAGGTCGAAGGGATCTTTCCTAACATAGAGGTAATACCAAGTGGTGTTGATACACAAAGATTTATTCCGGCCAAAGAGCGTCAAAAAACCATCGGTTTTTTAGGGCGCCTACGTCAAGAAAAAGGAGTAGATCTTATCCTAGAGATGGCAAGTTTTTACCCTAAATGGCTCTTTGAATTAGTAGGCCCAGATTTAGAGGGTTATCAAAGGCGGATATTGCCACCTAATGTTAAGCTTTTGGGCAGCCTAAAAAACCCTGAAGATGTTATTAAGCATTGGAGTATAATGGTACTTCCAAGTTATACAGAAGCGATGCCTTTGGCGATTTTAGAGGCCATGAGTGCTTCGCTGCCAATTATAGCAACTGATACAGGTGATATTAAAGATCTTTTGGAAGACACAGGCCTAGTTATACCGGTAGGAAATAAACACAAATTCAAAGAGGCTTTAGATAAGCTTACCGGTGATGAAAAACTAAGACAGAAATTAGGGGATAAAGCCAGAGAAAAAGCTCTGGCTTATGATTGGTCTAGGGTAAATCAAATGTGGCTGGAGCTTATCAAAAGGTGGGAGGTAGGGCCTTGAAAAAACCAGCTATAATAATAGTTGCTTTGTTTATATCACTTCTTTCCAGAGCCAGAATCTTTATGATAACTCTTCCCTATACAACGATTGGCGAAATACTGGCTGAACCTCTTTTGGCTGATTTTATCGCTGGTTCGGCCGTAAGCTTACTCAATGCACAAACTGCCAGATTCGGTAATCTGTCCGCAGCTTACTTAACTGCGGGAGCAGGGGCTAGAGCTTTTGGTCTGGAGGAGGTAATCTTATATAAGGCTAGCGATCTGTATGATGAGCAGATAGCAAGCGAAGTCTATAAACAGCGAAAAGGTTCTTTATTGGTTGAAAACGAAATGGCATTAGTGGATATCCAAGCCCTAGTTAAAGTTAACGAGGAGCGTTATTACGAAATAATCCCCGGTTATTTAAGCTCCATTTTAAGCTTAAAAGGTAAAACTACAGCCTATATTGGTAATGCCGGTACCCTTAATGAGCAGAAAAATCCGGGAGCATTGTTAGTTATGAACAGGCAAGGGGTAATAAGTGAAGGTGAAAACACTAATGTCCTTAGAAAAAACCCTGATAAGCCATTTGGTGTTGAGGCAGATATGGAAAAAATCCTTAAGCTGGCAACAGAATCGGTAAGTGAGCTAGTACTAATTGAACCAGGAGATCTAGATCGCAGTGAAGACAACTGGTATTTTTTGAGTGAAACAGCATATTTAAATCATCGTCACACCGCTTTAAAAAAGACAGGTATTTTTCTTTTACAGCTCCAAAGTAAAATGGCAGCAAAAGATCAAATTATGTTGCTTGGTCCACTACCTAGCAAAGTAGCTCGCACTAAAGGCTATGGGCTAGGTTTTTTAGTAATATTTCCTAAAAATTCCTTGGGTGAGTTTTTATACTCCGCTACAACTAAAAAAACAGGTTTAGTTACCCTGACTGACTTAGCACCTACACTTGAAGCTTATTTTGCCATCGAAAACTATTTTCATTCCGGAGGCAGTGTGATAACTTTTGCACCCCAAAATAACATGACTCTAAGTAAAATCCTTGATTTAGAAGAGGTTTGCGCTCTTATTAAAATGCTGCGTCCAATTTTTATCAAGCTTTATATAACTCTGCTGATAATAACCATCGGGCTTAGTTTTCTTTGTTTAGGAGCTTTTCAAAACGACAAGTGGATTTATCTTTTGCAAACATTGCTTTTGGCTGAAGCGATCATGCCACTTTTAGTGTTGCTAGTAGGTCTAATGCCGGCGAAAAGCTATTTAGTGACCTTTATTGTGGCTGTTGTTCTCTCCTTTTTAAGTGGCATTATCAGTATTTACAGTAAGCGTAGTTTTTGGCTCTCTTTAGTTATAATCGGCCCTATTATCCTGGCTCTGGATTTGTTTTTTAAGGCTAGACTTATACCTAGAAGTGTTTTTGGCTATGATTTTCAAGCCGGAGCTCGTTTTTATGGCCTGGGTAATGAATATATGGGGTATCTTGCAGGTTTAATTATCTTAGCTGTCTATTATTTAGACTCTGTCTATGGCCAAAAAAAACTAACTCTGATTCCACTGGGATTAACTGCAATTTTAGTCGCTTATCCCAATTTAGGAGCCAATGTGGGTGGTGGCCTTACCATGATAATAGCTTTTTTTGCCTGGTTAAGGTGGGGTATGAAAAAAAAGATTACCTTACCGGTACTTATTCTGGTACCTGTGTTTTTCAGCCTTTGGGTTTTAATTGATTACCATAGAGGAAATAGTCATCTTATCCGCACTCTAATGGCTATAAGAGCCGAGGGTAGTATTGTTATTTATAATGTTCTCCAAAGGAAAATAAGTACTAATCTTAAACTATGGCAGTGGTCGCTTTGGTCACGCGGTTTAATTGCCTTTATCGCAGGTTTAATCTGGCTTGTTTACAAGCCATTTGAATCCCTTAAGCCCTACCTTTCAAAAGCTTTGGCCTTAAGAAAACTTTTAAGTCTGACAACTATCACCGCCGGAGCGGCAGTTTTATTAAATGATTCGGGAGTAGTAGCCGGAGCATTGGTATTTTTGGTACCTGGCTGTTTTATCCTCAGCACTCTTTTAGGGAGTTTAAAATCAACCTAAAAAAGCAAACCATATCATCGACTGCACTGATTCGTTTCGATTAGACTACTACGATGTTTAAGAGAGAACTTTTAGAGTAACTCAAAGCGCACTCTTTTTGCTGATAGATTGCTTGCTTCAAATCAAGATTAGTATAATCGTGATTTGATCTTTTTTATCAACTACTACTCATTAGCAATTCTCTAGTATCTTTATAAACTAGAGAATAAAAAAGCTTTTTATATTTATCGTCCTAAATCCCAAATATTCTTTTTAAACCCAGATTTAGAAAAAAGATAGTAATACAGCTTAGCTTACTTGTCTCGGAGTTAACCTGAATTTTTCTAGATCTGAAAAAGAGAACAGACCTTTTTTAGAATTGGCACTCTCCTAAGATATTAAAAAGTTGCGATCTTTAGCAAAGGGCAACGTTATTTTTTGCCACAGAAATAAGAATCTAATACAAATAAAATAAGACTAGAATAAAAATTGAATCAGAATCAGATAAGAATAGAATTAGATTTAAATAAATTCCAAACCAAATAGAAAAAGAATACGATTATAGTTATCCACAGGTAACAAACAGGAGGCATTTAAGCTTCCTGTTTGTTTTTTATTATTTGATCTAAGAGAACTGTAACTACAGATTCCATTGTTTAAAAGCGTTGTATTACTTTTTTTCCATGATCTTCTCTGGAAATTGTTACTTTGTACTTTCCTTGTTTACCAACGACCAAGGAAATTCGGTATCTTTCCCTCACAGTCTAATCTAAAACTGATATAATATATTAAATGTGGTTTGAGTTTAAGCAAAAAACCAAGGAGCGATTATAGGGATGAGAGAGATAGAATTTGAAAAGGATCATCTTGCTCAAGTTGTTTTTACAATTCAAGGTGAACTTGATAAAATCACGGCTAAAATTAAAACTAGTAAAAGCCGGGTTTTGTCAACCAGAAAATATATGTGGGAAGAGATGCCAAGGCTTATTAGAGACGCTTCTGATGCAAATGAATTGACTCAGGGTCTTTTAGAACTCAAACACCAAGAAGATAGTCTGGGTTTTTATCTTAAAGAAGAAGAGCGACTAAAAAGGCTTAAATACTCTCCTTATTTTGCATGCATTGATTTTAAGATAAAGGATGTCACCCAAAAAATCTATATTGGGGTTAGCGGTTTTAGGGATCCACAGGGAAAAGATAATTTAATCTATGATTGGCGTAGTCCAATAGCTAGTCTTTTTTACGACTATCCACTTGGAGAAGCTAGTTATCTTTGCGAAGCCGGCAGGGTCTTTGGCACCTTAACATTCAAAAGGCAGTTTCGAATTGAAAAAAGCCAAATGATCTATATGTTTGATAGCAGTCTTAACATCGAAGACGAGATGTTACAGGAGATACTAAGTCAAAGTACAGACGGTCAGATGCGAGAGATTGTAATGACCATTCAAAAAGAACAGAATCGAGCAATTCGGGATGAGGCACATAGGCTGGTTTTAGTTTGGGGTGCAGGAGGAAGTGGTAAGACTTCGATTGCCTTGCATAGAATAGCTTATCTTTTATATAGTAGAAAAAGCCAACTCAACGCAGGTAATATAGTCATTTTTTCCCCGAGCGATATCTTTCAAGATTATATCTCCGAGGTTTTACCTTCTTTGGGCGAAAAAAATGTCAAGCAAAGTACTTTCCATAGCTTGGCCCAAAAAATTGTTAACCTACCGGATTATACTCTGGAAAATACTTTCGAACGATATGAATACCTTTTTAGTGACACAGGCGACCTAGACTTACAGATCCGTCTAGAGGCAGTTAGATTTAAAAGCTCACCCCAATTTCTGCTACTTTTAGAAAACTATCTTACCTATTTAGAAAACAGTTATAACAACGTAGAGGATTTTGTCTATAACGGCACTTTGGTTTTAGCGGGAGAGGAAATTTCCAGCTGTATTAAAGAAAAATACAATTACTTGCCTTTTCAAAAACGGCTGGAGAAATTAGCCCGCAGGCTAAATGCACTTTTAGAACCCTTAGAGATAAAACGGCAAGAGGTAATTTTCAAGGAACTGCTTGCAGACAATTTCAATCCCAAAAAAAGTGAGAAACAGCTACAAAAAATAGCCTACCGCAAAACCATGAAAGAAACTGCCAAGCTTAAGGACAGAATGGCAAAACTAGTGGAGTTTAATCTAGTCCGGTTTTATCTACAGCTGTTCGAAGATGATAACCTTATCTCCAAATTAGCGGTGAAAAAACCTGAAAGGTATCAATTTATCGCCAGACAAACCCTGGCTTTATTCAAAAATGGCTACCTAACCTATGAAGATCTTACAGCTCTCACTTTTTTAAAACTGAAGGTAGCGGGTTTTGAGGTAGATAGTAGTATTAAGCATGTTGTTATTGACGAAGTACAGGACTATTCAGCCATAGAACTTAAAGTACTTACACTACTATATTCCACGAGTACCTTTACAGTTTTAGGTGATCCTAATCAAGCTCTTTTCTATTTTGCCAAACCTAAAGAATACGTTTTAAACACATTAGGAAAAGCTGACAGTACTGTACTAGAACTAGTAAAATCATATCGCTCTACAGAGCAGATAACCACCTTTGCCAAAGTATTTACAGAAAACAGTGAGATTGAGCCTGTACTTAGAAAAGGTCAAATACCAGAAGTGATTATTTCTAAAGACATGGAAGCCGATTTACTAAGTCTGCTTAAAAGGCTAAAATACAAAAATATAGCTATAATCACTAAAACCTTTGCCGAAGCAACAGCCTTAGCGGAGAAATTAACAGGCTCTATTAACCTAAGTGTTATCGGTCAAGATACGGAACTGTTGCCAAAAGGTATAGCTATTATACCGGTCTGTTTAGCCAAAGGCCTGGAATTTGATGTGGCAGTGGTTTGGAAGTTCGATCACTACTTAAAAAAAGAGCAGCGACTTTTATATATAGCTGCAACCAGAGCTCTACATGAGTTATATTTTTTGGGGACAAAAAAAGGAGATCTCCTCAAAAAGGCTGATCCCCATTTATATCATTTAACGGATTAGTCGAAGAGATAAAGCCCTAGAAGATCATATATTTTACCTGTAACCATACCTGTGGCCGCAAGGTTATGATCTTGCTGGAGTTTTTTTACGGCATTTGATGTACCATAACCATAGATACCATCAGGGTTAAAGGTAATATATCCATGGTCTTTTAAGGCTTGCTGCACCTCATAGACAGCTGAGCCAACCGAACCTAACTGCAGGATTTGTTTTCTGAAAGAAGCTTTGGGGTAGGGACCATCATAAATGGTAACAGGGGTACCTACTTTAACCCAGCTAAACAGTTCTAAAATATCCGGATTGTGCATTCTAATACAACCAGCACTAGCTAAGGTACCGATGGAATAAGGTTTATTGGTACCATGAATACCATAGTTTCCAAAGGGTACACTAAGACGGAGAAAACGCGGTCCGAAAGCTCCGCCCATATAAAGTTTACTCACGATCTTCCATTGCCCTACTGGAGAAGGTGTTTTTTGTTTACCTATCGCTACCGGATAAACCTTGTAGGGTAGACCGTTGGCAAAAACGGTAAGCTGCCTTTGCCATAGATCAATAAAAATAGAGATATTATCGGTATCTGGTTTGGCTTTGGCCGTAGGTAAGGTGGCAAAAGACTGACCGATCACATGCCAAGTGTGAGAACCGATTATGCCATCTGTAGAAAGACCATTGTCTAGCTGGAAGGTTTTTACAGCATCGACAGCTTCTTTGGTATAGATCTTAGTTATTTCACCTTTGTAGTACCCACGCTGAGATAAAAACTTAAGGATATCGGGGAGGTCTTCTGAGTTTTGACCTGGTTTAATAATAGGCTCACTTTCACAAAAGGGACAAAAACTAGCCAGGTGATTAGGTATACTAATTGGGTCACTACTTAGTTCTAAAGACTGATCAAAACTCGAATCATCACAGTTATTAAAATAGGGTTCAATTATATTAGTAGGTTCAAAAGGTATATCCCAAATGATTAATAAAAGCGCAGTTAATAGGAGAAAAAAAGGCAGGTGGCGGCGCATACAATCACCTCTTAATTACTATTTTGAAGCAAAAATTGAATTATATTCCCAGTTATAAACATTTTAAATTTCTCCAAGCAGGAGTTTAAATCTAAGGAACGAATTAGACAATTTAAGCCGAGAGGCTAATAAAATAAGCTGAGTTAAGATGAGCCGAGTAGAGAATGATGAGCTTAGGTGAGATGGTATTTCTACCTAGGTTATTGCTTTGACCTAGGTTTTTTTAGGCTCTGAAGGCTCAAAAAGGAGGATTTTTAATGTATCAAGCATCAACCCTACCGGATAAGCAAGGTTACTTCGGTGAATTTGGCGGTTCTTTTGTGCCCCCAAATTTGCAAGAAGTTCTAGACGATGTAGCCAGGGCCTATTTGGAGTACCGCAACGACCCGGAATTTGAAAGGGAATTTCGCGATCTTTTACAAAACTATGTAGGCCGACCAAGTATTCTTTATTATGCCAAAAGATTGACGGAAAAATTAGGCGGAGCCAAGATTTATTTAAAAAGAGAAGATCTTAACCACACCGGTGCCCACAAGATTAATAACACTATTGGTCAAGTACTTTTGGCCAAACGTCTTGGTAAAAAAAGAGTCATTGCGGAAACAGGAGCAGGTCAGCACGGGGTAGCCACGGCTACCGCCTGTGCGTTATTTGGCATGGAATGTATTATCTATATGGGCGAAGAAGATATCAAACGCCAGGCCTTAAATGTTTTCCGCATGGAACTTTTAGGAGCCAAAGTCATACCGGTAACCTCAGGAACCAAGACTCTTAAAGATGCCGTGGATCAAGCCTTAAATGATCTTATTGAAAACTACAAAACAACTTACTATATGCTTGGTTCGGCGGTCGGACCTCACCCCTATCCTTTGATGGTAAGAGATTTTCAATCTGTCATCGGGGAAGAAACCAAAACCCAAATTACTAAAGCCGAGGGTCGTCTACCGGATTACCTTATTGCCTGTGTAGGCGGAGGGAGCAATGCCATCGGTCTGTTTGCACCTTATTATAAGGACCGAGATGTTAAATTTATCGGGGTAGAGCCAGGTGGCAAAGGTCTTGAAACACCTTTCCATGCCGCTACCCTAACCAAAGGGAAAAAAGGTCAAATTCATGGTTTTAAATGCTATTCGCTAGAAGATGAAAAAGGTGAACCGCTGCCTGTGTATTCAATCGCTGCCGGTCTAGATTACCCAGGTGTAGGACCTGAGCATTCTTTCTATAAAGAAACAGGTAGGGCTGAATATGTAACGGTCACTGACGATGAAGCCCTGGCAGCCTTTCAGGAGTTAAGCAAAATAGAAGGCATAATTCCGGCTTTAGAAAGTGCTCATGCTATAGCCTATACTATAAAACTTGCGCCAACCTTACCCCAAGATCAGCTAATAATTGTCAATCTCTCCGGTCGGGGAGATAAAGACGTAAATCAGGTAGCCGAAATTCTAAGGGGGAAATTTTAAGCAGATAAAACAGGCCATCTTAAGATGGCCTGTCTTTTTTAGCTCATAGCTATTTAGAAACTAAAAACGGGAAGTAAACTTGGCTTATTTCCGCCTAGTATTTAATCTAGCGTCCAGGTGGTTTTAGGAAGAGCACCTACCACGGCATTGGCAAAGAGAGCTCTAAGTCTAATTATGCCCTGACCGCCTTCTCTGGTAGGATGAACTCGATTAGTCAGAAGGATTATAGCCAAATCTAAAGCAGGATCAAGCCAAATTGAAGTGCCGGTAAAGCCCGTATGCCCAAAGCTGTAAGGAGACAGCAGATCCCCGCCGCTTGAATACTCACCTTTTAGAGCCCAGCCAAGACCGCGATTATCATTGAGGTGGGAGGTGTGGTTATAACGCATTAATCTTATGCTAGCTGGTGTAAGATAGACCCTGTTATTCCAAAAACCCTCGGAAAGAAGCATGGCAGCAAACAGGGCAAGATCGAAAGCGGTAGAAAACACTCCGGCATTACCGCTTACTCCTCCAAGAGAAGCTGCGTTTTCATCGTGGACAATACCTTTTAGGATACAATTTTTAGCGGGGGAGTATTCGGTAGGAGCTACTCGCTCTAAAGGCCCTACATTATAACCAGTGTCTTTCATGCCCAGGGGATCAAATAATTCGCGCTTACAAAAAGCAGCTAAAGATTCTCCCGCAATTTTTTCTAAAATCAGACCTAGCAAAATAAATCCCAGACAGCTATAAACTACCTTAGAACCGGTTTCATATTCTAGGTTGGTATTAGCCAGCACCTTTAACCAATCATCACGACTAGAGGCGTTCTGATAGATGGGAAGCCACGCTGGAAGCCCCGAAGTGTGGGTTAGAAGATGCCTTAGGCGTAGCTTACTTTTAGCATTAAATTCCGGATAGAAATAGGCTACCGAATCATCTAGGCGCAAAGTTCCTTTCTCAAGGAGCATTAATGTCATAGTTGTCGTGGCTATACATTTGCTAACCGAGGCCAAATCATAGATGGTATCTTTTGTTAGGGGAGAAGGATTAGGAAGGATTGACTTTTGGCCAAAACTACAATGAGCAACTATTTTCCTGCGATATAAAACCAGACCGACGGCTCCGGGGGTTTCTCTTTTGGCTACCGCTTCCTCTAAAAGCAAGTAGGCATTGTTTAGTTTCTCTTGGTTAAGACCCAAAGATTCAGGTGTGGCATATAGGAGTTGCGTCATCAGAGAATCTCCTTTCTGGGGTATAACAGGATGGACTCTCTTTGCTTAAGAAAAATTTCATTTTCGCTATTTATTTGTTCCCAAAGCTCCAACACGGGGGCTTGAGCTTTCAGTGCGGTTTTAATCTTCGGGTCGCCAGCTAAAAGGTCAAAGAAATAACGGTCTTTGGTACAGAGAAATTCCGTTTGTGGATATTTACAGACTGCGCTAAGGATATAAAGAGCTGTTTTTAACGGTTCGAAGGCCTTATAATCTGTGAGGTGGAGTTGAATGCCTTGGCACAGAGTATTGGCATGCTTAGAAAAAGTCGGTGTAAAAAATACCGGTCTAAAGATAACACCCGCTAGATTGAGGTTATTTAATTCGTCTGCTAGTTTATCACCTTCTAGCCAAGGGGCACCGATTATTTCAAAAGGACAAGTGGTGCCTCTGCCTTCAGAGAGGTTAGTGCCTTCAAACAGACAAGTACCAGGGTAGACAAAGGCCGTATCAATAGTTGGTATATTCGGAGATGGTCCTACCCACAATAGTTTTGTATCTAAAAAAAGCATATCTCTGGTCCAGCCGCTTAGTTTGACAACAGTTGGTTTTTGACCTACGCCAAGGTACTCAGCTAAATAACAGCTAAGTTCACCTAGAGTTAAACCATAACGGTTAGGTAAAGGGTAATTACCAACAAATGAGGTATAGCCTTGGTGAACCAGGTTCCCTTCAACTTGCACTCCACCTAAAGGATTGGGTCTGTCAAGAACAATAAATTCTTTATTATACTCATAGGCTGCTTGTTGAGCATAGGCCATAGTATAGATAAAAGTATAGTACCTGCAGCCTACATCCTGCATATCAAAGATGAGGACATCCACATCTTTTAGCATCTCCGGAGTCGGTTTTTTTGTAGGCCCATACAACGAATAAATCGGCAAGTTGGTTTTTTCATCTCTGCCGGAGCTAACTGTTTCCCCAGCTTGAGCGTTGCCTCTAACTCCGTGTTCCGGGCCAAAAAGAGCAGTTAACTTTACCCCAGCTCTAAAAAGCAGATCAATACCGGAACAGAGCTTGCTGTTTAGCCCGGTAGGTGATGTAATCAAGCCTACTTTTTTGCCGCTTAATAGACTAAGCTTGTTTTCTAAAAGGTTTTCTAAACCTAACTTCACCAAGGCCATAAGGCTCCCTCCTTTAGATCAATTCCACTAAATTAGTTCTTCTTAGATAAATTTAGTCCTACTTTTTGGTCAAAAAAGCTAGCTTAGCCGCAAAAGGCAGGGAATGCCAAGACGCCGGAGAATTACAAATAGGTATCAAAAACAAAGGAGTGAGTGCCTTGAATTTTATTATTTCCAATTCCTATGCCGAGATGAGCGTTAAAGCAGCTCATTTTGTTGCGGCTGCCCTAAAAGCTAAACCTGATATTGTGCTTGGTCTGCCAACCGGCAGCACTCCCATAGGTATGTATCAAGAGTTAGTGCGTATGCATAAAGAAGAAGGACTTGACTTTAGTCAGGTAAGCACCTTTAATCTTGACGAATATCGGGGTTTAAAAGGCGATCATAACCAGAGTTATCGCTATTTTATGGAAACCAATCTTTTTAGGCATGTCAACATTAAACCGGAAAATATTAACTTTCTAAGCGGGGTAGCCAAAGATCCGGTGGCTGAATGCAAACGCTATGAAGAGGCAATCATTAAAGCCGGTGGTATTGATTTAATGATTCTTGGTATTGGGATAAATGGTCATATCGGATTTAATGAGCCGGCCTCAAAACTAGAAGCCAACAGCCATATTGTTAAACTTACAGAATCAACAATTAAGGCTAATGCTCGGTTCTTTGAACATTTAGAGGATGTACCTAGAGAAGCTATTACCATGGGTGTAGGTTCGATTTTAAGATCACGGAATATTATTTTGTTAGCCAGTGGTACCAACAAAAAAGAAGCTGTTTATGGCTCTATGAGTGGTCTTGTTACTACTGAAATACCAGGCAGTCTTCTCCAACTCCATAATGAAGTGACCTTTTTCTTGGATACTGAAGCGGCTGCTAAAATTAAAGAGTAAAAAAACCGGGTTACCCGGTTTTTTTTACTTGTAATTAATTGCTTGATACTAGACTTCCTAACGCTCATGTTTGGCAGAGCGTTTTTATTTTGCAAGATATAAATAAAAAGGTGCAGAAGAAGTCAACTTCTGAATAAGTTGTAATAAAAAGAGGGTTAAGGAATACCCCTGTGGGGTATAATGGAGGTAAAGTTATGATCTTTATCAGTGTCACAAAAAAGGAGTTTGCCATAGCGTTTTTATTGGTTGTTTTGTTTGTCGGGTCTTTTATTGTGATGCAAAGTCTACCTTCAAAGCTGGATTCAATTCCGGTAGTAGCTTTAGATGAGTATTTGATTCACGAAGGTACTTACTACCAAAGGACTTTATCAGTCGTAGCACTAATAGATAAAAAGTTGATTCCTACCAATACCTTTTATCAAGGCCGTCCCTTATATAAAGAGTCAAAGACATTGATTCCCCCAAGACTTTTGTGGCCGATTGATTTGGAGCTCTATACTGTTTTTATAAAACTTGAAGATTAGGAGCGGTTTTTATGCTAGCAAACCCGGTAAATTTCTATATGGCTTTAATAGCAGGAATGGCTTCATTTTTCTCACCTTGTGTCTTGCCACTGATACCTGTTTATATAGCTTATCTTGGAGGAGTAGTAAACAGCAAGTCCAAACTACTAAATAACTCCCTGGGATTTGTTTTGGGTTTTACCATAATCTTTATGCTACTAGGAGCATCAGCCACACTACTGGGGCAGTTTTTACTGGCCAACCAGATTATTTTACAAAAAATTGCCGGTTTAATAATAATTATCTTTGGCCTACAGTTAACCCAAGTCATTAACATCCCCTTTTTAAACATTGAAAAACGCAGATATATTAAAAATCAGGGTACCGGATTTTGGCAAAGCGTGCTTTTTGGTTTGGCCTTTGGAAGTGGGTGGACACCATGTATAGGGCCGATTTTAGGTTCAATATTAGCCTTGGCTTCTACCACCGGTTCTTTAATCCAGGGTATGAGCCTGCTTTTTAGCTATGCTTTGGGTTTGGCGATTCCTTTTATCTTGGCAGCTCTTTTAATGGATAGTCTCAAAGACAAGTGGTCTAAAATAATTAAAAAGACAATCTGGTTTAACAGATTAGCCGGAGCTTTGTTGATGTTATTTGGAATAATGCTGTTTTTTGGTTGGTTACAAACTATGGCTAGGTACCTGCCTAATTGGGGCTTTTAGGGAGGGGTTATAGTGAAATTTATTTATCCGTTAAGATCATTGAAATGGCTGACAATACTTATACTCGTTCTCGGTTTGATGGTATTAGTCGTACAGTTCTGGCCTCAAAAAGGTGAAGTTACGGTTAACGCCGCTGAGGTTATACCTCCTAAAAAGGGTGTTTTTAGCAGCAATTTAGCCTTGGACTTTACTTTAGAAGATAGTACCAGCCAAAAGGTATCACTAAGCGATTTTATAGGTAAACCCGTGGTGCTTAATTTTTTTGCAACCTGGTGCGGACCATGTCAAGCCGAAATGCCACATATGCAAAAGAAATGGCAGGAATATAACACTAAAGGATCAGATTTAGTCTACCTGCTGGTTAATGTAGGGGAAAGCAAAGCTGTGGTAGAAAAGTTTTTCAAGGACAAGGCCTACACTATGCCGGTAGTATTTGATCCAAGCAGTAAAGTCTTTTCCCAATATCTTTTAAGGGGTATCCCAGCTACATTGTTTATTAACCGTGAAGGTGTTATTAAAGCCCGTTATAATCAGTATATATCAGCAGAGATCTTGCAAGAGAACATCACTATCATCACAGGTGAGTCTTAAGCTGGGGGAAAACAAGTTGATTTGGGAACTCTTTTTTGCTTGTTTAAATTAGCTAACACCAGTTACTTACTAATTGACAGTGAGTTCCTGAAGGAAGTAGACCTAAACTGTGTAAATAGATAGATGAGGTGAAAAAGGTGAAAAAGGAACTTATCTTGGGAATAATGCTAATATTTTCGCTTACTATTTTTGCGGCTGAAGTAGATATCTACTCAAACTATGTCATTGTTAGGGACCAGTGGCCGGCAACAATCAAAGCGGGAGAAAAGGTGAATTTAGAGTGGCAGCTTCCGGAAAATGTTGATTTAAGTTCGTTAGCTATACTAAATGATAAGCTAGACATCTCTACCCGCCTGGAAAGCAAAAGAGACCCTCTTTTGGGGCGCCTGGTTACAGTCTGGGCTCAAAATGGCAGAGCTTATAATGGTCTTTTAAAAGACAAGGGCTCAGAGCTGGTACTGGTTGATCCCAAAACCGGTCAGCTGGTAGTAGTGGTTAATAGCAGCCAAGTGGTGGCAATTGTACCGCAAGAAGATGCCGGCAGTTATAATCAGAAATTAAAGCTTGAGTTACAAAATAAAGGTAACCAGGCTATAGATCATCTAAAAGTCCGCTACCTTGCTGAGGGAGTAGCCTGGGCGGTAAAATATGCCTTGCAATTAAACGGAGCCAACGCAGTACTTTTAGGTGAATATCAGATCGAAAATAAAACTACTAGGCCTTTTGAAGCTGCCTCGGTAAGGCTAATAGCAAGAAGCGAACCAAGTCCTGTTTTATATGCCAGAGAGGCACTTGCCAATGTCAAAGACAGTGAATATGGTTCTTTGCCAACACCGGTTAAACAAGCCGAAACAGCTGTCTATGAGATTCCCGGAGAAATAAACATTCCTGCTGAAGCTAGGATTAGATTACCTTTGTTGAAGGAAGAAAACCTGAAGGTGGAGCGTCGTTATATTCTAAACTACAATAATGTTGAGGTTGAGATAACCTTAGACGGTATCTCTCAGGCTCTACCCTCAGGCGAGATTAATATCTTTGACGGTGATATTTTAGCAACAACTCAATATCTGCCGAGCCAATCTCAATCGGGCCAACTGCTCTTAAACCTAGGGGAAACTTTAGATATAGCTGGTCGCAGAGAGCAACTACGTCACTACACCTCAGGAGGAAAGCTCTTTGATGAGTACCAGGTAACCTTAAAAAATAACAAAAAAGAAGCTGTTACCGTTGAGGTTAACGCTTATCTACCTTGGGAAAATGCCGAAGTATTGTCTGATATGCCAAACAGAAGAATTTCAGCCAATAAAGTGGTTTTTGAGGTTAAACTTAAAGCTAATGAGGAGTTATCTTTTAACTACACTTTTTGTTATGTAAATAAATAAAGCAAATTAAAAAGCCGTCTAGTGACGGCTTTTTTAGTTGCTTAAGTAAAAGCTTGCTTTAACCGGTAGATGATCGGAATATAAAGAGGGAATGGTTTGAGCGGTTTGTAATTTCAGTTTGTTTCCATAGAGGATATAATCGATCTTAGCATTGGGGTTATCTGAGGGAAAGGTTGGTGTCGTCTCGGTATTTTTCAAAGCCAAAGCTATTTTTAAGGAGTTTATTTCATCCGGTCTAGCATTTAGATCACCTAGCAATAAGTCGGCATCATAAGCAGAAACGCTTAGATATTCAAGTTGTTGCTTTCTGGTATCAAAAACCGGTGAAAGATGGGTTGCCCAGATAGTAAGAATTTGATTTCCCCAGCTTACAGTCACTTTTAAGGCAGCTCTTGGTTCATCAAAGGGAATAGTCGGTAGCGGATAAATAGTGGTGTCGATAATAGGAAACCTACTTAAAATGGCGATACCATATGTACCTCTTATATTAAAAAGGCCCGTTTTCTCTAAAGTAGGGGCATAAGCTTGGTGTTTTAATCCGGTAAGATTTTGGAATTCTTCGAGTTGGTCTAGGTAATAGGAGCGACTGCCGAAGGTACGGTCAATCTCTGAGAGAAAAATTATATCGGCATCGCTTAGGAGAAGAGCCATTTCATTGAGGCGGAAATTTTCAAACATATCTGTGCCATGGTGGATATTGTAGGCAACCACCGTAAGAAGTTCGTTGTCTGCGATTGTAGGGGAGGGTGTTTCTGTTTGAACTTCCGTAAAGAGATCTTCCTGAAATGTAATAAGAGCGAATCTGCTTAGAAGACAGGTTATACCAATTATTATAAAAATGCCTAGAAGTTTTTTCACTTAGCCTACACCCCTTTTGCCAGTTAAAAAGCATTTCGCAAAAACTTCTAGGCATTCCTGCTTATTTGGCTTCCAAATTAAGGAATTCAAGTAGTTGAGGCAAATCTAGCTCAGCTTTATTGTGGGAGAGAAAGACTGCCTGAGCATCAAAAGGAGTTGGTTCGAGGTTAATTATGGCGATCTCTTTAGCACGCAAAGGGAGATAACAGGCAGGACTTACCTGTAAACTAGAGCCAACAACCAAAATTAAATCAGCTTTAGCAGCCTCTTTTTCTGCCAATAAATAGTCATCTGGCATACTATCACCAAAAAGTACCACTTGAGGTCTAACTAAGCCCCCACAGTTATCACAGTAAGGTATTAACTCACCTGGGGTAAGGGGTTTTATCCTCCCACAGTTAAGACAAAAACCTTTAAAACTAGTCCCATGAATTTCACAGATATTTTTAGTGCCTGCTCTTTGATGAAGTTCATCAATGTTTTGAGTTATAACCATCTTAATCAATCCAGTTTCTTCCAGCTTAGAGATGGCAAGATGAGCCTTGTTGGGAGAGGCTTTAGAAAAATCCTTAAGCATTTGAAAATAAAACTGGTAAAACTTCTTAGGATCTCTATAAAAAGCATTGACAGAAAGAGCATCAAAGGGGTCTACTTGCTTCCAAAGACCCTGAGGACCTCTAAAATCTGGTATTCCACTGGCGGTAGAGATCCCCGCGCCAGTTAAAACAACAGTATAATTACTCATCTTTAGCAGTTTGGCTAGCTTCTTTATTTACATGACCTCCTTTTTGAATGATGGCAGGGTTAGCTTTACCGGAAGCGGGTTTAATGGCCTCGGTAGGGCACTCTGCCACACAGCGATTGCAACGAATACAGTGTTCAAGGATATGATAGAGGCCGTCTTGTTTGATAATAGCATCAACCGGACAGACCCTAAGACAGCGATCACAGCCGATACATGCCGGTTTAGAGACTACCAGTTTAGTAAAAAGATCCATTATAGTCTGAGTTAAGGATTTGGTTGTGGGTGAGCAGAATTCTCTTAAAGCCTCACTAAGAGTGAGCTCCCGTCCTTCGCTAGCCGCCAGTCTTTTTTTGTGTTCTACAATATAAAGAAACAGATCCGCTGTTGTGCGGCCAGGAAACTCCTCCAGAAGTTCTTCTGATTCAATAGTTTGAGCCAGAGGATAATAGATCATCGCATACCAATCTTCGGCAGCTTGGCGAAGGTTAAAGTCGGTTTTAAATCTTTCAATTAAATAGCTTTGGTAGTCTTCAATCTCTTTTAATAGAATCTGGTAATGACCTATTTCAGTTAACTTAACGTCGGTTAAACCGGTTTTAAAACTAAAATATGATTGTTCACGCACCAAAATTCCTTCGGGAGTATCTGCTGAAGGAAGATATTCAGTGACTCGGGCCTTGATTTTTTTCCAGCCAAGTCGTCTGGCAGCGGCTACCCGGTGGTTGCCATCTACAATATAGTAGTCATCCTTTATTTTATATAATTCAATAGGGGGAAGTTCTTTGCCGGTAATCATAGCAGCTTCGATGGAGCGAAGTCTAATGGGGCTATGAGTTGTTTGGATCTGGAATTTGCGGTCAAAATCGCGCCAGCGTCCAACACTGCCCACAATCTTATCTAACTCAACTTCTAAAACCCCCAGTTGACGACGGGCTACGACTTTTTCTCTGGCATATTCCTCTGCAAAGTTTTTCACTACATTTTTTTTGCCAAAGCCAAGTACCATTTTATTAGGTTTTGCTCGTGGGCCGAGCTGGACCTTTTCACCTCCTTCAATTAAATTTCCAAGATATGATAACCGATACAGTTGATTAAGGTAGTATTGCCCAGAATATTTTCTCTTCTTTTTTGTTTGGGTCCATATTCCAAATGATAATGACCATGCAAAAAGAAACGCGGTTGGTATTTTTCGATAAATTTACGGTAGGCCATAAAGCCTTGATGGCAGAGATCGTCAGTCGTGTAGATCCCGGCAGGAGGAGCATGGGTGACGACTATATCCACCTTTTTATTAAAAAGCAACTTATAACCCACACTCTGAACGCGTCTTTTCATCTGAGCTTCGGTGTACTGATAAATTTTGTGATTATAACGCATGCTTCCTTCAAAACCAACCATACGCATACCTTTAAACTCGACGATTTTGAGGTCAAGATTAATGCCATTTGGGCGTTCATACTTATAATGAAAATCATGATTGCCTGCTACATAAAAAAGCGGTACTCCTGTCTTTGCAACCAGCGAGTTGAGATATCCTGCTTTTAGATCGCCACAGGAGATAATACAGTCTAAATCCAAAAGAAGATGAGCCTTTGACTCATTTAAGAGAGATGGTGTTTCTTTATCGCTAACAATTAGTATTTTCATAACTCACTCGCTCGGCTTTCTTTATAAACTCTAACTTTTAATTCCCTTTTACCAGTTTAATTACCTTTATATTATCTACAAGATCTCCTTAAAAAGGAATATGGCAGCTGAATACGCAAGAAAATGGCTTTTAAGCTTACGAGGAGGTTAAGATCATTATTTTGGAAACAATTAGATTAATGGCTAGAGGCTATTTTATCTTGAAATCGAAAGTAACCTCTACAAAATAGTACTAAGCTTGGGGTCCTGCCGAGTTGTTCCGGAAATGTGGATTTGCAGTGCAGGGTGAAACAGAGAAAAAGCTTGTTATGAGGAAAAAGTTAAAAGAATAGGAACAAAAATGGAGGGGAAAAAATGTCGAACACGCTTGAAGTGAAAACGGTTAAGCAGCTTTATATGGCTTTGAAGTCATATAACAACTATATGTGCGAAATCCCCGAAATCTTTCCTGTTCTTGATGAGCATTTGAACGGATTGTCGCAAGCGGAATTTTGCTGGGCGTTTAAATCTTTGCAAGGCAAAGTCTTGGAAATCTATGACTATTTGCTCGATAACCCCCAAGCTGTCGGGCTTATTAAAGAGGATAAGAAAACAGGCGAGCCGCGTTTACAGACTTCACAGCACATAAGCTGCGTCAAGAAGCTGCTCTATACGATTGGCCGCTTTTCCGAAACGAATTCGGACGCGCTAGCTATTAGCATGGACACTCTCATGAATGCCTACATGACCTACTATTCTAACTGTTCGGTTGAGTTAGCTGAAACTATAAATAAATATGACAACGCAAAGCAGGATAAGTTTTTTGAAGCCAAATATTTGCCTCTGGTGTTCGCGTGTCTGGAACGGTTCGGGTTTTGCTTTGACGGGCTGGAAAAAGGGCCAAAAATAAATATAACGGTTACATATCCCGAAAATCCCTCTGTCCTAAAGGTGTTAAAAGCCTTTGCTGCCCTCGGTATATGCAGGGTGAGCTTCGGATTTGATTTTACGAAGTTCAATTACCGCGTGTTCGCCCATAAATCCGATGCCGTATTGCCCCTTGAAGATTTATACAGTTTTTGCCTGCTTTCCGAGACCCATCAGCAATTTTTCATCGAACTGAACCGCGAGATGAACCGGCTTGGCGCGGATTACGGGGAATGCGAAAGCGGCTGGTATAACGGGACACTTCCGTGTCAGTACATCTACAAAAACAGGCTGCGGGTATTACAGAATATAGAATCGGGATCGATACCTACGGTGGTGATTACATCCGGCAAAAAGCAGGAATTGATAGATAAGAAGAAACAGCGATATATCGAGTATTTCAAATCCATGCCGGAGGAATATCGCCGGATTATAAGCTGCCGTGCATGCCGTAAGGACTGCAGCGGTGTGATTGTTGTTCGCATGGACGATAAAAATTACGGAATGTGTACCGGGAAAGGCGCGTGGTGGGTGTTCCCAGCGGAATTAAAGGCGATTCCGTATATTGTTGAAGCTTACAAACTTGCGCGGTAGGTGGCAAAAAAGAAGTATGCTGAAGGAGGACTAGCGCTATGAACTTTTCAAAAACAATCGACTTTCTTTTTGAAAATGCGTGTGTCAATATCCGCTATTTAATTAAGCGCGATATTCTAAAAATATCAATTAACACACCCGAAATGCAAGATATGCAAACCGAAATCATGCAATCACCAGTCGTTCAGAAATGTTTGGCAAAGCAACATCCGGACGGATGGTTGGGCCATGAATTACACGGTAGCGATGGAATGGATACCCTTATGAGTGTTCTACTTCGTTCAGGAGTAGAGGTAAAAAGCAATCCTGTACAAAAGGCTATTAACGCTTTAACTGAACCGGATATAGCAAACCAGCATAAAAATCATTTTGCCGCAGGGAACGCATTGGACGCGGACGGTCGCGGTGGAAACAAAGCTATTATAGCTTGGATTTTATCGACAACAAATTTTCCGGAGGACAAACAACCCCTGTCCGATGAAATTAAATTATCATTTGACCACTTGTGTGGCGCACTTGCGTACAAAAATATAGATGATTTTACAAAGCAGGGATCAAAATTCAAGTATTATAAACCCTCTGTAAAATTCCCCGGAGCAAATCATATCGGCATATTGGCAAATACCCTTAGCTGGCAATCAGACGAGAATTTAGTAACCGCAAAAGCAGCTATGAAAAACAGTTATTCGATTATGAAGGATATAGACGGTTATATTATGTTCCGCAAACCAAAGGAGTTTGGCGGAAGTTATATGGGACCGTTTAATTATGGATGGCAGTCTCTTAGTCCTATTGAAATATCAGATTTACAACGCATGGTGCATAATACAAAAAACCGTTTTCAATTTGGGTTCTATATTAGAGATTTATCCGGACATCCAAAATGGGCGATACAAACAACCCAACCCTACGAATTTCTTGCTGAAATGCTTGAAAATGACACTTTGATGGATATTATGACAGATAAAGCATTGACCGGCTTTCGGTATCTTTGGGGTATTGAACCGAATTGGCGAAACAAGACTGCTGTTAAATGTGATTTGATATACCGTGTTATCAATACTTGCTGGCCTATTCTGGGGGAATGAAAAATGTTTGAAAAATCAATCGACTTTCTGTTGGGAAACGCCGGTCCCGTGATTCAGTATCGGCTTAGGAAAGAGATTCTGAAAAATCTCACGCAAACAGAGGAAGAAAATCTGTTGGAGCAGATATATCAAACACCGAATTTCAAGCTGGTACAAAGCTATGTCAAGCCAAACGGGTATATCGGCAGCGGAGCGCATAGCTGGTCAAATTGGCACGGTACGGTTTTGCACGAAACTCCGTTGCAAGATGGAGAAGTGGCAGCGCGGCTCTTATCAAACTACGCAATACCGAAAACTCACCCAATGATTGTAAATTTTATTGACGCCATGCGTGATGAAGAAACGCTGCGACAAGAGTTTTCATATATCCCGCCTGAGATTGTGCGTTATGACACGCGTTTTATCGGATTGAAAAGCGGAAGCAGCTTGATGGTTTTGTTATACACCTTGCAGGTGTTACTTGGCTATGGCGACGATGAATATGTAAAATCATTTCTGAATATTTCACTTGACGCTTTTTGCAGTTTTTTATCGTTAAATTCGCTGGATGAAATTACAAAAATAAGGCAAAGCAAGAATCCCAAGAATAACTATCCATATGTTGAAGCGGACACATATTTACCATGTTCATATCACTTGACAACGCTTGCTTACACACAGTCTTGGCGGACACCGAAAAGTATACAGGCAATGACCAACGCGCTGAATCACTTAAATGACATCATGCATGATGATAATAGTGTTTCTGTTAAGATTGGCAACAGATATTACGGGCCGCTTTGGGCTTTGGGACGCCCAATTAAGCCGTTTATTGCAGATAAAGTAGAAACGGTTATGTACCGTCGTCCCTTAACAGAAATTGCTATGCTTGGTGTAGGTGAAAGGGTTGATGTGATTCGTGAATCTGCCGAAAACATACGGGAAGCGATAGATGCAGACGGTATTCTGAGGACAAAATTCAAAAAGACAAGTTTTTCACCTTTTCCGACCGCGTATGTAGATGTGCGGCTTGAAGTTGACCATAAACGCAAATATGCCCTCGAATGTGACCTGACCTTTTGGGCGGTGCAGTTTTTACATCTTGTGAACGAGGTAAATTTGAAATGACACATAAAGGAACAGTTACACTTGAAACCCAGCGGCTGATTCTGCGGCGATTCACCGCATATGATGCAGAAGCTATGTTTAAAAACTGGGCAAATGATGCGAAGGTTACAAAGTTCCTGACTTGGCCGACCCATTCGGATGCGTCTGTTTCCAAAGTGGTAATTGACAGTTGGCTGCCCTTATATGAAAAAACAAACCATTATAGCTGGGCGATTGTTCTTAAAGAAATTGGAGAGCCGATTGGGAGCATTGCTGTAGTCGAACAGCGTGATGATATCAAGATGGTTCATATCGGATATTGCATCGGACAAAAGTGGTGGCACAGCGGTTATACATCCGAAGCACTTTCCGAGTTGATTCGCTTTTTCTTTGAAGATGTGGGCGTGAATCGCATTGAATCCAGACATGACCCGCAGAATCCAAATTCGGGTAAAGTGATGTTGAAATGCGGCTTAAAATACGAGGGGACAATGCGGCAAGACGATATAAACAATCAGGGCATTTGCGACAGCGTTCGATATGCCATTCTTGCTGAGGATTATTTCAGAAGCAAATAAATGAACATGAAAAAATCGAAAATATACGCATTTAAAATTGTTTAATAACCCTTGACTTTGACGCGACAAAGCTGTTTATACTGAATATAAGCCCAAAGAATCTCGCTTCGCGAGCTGAAAATCTTGCTATGCAAGCTTCGGGACTACATTCAGAAAGGAAAACCATCATAAACCTTACCACAGAAATAGCAAAGAAGCTTTCCATTTCTACCCGCACCCTGCATTATTATGAGCAGATCGGGTTGATTGAAAGCCTTACACTACCCCACGGTCAAGTGGTAGACTCGAAATACACTGGAAGGAGGGACATCGTTTTATGATAACCACAGGAAAAACCACCGCCAAATACAAGCTGAACGAAAAGCTGCGATATATCCGCGATGTTCTTCCCTTTATTGAAAAACACTTAGCGGAAGAATTAACGCCAGAAAGCATTGCCGGACGGCACTTTGTTTCAACAAGCCAGTTATACCGGGACTTTTATGCTTGTACAGGTCATTCGGTAAAGGAATATATCCGCAAACGCCGCATTTCAAACGCTTGCGAAAAAATCAAAAGCTCAGATTTATCTCTTGCCATCATTGCCGAAGAAAGCGGCTTGCAAACCCAACAGGCTTTTCATAAGCTGTTCAAAAGCATTGTAGGCATGACCCCTTTGGAATACCGGCAGAGTGATACATATTATTACTTTTATCCCTTTGATATAAGTAGCGTCAGCCTTGCGGTCAAAGTCGGTACGGAAACTATACCCGAATGTGCGACAACCCGATTTTATGATTCCTGTTTGATTGGTATTGAGGATAAAGCCGTTGCGTCATTGGTTGAAATAACGGGTCGGGTATTTGGTAGGAACGGAAAACAAATCGGGAATCAGTTTTGCTATGAAGTGATGGCAGAGCAGGCGAATAACAACACGAGTATAGGCAAAACAGATTTTTATGCCACCTGTGTTGTTAATTATAATGAACCGGAAATCAATGAAGCTTGGAATTATCTATACAATACTTGGCTGTCCACAAGCATGTTTGAAGAATCAGAGAGTGCTTATTTTGAAGAATATATCTTTCCAAACCGGAAAGAGGGAAACGCTCTCTCCCCTTGCAAATTAAAATTGTATTTGCCTGTTAAAAAGCGAAAACAGGAACAGCATATTACCATAACCACCGTTCCTGAAATGACTTTTCTCATAGCAAGGGAAAGCGGATATAACGCCGAGCGGAAAGCATCGGAAAAGGTGATGGCTTATTTGCAAGAGTATCACCCGCTGTTAATACGAAATGCGCAAAGATTTTATGTTTGTGTTTCTGATGATGTTTGCGGGTGCGGAATAGAATGCGGCAGTGGCTTCAAGCTATCAAACAACAATGATTTGAAAATCACGCATATCCCAGCGGGTCGGTATGCTGTGCTGCCCGACGACCGTTTGGGTGATATCTGTATGGGTGCAGCGAAGATGGAATTGTGGCTTGCTAACAATGCAATCCCCCACGAAAACACCCCTGTTTTTGCAGTGTATGAAACCTTAAACG
Source organism: Bacillota bacterium (assembly GCA_018435125.1). Lineage (GTDB taxonomy): Bacteria > Bacillota > DTU065 > DTU065 > DTU065 > JAHDNZ01. The sequence goes on along the minus strand of JAHDNZ010000071.1, from coordinate 6,361 downwards.
GAAAATATGATAACGAACATATTCGTATGAAAATCTATAAGCGATTGAAAAATGACAAAAACGGATAACCGTGATGCAGAATACTTCGGTAAAATTGAACTATCCAAAGGAGGTGTTATGCTATGAGTGGGGCTATCAAGAAAATTTTTGAACAAAGTCCAGAGAGCTATAGCCCGAAACACAAACCGGATATTTTAGCTATGGCGGAGGAAGCGACAAGGGCAAGGAAGGAGATGGCTTATTCGGTCAAATCTGAAGGTGGCGGCAGCTATATTGACGGAGTACCCTTTTTGAAATGGGGACAGTGGCTAGACAATTCCTATTGTGGCTGCATTACTGCTCTCCTAAACGCTACAGGGATTCCGATTTCCTATGAGGAAGTGATGGGACTATCCGGCGTGTGCTGGCAGGCCCTTATGCGGGACGACTGGGATCCCAGCAGTCAAATGCCACAAAATGGCAAGCTGTGTGAAAAGAATGTCGGCGATGCGCTGGGTATATCTGTTTACACGCTAAGCGATGAAAAAGAAATCGTCGCACAAGCAAAAAAGAGTATTGAAAGCGGGATTCCTATTTTATTGGTCGGCGGCAGAGGGGCACCGGAATGGACACTTACCTGTGGTTACGCTGTCGAGAACGGTCAAGATAAGTTTTTTGGACGCACTTATTTTGATTGTCAGCATTACGAGCCGACCAAAAAAACGATTGAAAACCAATCTCCTATAGTTCCTGAAAATGAAATTTTCACCGAAAATAACTATTTTTATCAAAGCGGGTTTCCAGGTTTGATTCCAAGCGCGTTAACACGCTTTTACGATAAAAAAGGCAAATCTATCCCGCATAAGCAAGCGTTAAAGGTTTCTCTTGAAACGTGTATTATGATGTTCGAGCACAAACCAACCGAATCGCACAAATTTGGATATGATGCCTATGATGTGTTGATTTCCGGATTTGAATTGAGCGACGCAGAATACAAGGAAAAGTGTGGCAATGACTGCTATCATATTGGATCCTTGCTGGACGCCCGCCATGCAGCGTATGTCTATCTTGAAAACAGCATCGTTTTACTAGATGGAAAAAATAAAGCAATATTGACCGAAGTAACAAAGATTTATAAAAGCATGGTTGATAATCTTCTGGCAGTCGTACCATATAACGAAACAACACCTGTTTTTAACGGCACACCAGACTTTAGGTCAGCCACATTTACCGTAGCACAGCGACGGAAAGAACTGGCGGTGGCTCTAAAAGGAAACAAAGAATTTGAAAAACAGGCGCGGATATTAATTAAAAATGTTTTGGAGAATTGGGAGGGATAAAAATGAACGAATCTGTTAAAAAAATAAACTCCATCCCAGAGAGCTATTCCCCAAAATCAAAACCTGAAATTGTAACGATGGCGGAATATGCTGCTTTTGCATCCGACACCATTGCCGATCCCTTTGCAGGGGGTGAACCACCTCGTACATCAAATAAAATAAAAGAATATCGCAGGATTCAAAATTGGGAAAATTGTTTTTTGTGTTCGGCTATTTGTTCAATGGGTAAAAAGCTCGGCTCTGAAATTGACGATTATCATTTCTACGCTAACTTTACCGGCGATAATTTCACTTATCTGTACGCCGCTGAAAAAGGTAATCCGAACAATGTGCAGTGTGACAGCGGTGTGACCAATTATTTCTTTACACCGCAATTTGTAAAAAAAGCATACGCTGCTTTCGGATATGATTGCATCTATCTTTCCACCGAACAAATCAAAAAGGATTTTCGTGCTGTGATGAACGCCATTAAAGCCTCTGTTGATAAAGGTATCCCTGTTCTGGCTTGGGGAATGGGAAATGTAACCTTACTCAAGGTTACATTGAGTGGTGTGTCACCTGATGGGAGAAGCCATTTTGACCCCTTAAGAGAAGGTTGCTTAATAGGCGGCTACGATGAAAATGATGTGCTGTATGTCAATCTTTATACTGGTCCGGAACGTTTACCGGAAGGGTCTGTGGACGAATATGGTTATTCGACTATTACACACGGTCTTGACACCACGAAAGGTTTGTTTTTTGCCGGAGATAAAATTGAAAAGCCTGATAGGCGGCAGATTTATCAAAGCGTGATTGATTCTATACCCGCTTTTCTGTCATTGCTCCCGGCTGAGGGTGATGGCGGACGTTATGTTTTTGGAAAAACAGCGTTTGGAGTTTGGGCTGACACACTGGAAACAGATTCCTATTTTGAAGATAAAAATGATGATGAACTGGGCGATATTTGTTGGAATTTACATTGCTCTCCCTATTGCTGTGTATGTACAAGCTCAGCATATGATTTTTTCAAAGATGCTGTCGAACAATATCCCGACTTGTCAATGGCTGTAAAGCTACTGCCGCTCTATGAAAAAATGCAGAATTACAGGCAAGAAATCTGGACGCTACACGGCGGTTTCTTTCCGTCAATGGATAATTTCCGAAAGCATGAGTTTCGGATACAAATTGCCGAGATTTTGAGGAAAATGGGCGGGCTTTGTGATGAAATCCTGATGGCTTATGAAGAGGATAACTGATTATGAACACAGTAAAAAAGTTTTACTGTGAGAACCTCCCGCAGGATTTTTCGCCTCGCACGCTTCCGGAAATATTAAAGCTGGCGAAAAAGATAAATGGTGATACAGCCCTGGTTTACGAACGTGCAAACAAGCCGTTTTTCATGGAAACCGACAGGCTGATTATCCGTCGATTCACCATCGAGGACGCCGAAGCAGTATGCGAATTGGCAAATGACAGAATGAACTCATCTATGCGGAATTATGACATCCAGTGGCCGACTGATTACGAGGGATGTAAAAACGCTGTCGCATATTTTGCGGGTGAAGATATCTACTTTGCAGTCTGCTTGAAACCGTCCATGAAGCTGATTGGTTTTATCGCTTACAACAATGTAAATGATGAGGGCATTTTGGATTTGGGGCATGTATGGCACACCACCTATCAGGACAACAGCCTTGATACCGAAGCATTATCTCTCATGACACAATACGCCTTCGAAAAATTGGGCGTCAATGGCGTAACAGCCGGGAATCCGCTTGAATGCGCAGAACAAATCGCACCACTGAAAGCTCTCGGAATGGAAATTACCGAAATACGTGAATCAGCCTCTTTTGTTAACGATGAACATGGAAATCCTATTGAGTTTACAGGATGTAAAATGCTTATTACAAAAGAAAAATGGGAAGCAACAAATACCGAAAGCTATTACCCGAAACATAAACCAGAGATATTAAACATGATGGAAACCGTAAAGAAGAACGAACTACGCTACCCTCCGCAATACCGAATCAAGCCGAAAGGAAAGACCGCCGCATACACCGGGGTAGGATGGCCGCATTCCAATGCATACCCGGCTATATTTTCGGCTGTTTTCTTATTCTATGGAAAAGAATCCCGGTTGAACGAAAAGGGCGAACAAATCAACGATGATTTGCAATACCGCATACAAGGCGCTCTTTCTACTGAAGCGTATGGGGTTGACTATTCGGAGCTTTTTGAAGGCGATCATTTGCAGAATTGCCTTGGGTTATACGGCATAAAGCTACAGGTCGTTGACTGTTCGGATTGGGCACAAGCGCAAGTGCGTGATTATGTCTGTACTGCAGTTTCAAGCGAGAAAACCGTTATCATAGAGCCAAAGGAATACAAGGATATGCATTTTGTCTTTGGGTATGCCGAAGAAGGCAAAACACTGTTTTGCTGTCCTTTTTTGGATGGAGATGACAAAAAGAACTGCTCCTTCAATTTCCAAAAATATTATAAACGCAAGAACCGGACAGCCCATGTGAAGCGGCTGTTAATCCTTGAAGATACAGGTGAAATACGCCAACCCCGTGACATGTATCGTCAATCTCTCAAACAAGCGCTTGAAATGATGACCACCCCATCGCCCTGCATGGACTTTACCAAATTAAAAGGAGCCGGGATAGGAATTTATGATGCTTGGATCGCATTATTGCAACAGGCCAACGCTGAAAACAGTGACGTTTTCTATATGCATTTTCCTGTGTTCCCCCAGTTCATTATTCTATATGAAAACCGGTTGCATTTTTATGAGTTTTTGAAAGTGTGTGCGGAAACATATGGCGAATTTCCAGAACTGACGGATTTGATTCATAATTGCGAAGCTGTACGAGATTTAGCATTCGAGGATGCTGAGCTTGGATTCCATCGCGAAAACGGTAAAAAAAGCAGATTAACGATGACGAACAATGAACGACGAAATTTATTGATTGATGTTTTAACGAAATGCCGAGCAATCGATCAAAGGATAATAGTGCTTCTACAAAAAGTTTGTGAGGTGTTAGCTTGTGAGTGAGCCTGTTAAAAAGATAACCCCAGCCCCTGAAAGCTATAGTCCGAAGAATAAGCCGGAGATTTTGAATATGATGGAAAAAATGAACCGAATGGAAACCTTTGTGGAAGCAGTCAACGACCTTTGCTCCATTGTGGATAGGTCGAAAATGAACCTTGTGGGCATAAAGGTTCCGGTAAGCTTTGAAAGTCAGGGATATCCATTATCGGTAGATTTGACAGCAAAGCCTTAAACGATTATATGATTGTAAAGAAATACATCTCCGAGGGTACAATCGCTTTTCTTGCTGAAACTCTCGGTGTAAACCTAAGCGAATCCGAAATTATCAGCACACGCTGTGATGTCCACGGTGATGGGAATTACAACGTGATTGTGGGTGTACTTGTTGACAGTCTTGATAATCTGCCGGAATTTTTACCGGAGCATACAGCAACACTTACGCTTCCTACCTGCCGTTATGCGAAGATGGAAATCAACGAACAAAAGCGTGAGGGACGAATCGGTTACGGCGAGCGAATGCACGCGGACGAATATTTTATCAGCGGATTCCGTAATGACACGGATTACATTTTTAATCTTTGGGGATTCCCCATGAACACATGGAATGCAGGCGGCGATCTGCTGACTAAATATGAGCCTATCCGCAAGCCGGAAAAGGAAAGTGACCGTTTTGATACCTTTGAGGTCAAGCCTGTTTTGTTGCCGCCATGGAAAATCGCTTGTTGTACCCGTCCTCACGGTGAAGAAGGAGATAAGTGTATATTTGATTATTTTGAAGTGGCAGCTGAGGTTTATAAAACCGGATTGGCAAGGTACAATCAAGGCGACTTCTACGGATTTCCGGTTGACTGGGAGAACAGTTACAAAAGCTGTTTCGGCTCCCGTGTCAGCTCTTTTGAAGGTTTGCCGGACAGCGTTGAAAAAGTTACACTACCCGGTGGATTATACGTCCATATTACGCAAAAAGAATTTAACGGAGATAATCCGTCCATGCCCTATGATGTAGCATTCAACCACATGGATAAGCTATATTTTTCCTCCCATCCCGATTATAGGTTCGATAACAGCCGAAAGGTCATCGCACGATTTAGACAGGCGAATTGCGCATCGGTTTTTGTTCCAGTCAAACGGAAATAAAAAAGTACATAGTATAAAAACTGCCGGGCAAAAACCTCGGCGGTTTTACATATGACGAATTGATTGAAGAATGATTTTACTGTATAATCCCGTCTTTGACAGTTGCAGACAAGAAAAAGCCTGAGATCCATTGAAATCATTGGATCTTAGGCTTTTGTTTCTTTTGAAAAAATGCACAATGTTATCTGCTTTTTGTTGCCTTAAATTTTTTTATTTGTTTTAATGTGACGATTTCGTAATCTGTACGGAACCCGAATGTTTCATGCAATGCATCAGTAAAGTCAGTTCTAGTATATGGCGGCTCATAGCCTTCCCCCTTTAATTCCTTAAAGTCCATTTTTCGTAGGCTGCGGATAATAGTGTTACATGTGAACTGCTCATTCAGTTTCTTTTCCAGAATTCTATAAATAATCAACGCTATGAAACAGGTTGTAAAATGCACGGCAATTTCTGGAAAATTTTAAAAGAACGTACATGAACCACAAAGTGATGAGATATAACCTTATATTAATACAGGTCACACAGTTTAGCTGATGTTGCCTATCTTCCTTGCTATACTACTGCTAGAGTTCTTCGGAAAATGTTGTCAAGTCTATTGAAGCAGTTTGAGGAAATACCAAATCCTCGGATGGAAGTTTAGAAGTAAGTGCCGAATTACCGGTTTTATCTGTTTCTGCATATCCGCACCTCTCAGATAGAACGTGCTCAAAAAGCAATTGATTCGAATTCTGTAAAGTTGAAAAAATGCAACCCTAATGATTACAAACGATTCATTAATAAAAGTCATTGTACTGCTGATGGAGAGGTTGCCGAACATGAAACATACAGTATAGACACCGAACTCATTTCAAAAGAAGAAGCATTTGACGGT
>JAHDNZ010000061.1 GCA_018435125.1 Bacillota bacterium | reverse complement strand
TTAAGGTTATTAGTGGTATGATCATTATGATCCATAGTGATTGTGCCTCCTGTTAGATTTGTTTCTCGACAAAACTATCCTAACATGGAAATCGATCACTGTGGATCTTTTTTTAGTTCAACTTCATTTTACAATGAAGCCGATATAATAATACAAAGATGCTTATACGATTTCCATAGCAAATATGTTGAGAAAAAATCAACCATAGTGAGAGTTTATTGGCACATGTGATATCATAAATCAGTTAATAATCAATTTTAACAAAGGTGTATCGGGCTCGGTACTCTGCATATTAAAAGAAGGCACGCTTTGGCGTGTCTTCTTTTAATAGTTGCTCAACAGGCTGGTCAAAACCTTTTGGACTCTGCAGGTTCGGTATCAGTAACCCTTAGGCAGCAGATGCACCGCCGCGGGATCTAAAGAAGATGATCCCTGTTCAGTACAGAGATCATCTTCTCATTTCTCAGACTTTTTTATAGGCGCCCTTTACGGGTATAGATTAAAACCACTTTTTAGAAGTAAAATTTTAACGAACTGCTTCTGGTATTATCTCGGGATAATCTATATTTAATCTTTCTAAAGCCTCAAAAGCTACATCATAATCAGGATTTAACTCAACCGCTTTGGACATGGCTCCCTTAGCTTTAGCAATATCGCCGGTATCTTCATAAGAGACACCTAAATAGTAATAGGACATTACATTGCTATCGTTGTAAGAAAGAGATTCCAAAAATGCTTCATTGGCAGCTTCATAATTGCCACCTATAAGGTAAGCGCGGCCTTTCATATTATAAAGGCTGGTATACATTGAAGGATCTGGCCTTAGTGCAATAGCTTTATCTACATATTCAATTGCCTTGTCTAGATCGGTTTCTTGGCGAACTAAAGCTTCTGCAAATCCGAGGTAGGAGCTGGCAGTAGGCTTATATTCAATCGCTTTCTGGAATTCTTCATTAGCAGCTTCCAAATCACCTTGTCTTAAAGAGATAAAGCCAAGCAGATTAAGAATTTCGGCTGCTAATTTTTTATTGCCCAGTTTTCCAGGGTTGGTGACAAGGAGAGCTTCTTTAGCATCATCATAATTATAAATTTTAGCTAGAGATTCACCTTTTTTAAAGCTAGCATCCGGGAAATTACTTCTAATACTGAGAGCTTTGTCAAAAGAAGCGATAGCATCTTCCCACTGTTCTTCTTCCATTAACTGCAAACCGATTTTATAGGCGCGACTGGCATTTAGGCTTCTAAAGAAGAAGTAGGACCCTATAGCCAGTGCTATAATTACAACTATACTGATCTGTAGAGCTTTCTTCCTCCATTTACGACGATAAAATTCCTCGTCGCCTAGGACTCTCTTTTCTTCTTCCAAAATTAACACCTCCGGAATATCTCTTCCCAATTAAATGGGTACTCAAAACATAGTACCCTCTTTATTATATTAATACAAGATGAAGAGTGCTTTTCCTGCATGAGTTAAACCCTTTAGTAAGAAAAGATAAGTTAAATACTTCTGTTTGGTGTTCAAGCAGATCTTCCCAGAGCAGGAGTTAGGTTTTTTTAGGTGAATTAATGAGAAGACTTGGGTGCCCAAATAATGGGAGAATAGGGAAGCAGAAGCTAAAATTAGCCTAGACTGCACGGTCGCGCCACTGTATTCAGGGAGGTTTAATAACCACCGGATGGGAAGGTTGTTAAAAAAACCGATGATCTGTGAGTCAGGAGACCTGCCCAAGTAAATAAACTTCTTCGCGTAAAGGAAGGTGCTCTAATGAAATTTAAACGTGGTAGTGTTGTTTTGTGGCTTTTTTGTTTGATGGCTGTTTCAGTTTTGGCGCAAAGTATCACCGATGCTACAGGAGCTACTATTAAATTGCCGGCAGAGATTAAACGTATCGTTGCAGCTGTACCATCCGATGCAGAGATGCTTTTTGACCTTGGCCTGGGAGATAAGCTAGTCGGTGTAAACGACTGGGCTGCCTACCCCAAAGAGGTTCTGGAGATAGAAAAGATTGGTGGCAGTCCAATTAATATTGAAAAAATTATTGCCTTAAAACCAGATATCGTCTTAGCTAATGCCGGACTTGTTCCTAAAGAGATTGCCATGATGCGAGATCTGGGCTTAGTAGTTTTGGCTATTAATCCTACTGATTTATCTTCTACCTTAGAGAGCTATCTTTTAGTCGGCAAGGCCTTTAATATAGAAAATACCGCTCTTACACTGGTTAAGAGTTTAGAAGCAAGACAAGGTAAATTAAAACCGCTGGCTAAAAAGCCTAAAGTTTTTGTGGAAATTTGGCATGAGCCTTTAATGACTGCCGGTAAAGGTTCTTTGTGGGATAGTCTTATTCAGACTGCGGGAGGAGAGAATATAGGAGCGTATGCCCAAGGCTCATATCCGGTTTTTAACGAAGAAGAGTTAATCAAACAAAACCCTGACTTGATCCTTCTAACAAATTATAATTTGGAAGAAGCTCAAAATAGACCGGTTTATGCTTCGCTAAAAACAAAACTACTCCAAATCGATCCTAGTCTTTTTACTTATCCGACACAAAGACTCTGGGATGGTCTTGAGGTTTTATATGAGATTTTCTGCCAAAAACAGTAGTATATTTATTATTCTCTCCGTAGCGCTTTTAGTTACACTTATTGTAGCTTTGAGTCTGGGAGCCGTAAGGCTCCCAGGTCAGTGGATTATACGAACTATTTTAGGCCTTCCCGCAGAAGGATTAGATTATTGGAATCTTATTTTCTGGAGAGTGCGTTTACCAAGAGTTTTAGGAGCAGCTTTGATCGGGGCAATATTGGCTTTATCCGGCACAGCCTTTCAAGGTATCTTAAGAAATCCACTGGCTGATCCCTATATATTGGGTGTTTCAGCCGGTGCGAGTCTAGGGGCAGCAGTGATGTCACTTTTGCCCTTAAAAAACACAGTTTATGCCTGGTCCATAGCTGCTTTTTTAGGAGCCTTAACCGTAACCTTTCTGGTTTATAAACTGGCATCTTTAGGTATTGTGCGCAGAGTTCAGGACCTGCTTTTAGCAGGTGTAGCCATGGGTTCACTTGCCTCCAGTATAGTTTCTATTATATTAGTGCTAAATCGTGCTTCTATGGATAAAGTAATTATGTGGATGATGGGTAGCTTATCTGGAATCTCTTGGCAGGCAATTGGGATGTTGACTCTTTATTTGATACCAGGTTTTGTAATTTTAGTTTTGCGTTCTAGAGTTTTTGATGCCCTTCTTTTAGGAGAAGAAGCGGCCTGGAATTTAGGAGTAGATGTTTATAAACAGACACGGATAATTCTGATTACCGCATCATTTTTAGCAGCTGCGGCAGTTAGCGTAAGCGGGGTTATTGGTTTTGTAGGACTTATGGTTCCCCATATCTTAAGAATGCTGCTTGGACCGAATCATAAACTTTTGTTACCTGCAAGCTTGTTAGGCGGAGGCGTTTTATTGGTTGCAACCGACTGCTTATCAAGAACTGTTTTAGCACCTACAGAATTACCGGTAGGTGTTATTACCTCATTACTGGGAGCCCCGTTCTTTTTATATCTTTTAAAAAGGAATAAAGAAAATCTCTGATACTAAACTATTCAATCGGGGTATAGTCAATAAAGAAATATCACACAGGGAGGCCTTATAATGGGAAACTACGATCTTATAATCATAGGTGGGGGTCCTGCAGGTTTGACAGCTGGAATATATGGGGCGAGATCATCTCTCAAGACTCTTATTATAGAAAGAGGTATGCCAGGAGGCCAGGCAGCAACAACATATGAAATAGCCAATTACCCTGGTTTTCCAGGTGGTATTTCAGGGCCTGATTTAGCTATGAAAATGTATGAGCAAGCTACTGAGCATGGTGCAGAATTTATTTCCGGTGAGATTACATCTATGGAGCTAGAAGGTCTCTCCAAAAAAGTAGTAGTTGATTCTAAAGAGTATTATACTAAAACAGTGATTCTAGCTACCGGTGCTGAGCCTAGGAAATTGGGAGTACCGGGAGAAGCTAAATTTAGGGGTAGAGGTGTTAGTTATTGTGCAACTTGTGACGGAGCTTTTTACCGAGATAAGCATGTAGTTGTGGTAGGCGGAGGAGATGCAGCCGTAGAAGAAGCATTATATCTGACCCGTTTTGCTTCTAAAGTTACTATAATTCACCGCCGTCTGGAACTAAGAGCTCATGCTACAGCCCAAAACAAGGCCTTTGCTAACTCCAAAATAGAGTTCATATTAAACTCGGTTATAGAGGAAGTATTAGGAAGTGATATTGTTACAGGAGTTAGAATACTCAATCGAGAAACAAATTTAGAGCAGGTAATAAACTGTGAGGGAGTTTTTGTTTATGTAGGACAAAATCCCATGACGGAACTTTTTCCGGCTGATCTAAACCATACCCCTGATGGTTATATTATCACCGATGAAAATCTGAAGACTAATATCCCCGGAGTATTTGCAGCAGGTGATGTACGCAAAACAGTTCTAAGGCAACTGGTCACGGCTGTTGCCGACGGGGCTATTGCTGCCACATCAGCCTTAAAATACCTTGAGGTACAGGAATAGCTAAGGAGGGGTCCTAATGCATCCTATATTGTTTACACTTGGTAACCTACCTATATATACTTATGGGTTATTGGTTGCTCTGGGTATTTTTGTCGCACTTTTACTTTTTGAAAAAGAAACTCAAAAAAGAGGCCTCGATCCCGATATTACAAGCAGTTTTGCCTTTTGGGCTATTGTCATGGCTATAGTAGGTTCACGGATTGGCTGGGTTATACAATACTGGCCAATGTATAAGGGTAACTGGCTTGCGATTATCAACGTTCGTGAAGGAGGTTTGGCTTTCCACGGAGGCCTTATTGCAGCTATTGGGGTAGGCTTTTATTATGTATTTCGTTATAAGCTACCTCTAGCTAAGTTAGCAGATGCAGCAGCACGTCCATTAGCGATAGGGTATGTTATAGGTCGCTGGGGTTGTTTTTTCAATGGTTGCTGTTGGGGGAAGGAAACGACTCTACCCTGGGGAGTTGTCTCACGCTTTGTAGACGGTCTAAGACATCCGGTACAGCTTTATGACTCTTTTGCTACTTTGTTGCTTTTTGGATTTATTACTTGGCGTAGTAAGCATAGCAAATTTGGAGGCCAGTTATTTCTAGAGACACTTATGGGGTTTGCTGTGGTTAGATTTATAGTGGAGTTTTTTAGAGATACACCCATGGCCAATGAAGTGTTGAATCAAACGCAGATGTTAATGTTTGGCCTTTTTGCGATACCTCTAATAATAGAACTCTATCGTTTAAATCAATTAAAGGGGTCAAAAGAATATGGTGTTAAAAAAAGCAGTCCAAAGGGCCACTGAATTAGGGATAGAGTATTTGGTAGTGGCCTCTAATACCGGCAAGACCGCCTGGGCTCTTTATCAAGAAGCAAAAAACGCATCGAATTTAAAAATTGTCTGTATTACCCATCAGGTAGGTTTTAGAGAGCCAGGCGAAGATGAGATGGGACATATGATGCGCTCAAAGCTCAATAAATCTGGTATCAGTGTATATACCGGAACCCATCTTTTGGGAGGTATCGACAGGGCTTTACGCAAGCAGTTTAATGGCTTATATCCTACTGAGATAGTTGCTAATACTTTAAGAATGTTTAGTCAAGGTGTTAAGGTAGGTGTAGAGATTGCTGTAATGGCACTGGATGCAGGGCTAATTCCTTATCAAGAAGATGTTATTGCTCTTGGCGGCACAAGCCAGGGTGCTAACAGTGCTATTGTTATAAGACCGGCTCATTCGGATCAGTTTTTTAAAAGTCAGATCAAAGAGATCATTACCATGCCAGACTAGGAGGATAAGCTTCAAATTTAAAACAGATATTCTTATGAATATTCCAAGCTGATAATAAGGTTAAAAGTCACCGAGAAATGCTATAAGCAAGGAGGGAATCTGCTACTAGGCAAAAGATTTACACTAGAACTAGTCAATGTATAACTTGCGTCTGATTAACCGAAAACAACTGCACTGATTCGTTTAGAAAGTAAGAAAAAATACAGCTAGTTGGTTGGTCTATGAAAATTAAAATTATAAAGTTGATATTGCAGTTATATTAAAAAGACTATAAAGGAATCTTCCTAGGTGGATATTTTTGCCCCAAAATAAGTAGCAGGCATCAAGTGCCAGAACTTCCAGAAGTGGAAACTATAAGAAGATATCTCAATTTAAAGCTAGTAAATGAATGTATAGATAACCTAGAAGTACTAAATGAGAGCTCTCTTAGATGTGCTAAAGGTTTAAGTGTTAATGATTTAAAAAACCAATATATCAAATCTGTCTCTCGCCGAGGGAAATACTTAAATATAGGTTTAGAAGATTACAATCTAGTAATTCACCTAAAAATGACAGGCCAGATCTATTTTAATCCACCTATTCCTCCCATTAACCACCTACGCTGGGTATTAACCTTAAAAAGTGGCTCTAAGATCTATTTTCGCGATGTGAGAAAATTTGGGCGTTTGTTTATCTATCCCAAAGACGACGTTAAATATCTCTTAGCTGGAGAAATCGGGCCTGAACCTTGGGAGATTAATCTTAGTTATTGGCAAAAAAAGCTAAAAAGCAGGCGTAGCATAAAGACCTTGCTGCTTGATCAAAAAGTAATTGCCGGCATAGGTAATATATATGCCGATGAAGCTTTATATAGAGCTTTTATTCATCCAAAAAAAAAGTGCCTAGATTTAACCTTGAAACAAGCGCTAGATCTACTTAAAGAGGTTAGAACTGTCCTTGATTGTGGTATTAGATATGGCGGAACCAGCTTTCGAGATTATCTTGGTGGAGATGGTAAAAAAGGTAACATGCAAGATCATTTGCTGATATACCAAAAAACAGGCGGTTTATGTCCAAGGTGTGGCGAAAGAATTGCTAAAACAAAAGTTGGAGGGCGTTCGAGCCATTTTTGTCCTAAGTGCCAGAAGCTAGATTAAGGAAACGGACTAAAAATGTTGTTTTAGTAATTGTTTGTTTAACAAAACCTTTACGATAACCTTTCTTCGAGGCTAGAATTTCTAAGAGATAGAGGTGTACCTTTTTGAAGAACTCAACTATGCGTATGACTGAACAACGTGCGCTTATATTAAAAATACTCCGCAGTACCAAATCTCATCCCACAGCTGATTGGATCTACCAAGAAGCCAGAAAATCACTGCCTAATATTAGTTTAGGTACGGTATATCGCAATCTCAGGCTTTTATCTGCAAGCGGAGAGATCATGGAACTAGACTATGGTAGCGGCTATAGTCGCTTTGATAGCAATCCCGAAAACCACTATCATTTTTTGTGTCAGGAATGTGGGAGAATGTTTGATATTGATCTTAAATTATTTGCAGATCTTAATGATTTAGTTGAAAAGACTCTAGGCGCTCAAGTAAAGGAACACCGGTTAGAGTTTTATGGTATTTGTAGAGAATGCCAAAAACATTAAAGGGGATCCCTGGGGGTCCTTCCTTTTTATCAGGAGATGATCCAGATGAACAACATACTTAACTCAACTAAGTTACTGTTTTTCACATATTTTCTTTCCTGGGGAGCATTTAGCCCCTATATTTCACGTTATATGAGTAAAACTGGCTTAAATGGAGCTGAAATAGGATTTTTACAAGGACTCACAGCCCTACTGGCTTTTTTAATGCCACCACTTTGGGGTTTTCTTGCAGATGCCAAACTATGGAAAAAAAAGATGCTTTTATTATCTTTATATGGTATGGCATTAGGTCTGATACTATATTACTTCAGCTATAGTTTCGTGCCCCTTTTAATTGCTACTATTTTTTATGCCTCAGCCAATGGACCGGTAATTCCCCTGCTTGATAGCATTGCTCTGGAAGCAGCTGCCTCTTCCGGAAGCAATTATGGCCAGATTAGACTCTATGGTTCCTTAGGTTATGCTTTTTTAGCCTCACTAATGCCTTATATCTATAATAGCAGCCAAAATCCAGGAAGTATTTTCCCAATGGCTTTGATTTTTATTATTTTAACTATTGTTTTAGTTACTAAATTGCCAGAGAGTGCTGTTAGTACATCATTTCTACAACATAACTCCTATGCCAATATGCGCTTTGGCTTTTTGACTTTATTCAAAAACCCGGCTTTTTGCGGTCTGATGCTAGTAGCCTTTTTAAATAGAATTGCTGTGGTGCCCTATTACAATTTTTTTGCTCTTTATTTGGAAGGCTTAAAAGCGAATACTTTTATTGTCGGTTATACTTGGATGGTGGCTATTTTAGGCGAAGTGGTTGTTTTATATAATGCAGAAAAACTGATGGCACATCTCGGGGAGAGAAAACTACTTATCCTGGCTCTTTTAATATCTGCCTTACGTTGGTTTATCTATGCTAATATTAGAGCACCATGGTTAATTTTTAGTTTACAGTGGCTCCATGGCTTTACTTTTGCTGCCATGCATGCTGTTACCGTAAAGTTAGTTAATAAAATTGCTCCCGAGGGAATGCAAGTTAGTGCCCAAAGTGTTTATGCAGCTGTAAATTTAGGTCTTGGTGGTTTTATAGGCTCGCTTTTAATGGGTTATCTATTTGATTATTTTGGAGGAGCAAACACAATTGTTAAAACAGTTAGTTCGTTATTTATAGTCTCGGCATTGCTTAGCTTAGTAGCTTTAGCCATAGGTCTTTTTGGGGTCAAGTTAGTTGCAAAAACAGCAGCTTCCAAGAGGGCATCCAAAGAAGCTGCTGTTTAATTTAGACTTAAAGTTGCTTGGGGTTTGAGGCTTGTGGGAGCGCGTATCTGATTCTTTTAGCTGAGCTTAAAGCTAGATATATTTTGAGCAGATCCCCTGGCAAAAAGGGCAACATACCGATTTTTAAGGCTTTCAAGAAAGAACTATTAGTAACAAGTGAAAGCTGCAGACAACCACCAAAGTAGATCGTTAAGGTAAATAACGCTGCCCCTAAAAGGGGTTTTTGCTTTTTATTAAACCAGCTTAGAAGAGGAACCGCTAATAAAAAACTTGAAAGATACCCCCCGGTAGGACCGCATAAAACCCCAAAGCCGCTTTGAGCCCCAGAAAAAACCGGCAGACCAATTACTCCCATTAAAAGGTAAAGCAGTACCGTTAAAAAGGCATCTAGGGGAGGCAGGATAAGTCCGGTTACTAAAAGAGCCAGAGTCTGGCCTGTAATGGGTATCCCCCAAGGAGTAGGTAGGTAAATAAATGTAAGAGCAACAGTCAAGGCACAAGCTAAAGAAACATAAGACATTCTTTTTAACAGCAATTAGATCATCTCCTTAGGGTTATTTTACGTAAAAGTCATCTTTATGTCAACCATGAATAAATATAGGCTAACAATAGAAAAAAGGAGATCTTAAGCCTTTAGAGAAGATTAGGCCAAAGTAAACTTAGGGGCGATTGTATGATTAAAAAGACTTTTGCAGCCGTTCAGTGGCGCCTTAATGAAGCTGATTATTTTAGTTTAGCCGGTTTTGAAACTAAATTAAGGCAAATAATGGATCGGATTGCTGTTCAAAGAGTAGGAGATCTCTTGATAGCTTTTCCGGAGGATTTGATTACTTTTGGTATTCTTACCGAGTTAAAGGCAGCTAATATTGAAACTAGCGATCTTAATAGTGCACTTAGGCAATATGTCAAAATGAAATATTGGAGTCTTTTGGGACCAAGGCTTAAATTTGGCAGTTGGGTGGGTGCGGTTTTTTATAACTGCCGAAATTTGATGGAAGAGTATTTCGCTTTATTTGAAAAAGCGGCTAATGACTATGGTTGTTCTATTATTGCCGGCAGTGGTATTGTAGTTGAGGGTAGATCTGCCTATAACGAGTCTAGAGGCTACGATCAAGCAGGTCTTGGCATAGTGCAACGCAAGACCCATTTAATTGCACTTGAGGACCGAGAGGGTCTTAAACTTACTTCGGCACCGGTAAAAAGTCTTACTCACTGGGGTACTGAGTTTGGAAAGGTAGCCATTACTATCTGTTTTGATGGCTTTCAAGATGTAGTTTGGGAGAGAGTTAAAAAAGCTGATATTGTGGTTCAGCCATCTGCAAACCCAGGACCTTGGACTAAAGAACAGCAAACCGACTGGTTAAAGGGTGCCTTTGCCATGGTTCAGTCTGTGGCACCTGTTGTTATTAACCCTATGCTTACAGGAAAAACCTTGGGAATTGAATTTTATGGACAGAGTTCTATTCTTATAAGGGGAGTAGATAATAATCTGGGTTATTTGGAGACCGAAACTTTACCTCATTTTGCCAAGGTGGCCAAAAGTCCTCTCGAAGAAGAGATTCTAATCGCTTACCTATGATAAATTAAAAAGAGAGCCTCTGGCTCTCTTTTTTTAAGGGGATAATTATAATAAAAGGGGTTGAAGGGTTTTTTTTATCTACCGACAAAAAGTTGTACCTGTAGCTGACCACCGTTGCCAATCGGCAAAATAGCTATACCGACATTGTTAAAGTCTCTACGTAAAATACTTGTTTTGTGGCTCCAACTGTTCATAAGATAAAGATGGGCTTCGTAGGGGCTTCTAGCACCGTATTGCAGGTTTTCACTGGCACTTCTATAAGAAATATTGTACATTTTTAGGCTTGTCCAAGGAGAACCCAAAGTAGGAAGTATATGAGTAATTCGTTTGGTAGCGAGCATTTCTTCGGCTCTTTTTTTGGCTAACGCATTGAGATACGGATCGGCTTTAAGGGGAGAGATACCGTACTTGGCACGCTCGCGATTGATTAAAGTAAGGCTGGATTGCTCAAGAGATGAAAGTTCAATGGGTGTAAGCGAAGGGGTTGTTATGGGATAACTGGTAAAGGTATAAGCAGAAGCCAAAGGGGTTAAACCCATAACAATTAAAAGGAGTAATACGGTTAAATAGGGCTTGAATAGCTTGCTTGTCCGATTAGAATTAAGCTTAAATAACAAGAAATTCACCTCCCTAATGGAACGGATGTTTTAAGTATAGTAAAATCTAGTTTCTTTAACAAACTGCATATTTACTTGTCGGGAGGGTTCTTGTTAAAAGACATCGCCTAGCCAATAGTAGAGAATATTTCTTTTAGTCTTAAGGCAACCTACCATAATATCATTAAAGGGATTATCTTTACCCGAAAAAGAAAAAGCGGGTCCGCCTGGGCGGACCTGCTTCTTTAGACATCGTTTGGAAATTGCAGTTGGGGTAAGTTAAAGGGTGGAAACGGTGTAACTTCAGGATCGAGGAATTCGATACAGGGGTTAGGAGATTGGGTGGTAATTTCGGGCCATTGGCATTCACCATATTCTTTAATGCAAAGCTCGGCTTCGGCATGAACTTTGATTTGAATAAAGGCCCCAAAGTAGCAAGAAACAACCACATCAGTATCAGTTTCAAAAGGCTCAAGGCAGGCATCAAGACAGAAACACTTTATTTCAGCTTGAACTAGCATAAAAGGATCAGGAGTATAGAGAATAACAGTAACTGTAAAAGCTACTTCACGAGTGAAAGTGTATTCTATACCAGAAGCGTCGATGACTCTAAATTCCGCATCACAAGCAATTGTAGCGGTAACTTCAGCCAGCGGAGGCATAGTTCCGGGGATAGGTACAATGCTAGTGGAAATAACGCGATCACTATTGGGAACAATTTCACACGAAGCTACTATATAGGGGCCTACTCCTACCGGTACAGGAGGGGTGGCGTCAAATTGTCTTATCTCGCATATTCTAGTGCGTCTGCCATCATAGACTTTTTGAACTTTGATGCAAGCACGTTCATGGCGTACTTCCGTACAAGGACCAAGTGGCGGTATAGTATTTGAATTTTCACCAAACATTTATAAATCGCACCTTTCTTACATTACATAGCTAATGTGCTATGCTCAACATATACTATGCTAGATAAAAGTTGAGGCAATGTGAGGCGACTCCTATTTAGGGGCTACTGAAATCCCCTTCTAACCGTTGATAGCACTGGACTTTAAGGCTATTTTATGTTAGAATAATGCTAGGGAAACACATAAATAGCCCTAAAATTCTTACACTTTTTGGAGGGTCAAACACATGTACAAT
>JAHDNZ010000058.1 GCA_018435125.1 Bacillota bacterium | reverse complement strand
TCTGCTTGTTTCTGCTCTAATTATATCAAAACCACCACAAAAACTATATATAAAAGCTATCTTTTACCCCCATCTAATCTTTAGACTCCGTTACCATGGAAGTTAAATTTACAAAGTGGAACTTAACTTTTCAATTCACCAATTTTTAAGAGTAAGAATGCCTCCCATAAGGCCAATATCACTAATAAAGGCGCTGTTTTCCCCGGCACATTCAGCTGTAGTTTTTAGAATCTGATACCCTATAGGTAGATTTTTTTCTCTTTCTTTGGCCCAGTAAGGTAGATTAGAGAAATTAGGTTGTTTTTTCAAATCTAAGTGATAGCCGTGAATTTTATTACTATCATAATCTTTTAGACCTAAGGCCAAACCTGCTAGAGTTGTAGCTGTACCACCAATAAAAACCAGCTTTCCTGTAAGTTTACTTGTTTTTAATTGGTCTTTAACTAACTGCTCAACTAATAACAGCTCGTCTATTGTCGGTGGTATTTTAAGATCTAAGGTCTTAGCTACTGACCAAAAACCAAGCTGAAAGCTTTTCAGACTTTGGATTTTTTCACCTTGACCAGTAATTATTTCCATACTATCGCCACCAAGATCAACAACTGTAACTTGATCCTGCAGTGAAAGTGAGTTAGTTGCTCCCAAGAAAGAATACTTTGCCTCTAAATCACCGGAAATTACCTTAAGACTACTTTCACATATTCCTTCTCGGCGCCAAATTCCCGTAGCTACTCCTAAAACCAGCTCTGCTCCGCTTCTAGATATAACCTGCAGATATCTCTCTAAAGCTTCTTTAGTTTTTTGTTTGCCTATTAACAAGTTATTACCTGCCTCAGTAGTTGTTGTCTCCTGATAGATAGCTTGCCAAAAGCCAGTTTGATCATGATTCAAAACCGGCCCTGGCAATGGCCTTGGATACGAAGCGGCAATCAACAAGCGGCAGGTGTTGCTCCCTACATCTATAACAGCTTTAGGTTTTTTATTAAGTGGAGGAATAGGTGGACAGTTTTGGGGGCAAAGGGTTTCTTGCCAAGGCGAAATCATAGACCAGACCTCTTCACCTATGGGGTTTTGACCAGTGCAAAGAAAATGAGCCAGATGCATATGTAAACATTTGACACCTTGAAGTTCTGAGCCACCAATACCTGATTCAACTAGCTTTTTTTTAACTTTATCGCTAAGGGGAGCATCTTCTTCAATGTAGCTACTGCGTTCTTTTGCATAATTTTTATGCGCCGTTAAAAGAGCCTTGTTTAGTTTTTTATCTACAGAGAGTCTTTTAGTATAATATCCTATTAATCCCTCTGCTTCCAAAGAAGATACGGCTTTGACAAGGTATGGACAAGCTAACCAATAAAGGGTAGGAGAGATTGCACCTTTATAGGGATGTGTTTTTAGAACTAGTGGATAACCCCAAGGGCATAATTGTTGAACTTGATAACATCCTTGTGGTTTTCTCCCTAGCTGTGCTTTAACTCGCTCTTGCATAGTTTGCCCCCCCAAATATAATTTGTAAAGAATTTTATAAAGAAAGGGCATCCTGCAAAGATGCCCATAAAATATCTATTACACACTATTTGCACTTATGCGGGCTGATCCCCGGCCCCCTCTTTTAGAATCCTGATTCTTCTTAAGATCTTTTTGTCTAACTTCGCTATCTTTAAGAAATTTAGATAACTTTAATTCAAAGTTTTTATCATTTTGTTGCTGACCTTTGTTATTGCGACGAGAGCGTTCTTTGTTAACGCTTTCAACCTTTCTAATAGAAAGGCCAATCTTGCCGTCTTTAATAGATAGTATTCTTACCTTAATAGAATCATTTAATTTCAAATACTCATTTATGTCTTGTACATAATCGTCTGCGACTTCTGAGATGTGAACTAGGCCTGTTTGACCATTACCTAGTTCAACAAAAGCACCAAAATTTGTTATTCCAGTAACTTTACCTTCAACAACGCTCCCAACCTCAATCGACATACTAGAAGGGACTCCTCCTCAATAATATTAAGCCGTATAAGCTTTTCACATTACATTATATCAACCAAAGACACAATGTCAACTCAGTTTCCAATTCCTTCACGAATGGAACTTTTTCTTTTAGTAACTTCAGTCTCCGTTGCCGGTTGAACTGATTCGCTAAAAACATAAGTAGTTTCTCCTGGTCTAACAAACCCAAGCTCTTTGCGGGCAACCTCTTCAATCATCTGAGGATCATTCCATTTTTCAATTTCACGACTAACTTCTTCCTGCTTTTTTTTAACATTAATAATTGAAGCATTAATCTTCTGTAATTCATTTTTAATTTTTTTGATTGTCTTTTGGGTAGCAATTATATTAAACAGATTCCAACTTAAAGTAGTTATTAGTAATATTAATAGCAAAACTTGTTTAATATTTGGGCGAAACTTCTTAGCCATTGGTTTCTCCCCCTACTTCACTTTGCAAAGAACCGGTTGTCAGAGATAAATCTTGAATCTTAATTGTATTTAGGAACAACATTTTTACGTGATTTTAATCTCCCATATAAAGAATACAATACTAGCGCTAAACTTTCTATAGCTAAGCGCAAAAAAAATGCAACCAAAGTAAACAAAAGAAAAACCGCACTCCAGATTCTTTTTATCGCCAAAGCTATCGTTGCACCAATAGTTCTTCTTGAAATCAATGCAAAAACAATGATGCCAAGCATAACAGCAACTATTACATAAGAACGCAAAAGGCCTCCGTTGCTGATATACCATACTACACCTGAGATAGGAAGCATAAAAGCAAATAAAAGCAAGGCATTTTTTTGGTTATCTTTTGATAATTCTTCTAATACTTCCCACAAAAAACCCCACATAATACCAAGTAGCATAAGATAGCCAATTGAGATTAGCTGCGAAGCCAGAGGCAGCACGGAAATCCCTCCTAACATAGCTTTCCATACTATGTCTCTGGCTTTAGAACTGTTACTTTTGCCTTAGCGAAAGAACCTTCCGAAAAACCCTGATTTATGGCTACTACTACCTAGATATTCTAGCGTGCTTATTGTACCATTTACATTTAATTTCCCGGCATCTATGTTGAGCTGGTTTACATGGAGGTTTTCGCCTCTAACTATCAGAAGGCCTTCTTCAGTTTCTATAATTACCTCTTGATCATCAAAACTTTCTACACTGATTACACCATCAACTGCTAAGTCTTGTCTGTTTTTTAAAACAACCGCATGATTCTTTATTTGGCCTACACGTTTCTCTTCTATAGCCACAGCTATCCCCCCTCACTTACTACTTTCAGCTTATTATTATGAGGGGACATGTATGACTATCATTTTACTTAACGTCACTCTTTATTGGTAAACTTTAGTTAAGGTAACATCTGGGAAAAAGTACTTAACTATCTCTTTGGCGGTTTTACCTTGCTCAGCTAGTGCATAAGCTCCCCATTGACTCATACCCACACCATGTCCGTAGCCCTTCCCTTTAAAGGTTACCTCGGTAGTAGTTTGATCTATATTTTCAATCCAGATCGATTTTAACTTGGTAGAATCAAGCGCAATTCGAAACTCTGGTCCCGGTATTTTTTTGGTTTGACCTTCCCCCGAGACAGCAAACTCAGTGACTCGACCTTGAGAATTTTTCTGGGTAGCTTCAACCTTTTCTACCGCAAAATTAGCCAAGCCTTTCTCGCTTAAAAGTTTACTAATTTCAGAAAAGGTATAACTTGCAGTCCAATTGCGATCCTCAGGCGGAGCATAGTTTTGGCCTGGATCCTTTACGACTTTAATATAGCCTGGTTCAGCTTCGGAGTAACTTAAACCGGTTTTAGCTGTAGTTGTTTCTCCTCCTGAAAAAGCATGAAACCAAGCTTTGATATACTTGTTATTATATTTGGCCACAAGGCCTCGGGTTTCTTTGACCGCATTTCTAATCTCTTCTGTTACCGCATCTTTGTTATACGCTTGGGTTTCGGTAATATCATCTGAAAGGTCAGTGCCATACTTAGCTTTAGTCCCACCACGCTCTATAAACTCCAGGGTAAATGTTCTGGCTAAAATAGCCTGGGCAGCATAAGCTTCCTTAGGCCAGTTTGGTAACATCTCACCGGCTACAACCCCGGCAAGATATTCCTCAAGCGGAAGTTCATCCTTTGTACCGGTTTTAGTATGGTACAAAGAGATCTTTGGTTCTTTTTTCTGTCCGGGTAGATTACAACCACAAACAATTATTACTAAGGTTAAAAATAAAAATAGTTTTTTTGTCATAGAATATCCCTCCAAGGATATTCTGTATTTTACCTCTTCTACTTATCCTCTTTTTTGGCCTCTTCCCAAAAAACATCCATTTCAGCCAGGCTCATCTCCTCCAGCGGCCTGTTGGCATGAACTTCGATATATCTAAAACGCTTTTGAAACTTATTAATAGTTTTGGTTAGAGCTACTTCCGGATCCACCTTTAGAAAGCGAGCCAAATTCACTATCGCAAATAAAAGATCACCTAGTTCTTCTTCTTTTTCGGCCAAAGAATCAGCTTTAGATAACTCTTCACATTCCTCATAAACCTTATCCCAAACAGGAGCAATCTCGTCCCAGTCAAAACCAACCTTAGCTGCCTTTTTCTGGACCTTTAAAGCTTTGGTTAGCCCCGGTAAATATTTGGGAATACCATCTAAAATAGAAAGACGATCCTCTTTACCTCTTTCACTTTTTTTGAGTTTTTCCCAGTTAATGAGTACTTTTTCGGGAGAATCGACTTTAAGATCAGAAAAGACATGGGGATGTCTGTGAATCATTTTCTTTGAGATGTTTTCCGCTACTTTATCTAAGTTAAAAAGACCCTTTTCTTCAGCTATGGCACAATGAAAGACCACCTGCAATAATACATCGCCTAGCTCTTCCACCATTAGGTAAGGATCCTCAGAATCGATTGCATCCCAAAGCTCATAAGCCTCTTCAACCACATATGGCTTTAACGAACTAAAGGTTTGAATCCTATCCCACGGACAGCCACCTTCCCCTCTTAAGCGTTGCATAATATTGACCAGTTGTTCAATTGGTTTTTGTTTTAGTTCTTCTTTCACCAATATATAACCATCGGTGATTGTTAAATCACCAATTTTAGCTTGTCCTTTTATAAGGCAGTCTTCATAACTTACTTCTTTATCTTGAGGCAAGAGCAGCTTTAATTCTTCCCATTTCCCGGGATAGACTCTTAGAACAACTGTTTCACCCAGTTTTTTATAATCGTCACTATAGTACCATTTAGAAGGAAGAGGTAAAGTTTGCAGACGTGATGGCGCTGAAATTATATCTAAACCGGCTATCTTTTTTAAATAAGCTTCATCACTAAAAGGATCTCCGGCCACAGCCAGAACCAAATCTTCTTTTGGCTCTAATAAAACAGAACTGCGCAAAGAAGGAGACCACTTGTCCCATTTTTGTATATTTCGGTTGGACACTTCCTGCCAGATTGGATGCCAAGAAGCTGTAGTAGCAATATTTTTAGCTTCTTTTATTAAACTTAGGGCCTTAGCCGATAAATCAGCGGTTGTTCCTGTTCCTAAACCTACTGCAATAATCATTGTTTTTTCGCTCCTTCTTAAGTTTATTGAGCAAGTATCTTTAGCAGATTTAAAAGAATTTGTCTGGCTTCTCTGTCTTTGGAGTTCCACTTGTGAATTTTTAGCTGGGGTGTCTTACCGTGAACAAAACCTATTTTGTTATGATATTTTTCCCAAGCTTTTTGAATCTTGTTGCCATTAAGAGGCGAATCCGTTCGGAAACGAATTATAAGATTGGTCGATTCTCTGCCAATCTCTCTTTGTTCTATAATCTCCTCAATTAACAGTATATAACTTAGAAGTTTAATGCGACTAAACCAGAGTAGGTTCTCTGCTTCTTCCGGGAGGTTGCCAAATCTATCTATTAATTCATCTTCAATCTCTTCTATAGCTTTGGAATCGTTAATCGCATTAATCTTTTTGTACATCTCAATCTTTTGTCCTTCGTTTGGAATATAACTCCTTGGCAAATAAGCATCTATAGTAATATTGATCTGGGGTTCAAAATTTTCCTGCTCTTTTATGTGCATATCTTTTCTTGCTTCTACTGCTTCTGCAAGCATCTGACAGTAAAGCTCGAAGCCTACCGCAGCAATAAAGCCATGTTGTTCCGGGCCAAGAATATTCCCCGCACCTCGAATCTCCAAGTCACGCATGGCCAGCTTAAAGCCAGAACCTAGTTCGGTAAAGTCGCGAATAGCACTGAGACGTTTTTGAGCCACTTCGTTTAGAACTTTATTGGGCTTATAGGTAAAGTAGGCATAAGCCACGCGATTGGTCCTACCTACCCGGCCCCTTAACTGGTAGAGTTGCGAAAGACCAAAGTGATCGGCATCATAGACAATCAGGGTATTGACATTGGAGATATCAAGACCGGTCTCAATAATGGTGGTACAAACTAAAATATCATATTCTTTTTCTAAAAACCTCACCATAACTCGTTCCAGATACCTCTCATCCATTTGCCCATGAGCTATAGCAATACGTGCTTCGGGGACGAGATTCTGTACCTCAAAAGCCATTTCTTCAATCCCTTTAATTCTATTAAAAACAAAGTAAACTTGGCCTTTGCGAGCTAGTTCTCTTAAAATAGCCTCCCTTACAGTCTCAAGGTTATACTCGGTAACATATGTCCTTACAGGGTATCTGTCTTCTGGGGGGGTTTCGATAAGACTCATATCCCTAACACCCACTAGAGACATATGCAAAGTCCTAGGAATTGGTGTTGCTGTCATTGTTAGAACATCGACATTCTTTTTTAAATATTTTAGTTTTTCTTTTTGCACCACACCAAAACGTTGTTCCTCATCAATTATTACCAAACCTAAATCCTTAAATTTAACATCCTTTGATAAGAGTCTATGGGTACCAATAACTATATCCACACTGCCATTGGCAATTGCTTTTAAGGTTTCTTTGTTAATTGAAGCTGATTGAAATCTGCTCAGCAACCTGATATTAAAGGGATAGTTTTTGAATCTTTCCTGAAAAGTATTATAATGTTGCATACCTAAAATAGTTGTCGGGACCAAAGCTGCCACCTGCTTGCCATCTGCGGCAGCCTTGTAGGCAGCTCTAATTGCTACCTCTGTTTTGCCATACCCTACATCCCCACAGAGTAGACGCTCCATAGGCTGTGGTTTTGTCATATCAGTTTTAACATCATTAATTGCCTTTAGCTGATCTGGGGTTTCCTGATAGGGGAACTCGTCTTCAAATTGCTTTTGAAAATCATCATCAGGTGAAAATGCATGTCCGCGCAAAGACTCTCTGGCTGCATAGAGCTCTATGAGTTCTTCAGCCATCTCCTGTACGGAAGCTTTCACTCTTTGTTTAACCTTTTGCCATTCACTTCCGCCAAGTTTATTAAGTTTTGGAGCATCATCGCTCAAACCAGAGTATTTTTGCAACAGCTGAATTTGCTCGGTAGGGATATAGAGTTTTTCTCCCTCTCCGGCATAATGAATAACCAGATAGTCTTTATGGGTACCATTTATTTCCAGAGTTTCCATACCGGTATAGCGACCAATGCCATGGTTTATATGAACTACATAATCTCCAGGTTTTAGCTGCTCGGACGAATGCAATGCTTTGCCCTGAGTAAAAATTGGTTTCTTTCGCCTTTTGGCTCCGCCGAATAGCTCTCTGTCGGTAATAATAACTAGATTGTCTTCCAGGCTTTCAAGCCCGGATTCTAAATTACCACGTAATAGCAAGACCGCATTTTTAGTAGGCTCAAAAGCCATTAAAACTCGCTTATCTTTTAACAGCCTTTGTAACCTTTCTTCTCTTTCCTGTGTTGAAACAATCACTACTACCTGTGTTTTCTTTTCTAGCTGCTTTACGATATCCTCATAAAAGAGTGTCTCTACCGGGCCCTGGTATATATTGGGTTGTCGTAGGCGAAATTCAGCCTTACTTTCTTGTTCCTCTATCTCTTTTACATATAGTTCTTGGCATTTCTTAACTTTTTCCTCAAGGTCATAAAAATTATGAAAGTTAGCAAAAACACTGGGTAGCACTCTGCCTTTGGCCATCAAAAGACTCATTGACTCACTGATCTCTTTTAACCACTGCTCTGTACTATAAAAAAGCTCTTCACGATCCTCAACTATTACTAGGTCAGGATTAACATAATCAAAAAACAGATTATTATTACCATAAAAATAAGGCAGATAGCCTATCTCTCCATCAAAGCCCTGACCTTCAGCAAATTTTTCCAAATCCCCTCTAACCTTTTCCTCCAATTCAGTTGCTTCCTGGTAAAAATTCCCATGCTTTAATTTTTCTATCTGTCTTATAAGTTCAGTTTCAATTTTGATCTTAGCCTCAGCAAAATTCTCTTGAGAATAGAAAAATTCTCTAGCCGGAAGAATTTCAATTGTTTTTATCGCCTCAATCGATCTTTGGTCTTCGGGATTAAAGTAGCGGATTGAATCTATTTCATCGTCAAACAGTTCCAACCTGAATGGCTCACCTATTAGTGGATAAATATCTAAGATATCGCCTCTAATGCTAAACTGCCCAGGGCCATCTACCTGCGGGAGTCTTTTATAACCAACATTAGCAAGATAGTTAATGGTTGCATCGTAGCTAAGTCTCTCACCGACAGTAAAGGTCCTTAAAGATGTTTTTAAGCTCTCCGGAGGTATTATGGCCGTTTCAATTGCCTGGATTGTTGTAATAAAAAATCTACCCTCGCCTTTTAGTGCCTTTGATAAAACACTGATACGTTGTCCAACTACTGGAGGTGATTCCGGGATGCTTTCAAAAGGAAGAACCTCTCGTTGTGGGAAAACAAAGGCGTGCTCATTAGTCCAAGATTCCAGATCCAAAGCTAAGCGATAAGCTTTATCTTCGTTGCGGCAGATAATAAGAACTTTGTTGCTTTTTTCCGTTAAGAAACTATACATCAAAGAACGCCCACTGCCAGATGGTATGACAATGCTTGTCTTCTCATGCAATTGATTGATTTGCCTCAGTTTAGCAATAGTCTGGGGTGAAAGCATTTTTTTGAGTTTTTCTTTTAGCATTGTCCTGCCTCCATAAAACCTTGAAGCAATGTTATTTTGCTCCCCCGGTAATTTTTAAAATATAGGTATTGTAAAGAGCATGCAATAAAAACGCAACTGTAAATGCCAGATAGGGTTTTGACCACAAAATTAAAGCTACTGCCCCATAAACTCCATGACCTAAAAGAGCATTCCCTAATAATAACCATTTACTATTGGTAAAACTTTCCCAAATTCCCTCTGCCAGTCCAAAAATAAGATGAACAGGTAGAGGGCTGACATTAAATAAATATGCCAACCCATTTTTAAATGTTTCTTCTATTAGGGGAATGAGCAGCGAATCTGCCTTTTTGCCTAGATAGCTGTTAAAAAATAACGCTAAAAATATAGCAAGTATACTAGAGACAATCGTCTTTAGCACATAAACAAACAGTATGCTGATTAGATGTTCAGTCCCTTCTAAAAAAATAACCTGCTTACCCTTATTGTTTATGCCCGCTCATTGTATTTATTCATAGCCTTGTCTATACCCTGATCTATCCACATATAAAGCGCATCCACGCATCGAACTAAGGTTGAAGTAATAACCGGCACCTCATCTTTGGGAAAAACTTTTAAGACATAATTAATTACATCCAAAGTTGGGTCGGGTCTGCCAATACCAACTCTTAACCTATTAAACTCCTCTGTACCCAAAGAATCGATAATGCTTTGCATACCCTTATGTCCGCCAGAACTGCCTTTGGATTTAATGCGAATCTCTCCCAGAGGAATATCCATATCATCATAGACTACCATTAAATCTTGGGGTTCAATTTTAAAATAATTTAAAATAGGCAATACAGCCTCACCACTTAGGTTCATATAGGTTTGGGGTTTTACAAGCAGCAAATCTCCTTTTTTCCCCAGCAAAGCTTTAAATTTCAGATTACAAATACTTATTTCCAATCTTCTGGACAGACCATCTACCACCATAAAACCAACATTATGTCTTGTATATTGATATTTAGGGCCTGGATTACCAAGACCAACAATCATCTTCATATTCAAAAGCTCACCTCTTTATTTTGCCTAGCACAAAAAGAGCCGAGCAAAACCCGACCCAAAACGTTGTTATTAGTAATAAAGTGACTTTTCTGCATAGCGTTTTACCATTTCTAAGATATTGCTGTTTTGAGTATAGCACCTCATTTTAAACTATGCAAACTTCTTAACTAGCATTGATAGTGTCAAGCTACTGTAGGATAGAAAAAAATTTAGAGACATCAAGCCAATACACATTCTAGATGAGTTTATAGTATCCGTTAGATAATCCTCGAATTGCTTGCCTTGTTAAGGAAAACTTGGTATCAAGGACAGGTAAGTTACCAAAGACCTCTCCTGAAACCTTCTTAAGCAGCCTTTGTTGAACATTCTCGATGTTCTCTTCAGAGATAATAAACATCTTAGAGTTCATTTCTGCTTCATACTTTTTATAAACTAATTCAGGTATAGTATAGCCATTGGCAGCCATGGCCCTGAGTTTT
>JAHDNZ010000007.1 GCA_018435125.1 Bacillota bacterium | reverse complement strand
TTAAGGTTATTAGTGGTATGATCATTATGATCCATAGTGATTGTGCCTCCTGTTAGATTTGTTTCTCGACAAAACTATCCTAACATGGAAATCGATCACTGTGGATCTTTTTTTAGTTCAACTTCATTTTACAATGAAGCGTTATTTATTTTTAAATCCAGAACCTTCTTATATAGGCTATTTATCTCAGCCAGCAGTTTAGACACACTACTGGGTACTTTTTCACGTCTTTTACTGTCTTTTTAAGGGCTAATTTACCTTCTTCTAACAGCTTTTCCGCATTTAACCCCGAAGCAAAGGTCAAATCTTCTAAGGAGCTTAGAATCTTTACTCCGGTATAGCCTAAATTGCTGAGACGTTTAAGATATTTTTCTCCTTCAATAGCTTGTTTAGGAAAATACTCTGCAAAGTCTTTTTCTAGATCCTTAAGTACTTCTAACTCACCTTTTAGAAGCGCAATTTTACGACTAATTCACTGTAACCATATAGTCTTTTTCTCGATTCAATTTCACTAACTTCTACGGTACTATGACTCGAACTGACTTCTGCACGTTCAGCTCTGCCTATCGGTAGAGGTTGCTAAGAGGCGAATAGTTCATCACCTTGCATAGCATACCATACAGACCTCTCCGAGGAAGGTGCAATAATCTTCATCCCATGTAACCGCTGCATTTACTGTATATAGTTCGGGTAGTATTGGACTTCGCTTTGTATTGCAAGCTCATCCGCTCTAAATCAGCCTTTTATGCGGTTTCGGTACGCCGGTTCGGGACTTTGCTTCTAGCTTCCTCCAGATTCTGCCTCGCGACGGACACCCTTG
This sequence comes from Bacillota bacterium, assembly GCA_018435125.1. Lineage (GTDB taxonomy): Bacteria > Bacillota > DTU065 > DTU065 > DTU065 > JAHDNZ01. The sequence continues at coordinate 62,606 of JAHDNZ010000007.1, read as the reverse complement.
CTTTTGGCTAACGCTTCCTACTACCAAGCGTGCAGTGGACTTTCGCCACCAACTTATTGCCTATGTCAGGCACACAATAAAAGGCTCTTAACTTTTTAAGCTAAGAGCGCTCGATCATCAAGAAACCTTTCCTTTTTAACTCGGCTGAAAGCCTCTAAGAGACGCTCGACACTAGTTTGTTCTCTTTCTCTCCCTTTAAGATCTAAAACAATCTCTCCATCATGCATCATTATGGTGCGATTACCAACCTCTAAAGCTTGCTTGAGATTATGAGTTACCATTAAGACTGTTAGCTGATTTTCGGCCACAATATTGTTGGTAAGAGTAATAATTCTAGCTGCAGTCTTTGGATCCAGAGCTGCTGTATGCTCGTCTAAAAGTAATAGTTTGGGTGTAGTTAGGGTTGCCATCATCAAAGTTAGAGCCTGTCTTTGGCCTCCCGATAACAGTTTTACCTGGTCTTTTAAACGCTCATCTAAATCTAAATCCAGTTCTTTTAAGATGTGGCGAAATTCTGTTCTTTTGCCCTTTACACCTAAGCTAAAACCACGTCTTTCACCTCTTTTTATAGCCATAGCGAGGTTTTCCTCAATAGTCATAGTTCCAGCTGTACCCATCATAGGATCCTGAAATACACGCCCGATAAATTTAGCTCTTTTATGTTCAGGAAAGGTCGAAATATCTGTTCCATTTATCTTAATACTGCCGCTATCAGCAGGATAAACACCTGCAATGAGATTTAACAGGGTAGATTTTCCCGCTCCGTTGGAACCAACCATAGTGATAAAATCGCCCTCGGGGGCTATTAGATTTAAATCGCTAATAGCTCTTTTAAAAGTACCCCCACCGAGTTCAAAAGTCTTGTTTAAGTTCTCAATCACTAGCATGTTTTTCACTTCCAATCAAAGCAGTTGCACTGCGAGCTATTATAGCTGGGTTAGTTTTGGCTGCTTTTTTGGCTTCACTTCTTTTTTTAAAAAGACCAATTTCTTTCAATTTAGGTGCCGAAAGGGCTATCACAACTAAGACAGCAGTTACAAGACGCAAATCAGTAGCTGCAAAGCCAGCTCTTAGTGCTATAGCAATTGTAAAGCGATAAAGGATTGAACCCAAAACAGCCGACAGTGTTGCCCTAAGAATTGTCTTGGGTTTAATTATGGCCTCACCAAGAATCACCGAGGCGAGCCCTGCTACTACGGTACCTATACCCATGCCAACATCGGCAAAAGCTTGGTACTGGGCTATCATGCTTCCGGCCATACCTACTAGCCCGTTAGATAAAGCCAGCCCTACTATCTTATAAAGATCAGTGTCTACACCCAGGGCTCTGATCATCTTTTCATTATCGCCACAAGCTCTAAGTCCAAGACCGATTTCGGTATGCAAAAAATAATCCAGGATAATTTTAATAATAAAGACAGTCACAGCAAATAAAACAATTGCACCCCAGTTAAACCCCAGGGTATCTTGAGACAAAGTAACCAGTGTCTTCTCCCTAAGCAAAGGTAAATTAGATCGTCCACCCATCACTCTTAGATTAACCGAGTAAAGGCCGGTCATGGTTAGAATTCCAGCTAACAAGCCAGATATCTTTAATTTGGTATTAAGAAAACCTGTAACTGTTCCGGCTAAAGCTCCCCCTAAAAAGCCGCCACAAGTTGCTAAAAGGGGATGAATTCCTTTAGTTATTAAAGTTGCCGCAATGGCTGCACCTAAAGGGAAACTACCGTCTACAGTTAAATCCGGATAATCGAGAATGCGAAAGGTAAGATAGACTCCTAAAACCAAGATTGCATATGCTAATCCCTGCTCAAGAGGGGTTGCCCAAATGCCTAACATAGTATCACAGACTGCTAACTAGCAGCTGCTCACCTCCCATTCAAAGCATATAAAAGTACTTTTAGGATGGATATACACGCGGGTTAATTCCGCGTGTATATGTTTATTCTACAATTACAGCGTCTTTCAGAAGCTCTTTAGGAATGGCTACACCCATCCGTTTAGCTGCTGACTGATTAATAACAAGAGAATTTTCTTTTTGAAATTCTATTGGGGTTTGTTCTGGTTTTGCCCCCTGTAAGATGCGTATCGCCATCGTACCTGTTTGGCGGCCTAACAGATAATAATCTAAGCCTATTGTAGCTATAGCACCTCTTGTGACCGACTCACTTTCGCCTGCTATAAGGGGGATTCTATTTCTTTCACAAAAAGCAATAACAGACTCCAAAGCAGCCACAACCGTATTATCGGTTGGTACATATACTGCATCTACTCTGCCTTGTAGGGATTGAGCCGCTTGATAGACACCACTGGTTTCAGTTACAGTAACTAAAACAAGCTTTAAACCCATGGCTGCAGCTGCTTTTTTGGCTAACTCCACTTGTACCACCGAGTTAGCTTCACCGGCATTATAAATGATGCCTACTCTGCTTGCTTTGGGTTGAAATAATTTAATCAATTCCAACTGTTTCTCAACCGGATTCATATCTGAGGTACCTGTAACATTAGTACCTGGTTTATCAAAATCTTTAATTAATCCTGCTACCTTTGGATCTGTAACAGCTGTAATTAAGATTGGTATTGTTGATGTAGCCTTGGCTGCAGCTTGGGCAGAAGGAGTGGCTATAGCCAGAATAAGGTCCACTTTATCTGCAGCTAATTTACCGGCAATGGTCTGTAAAGTGCTCATATCGCCTTGAGCATTTTGGTAGCTGTATTTTGCATCGATTTGCTGAGCTTTCAATTCATCCATAAAACCATTTCTGGCAGCATCTAAAGCCGGATGCTCAACGATTTGAATAACCCCAATGTTTACAGCTACACAAAGGTAGGCCAGCATAAAAATGAGGGAAATCACCCATTGAAGCTTCTTCATCAAAGTACCTCCTTAAATACCTCTCCAATTATAACGCTCTTTATAAACTTTCATGACCAGTGAGGTGTCACTGTTTGCAATCCCAGGAATTAGACGTACTTTATGGGTTAAAATGTCAAATAATTGCTCATTTGAACCCACAACAATCTCCACTATTAGATCATAAGTACCGGCACATACACCTATATAGCGCACTTCTTCAAGTTCAGCTAGTTTGGCGACAATATTATTAACCGGTTCACCTTCAGTATGGATGCCTACTATCGCAATTGTACTTTGGGCAACCATTTTAGGGTCCACTATGCCAACTATGCGCATGATTCCTTCGTCTATTAAACGAGCTACTCTTTTACGTATAGTTCCTTCTGCGACTCCTAAAGATTCTGCAATCGTTGTATATGGAGTACGGCCATCTTCCTGCAGAATAGCTACTATTTTCCTGTCCAGTTCATCCATGGCTGCTCACCTGCCTTCTTACGATAACCATTTTACCACAGACTATTCATTACGTAAAGCGTAGTTTTGGACTTTTCCTTTTGCGTTTTTCCCCATTTTATCTGGTGATAAGCTTCCGGTGTGATTTCCCTCAAGATTAGTTCCACTATTCTGTCCTAAAGTCCTGCAATTTTCGCAATTTATCCTGCATTCCCGCTTACTCATAACGAGGAAGGTGGCGTAACACCTAAGCTTATATAAATATCTTTCTGTTTATCGAGGATCTCCCCCACACGTAGTTTCTGTCCAGGTTCTTCAAAGCATTCAATAACGTCAAGTTTATCAAGAGCACTATGCATAGTGTACTCTTTGAACAAATCTGCTTCTTGCATCTGCTTTTTGATGTAAGAAAGATAGATGAGAGCCACAAATTCCACAAATAATTTACCATCAAGGCTTTGTTCTGACGAAACCAATGTGCGTCGCATATTTAATCGTTCCTTGAGATTACCAAATGCTTTTTCACACACATCCCTATTACGGTAGAGCTCCAGGGCGGAAATGGCATCCATCTTTTCATTAGTCAAGAGTGCAAAAAATCCATAATACCGTTTTGCTTTGGTGACAGCCTCTTCGTTGATGGTGACCTTCAACCCACGTTTAGGAGTTGTTTTCGTTTCGAAGTACTTTTTATAAAAATTCTCGTGTTCCGGAACCCGTTTGTCTGACTCCAGTTCATGTCGAGCTGCGATCAATTTTTTGTCAAAAGCTTTTTCGTCTTCGGCAGCTTTGTCAATGTTGTAGTAATAGTGGATATAGATACGTCTCGGTTTCGACAGGGTGTCTCCTTTATAAAGACGGTATTTAGTACTAATCCATTCTGTCTGTACGGTATGGCAATACAGCTCATATTTTTCACTATAGTACTCATAGGAACGAAACTTATCATAGATGGGATCTAGTTCTTTCCTTATAAAAGCTAGAGACATCCTTACAGAAATAAGAAATTTCAAGTGTTCATTAAAGAAAGCATTGATATTATCTTCGCTGTAGAAACCTCTGTCCATAACCAGTTTTACTTTGGAAAAGCCAAGGATATCCAACTCAGCAAGTAAGTTCTTGATAGTCTTGCAATCAGGGATGTTTCCAGCCAGTTTACGATAATAAAACGGAAGGTTAGATTTTTCCCCAAATACCAATGCTAGGTTAAGTTGGGGAAGGTGATCGCTTTCTTTATTTAGGCCGTATTGTACTTGGCGTAGGTGCTCAGAATAGCTGGAAATGGAAGTAATGTCATATGCCCAGAACTCTTTCTCCATCCGCCGTTTACCTTGCAAATGGAAAAACTTTTTCATTGCTTCTTCCGTGATTGAACCGAAGATTTCGCTACTTCGTTGTGAAGGAATATCCTTACCGTAAGGATGCTTATGCAAACCACTCCATTTTTCGAAACGGTAGAGGGGATTTTTATCCTCCAGGATTAAGTAATACACAATCGAAAGGATCTGTTGATAATTACCTGGGAAACACTGTTTTAAGTCCTCAGTAATACCTAGTTTTTCACCGATAGCATCTAGCAGATAAGTTGCTCCATAAAAGGATCTTGCGGTTTGAATAGATGCGACAGGACCCCTTTTTGCCGCTGTGGGTACTTTGTTCTTTTTTCTACCTCTACCGTCTGTTGGGACGATCTCTCCTGTTTCATTATCCACCCGCCCGATAAGTGTCCTTTTTGCTCGAGATTGCTGCTTGTTTTTATCCCAGTAGGAAAATGATTCATAAGCGTAAGTAATCCCTGACCGCTTGTCTTTTTGATACACAATGGCTGCCATTCGTTTGCGCCTCCTCGTTATGTATATTATAACACATAACGATGTGAGACGCAAGAAAAATATGGAAATAACTCTGTTTTTTCAATAGTTTAAGTGATATTTGGTTAACTCCTCGTTATGAGATTAAGGGAATCCAGGATTTATAGCTGTTTATTTACGAATATAGACGATCTATGCAGGTGATTTTTTTCTTTTACAATAAAAAAAGATGCCAGGTTGGCATTTTTTCCTCCCAGCATCTTTAGAATTCATCTTAATTGGGACTGTCTTTGAGCAGAAAAGAATTAAATTTAAGTGGTTGGCTCCAATCAAACTCCCCACTTCCTCCGAGAACTTCAATAGCTACCTCGTCAATCCCAGGAAGCATGGTTAAGGTATTGACTATTGAATAAACTGCTAGTTCTTCCAAGTGACCTGCTAGGTTAAGATCACTTATATCTACACTGACATAAACTCTGGTGTTTGTTTTCCCTAAAAAGTTAAGCGATACCGAGTCTTCTAGAAGCTCTCGTAACGAGTTTTGATTTTGGGGTTTAGCTTGTAGTTCTTTTAAAACATTATCCGGATTAGACGCAGAAATAGTGCGTTTTTCGTAGCCGAGTAAACCATTGTTTTCCAGTGAGGCATAAAATAAAAGTACTTCTTTTTCTTGTAGTGATGGCCTTAAAAAAACCTCTGGCTGCAGTGGTTTGGCACTAACAGATGCCGCACCGCCAGTTTTGAAATAATCCACAATGCCCTTGGCAATTGCTTGAGCTAACTTTTCCTGATAATTATCATCCTGTAGTAGGGTTGCTTCTTTGGGATTAGATAAAAAACCAACTTCAACCATGGCACTAGGGACTTTACTCTCCCTTAAAATTCGAAAATCCCCAGGTTTGGCTTTGCGCTTATTCGGACCAAGAGCGAGAACTAAATTATTTTGGATAGCTTCGGCTAACAATCTACTCCGGCCACATTCTGATGAATAAAAGGTTTGAGCACCCGACCATCTGCTCTCTGGAAAACTGTTAGCATGGATTGATATTAGTAGATCCGCCTTATGTGTTTTTGCTAGCTGTGCCCTTCTATTAAGATCTTCTCTTTTTCTCCTTATGAGTGGGCCTTTAATGTCTTTGGCCAAATCAGTGTCAGATTCTCTGGTAAAAACAGTGTAAATAGCTAAACTGTTTAATTTTTGGGCTAGTTTTTTTGAAATCTCTAAAACCAAATCTTTTTCTCTTACTCCGCCTTTACTAGAACAGCCCGGATCAATTCCTCCATGGCCTGGATCGATAATGATTATCTTGCCGGAGACTTGATTAACCGGTAGCGTCTCAAGCGGATAATTGGGGTTTAAGTATCTTAGTGCAATAACAAAAAGTGCTATCCCAAAGCGCAATGTTTTTCTTCGCATTTTAACCCCCTCCGCCAATTAATATGCAAATAGGGGCTTTATCTAGGACTAGAAAGTTCCCTTTTTTGAAAAAAGAACTCTATAGCCGCCAGAGCGAGCAAGGATATCCACATTATTAAATACTTCAGCCATCTTTTTAGTTAAACTTTCAGCGCCTTGTTTTTTTTGCACCACTAAACACAAACCTCCACCTTCGACTAGATAGTTGGGCGCTTTATCTACCAGTTCGTGAACAATAGCTTTGCCAGCTCGAAAAGGCGGGTTGGAGACAATCAGATCAAAGCTTCCCTTAACAGCATTAAAACCTTCACTTGAGTAGGCGAAAGCATTATTAATGCCATTTAGGTTAATATTTTGCAAAGCTAAATTGACTGCTCTTTCATTAATATCGATCATCTCGACCTGCCCTTGCTTGGCAAGGTTAGCTGCCACCAAACCAATAATGCCATAACCTGTACCCCAATCTAAAATTCTATCCGTAGGCCTTATAGGCATCGTCTCAATAAGCAATTTACTTCCCTTATCCAAACTACTTTTAGAAAAGACTCCTCTATCGCTATACAACCTGTAGACTTGACCTAAAACTTCTATCTCTATTAATTTTGGTTCGCTCTTGCTAGTTGGTTCTTTGGAATAATAATGATCGCTCATAATTTTTGTTTAAGCCAGGATATAACTCTTAGCCTAAACCGACTCACCCCTTTTTATAAACTACCCCAACCAAATGGGTAATAGCTACCAAGATCGATAAACACCTTAGCTATTAATAATCTAACCGCCAAATATAATGTCTCTTAAGTTAAGAGACATTAAAAGAGGCATTAATAATTATTTTCGCGTTCATCTAGATAGTTCCAGATCAAAATCAAACTCTCTAAATCTCTGGCATTGTGGTTAATGACTTCCTCTAAAAGCTTAGGTTCTTGCTTTAGCAGAAACTTTTGGTAAATTAAAGGAATTTCACTAGAAGCTGGATCAAGATGTCTTTCATAGTCTAAAACTATTTTTTCAATAGTTTTTAAGCGACAATCGGGTACCTCTTTGCCAAGTATTTTTCTTACTACTGGTAAAAGATCTAGATTGAGTGGTTTTTGAAAAGGGAGTTCCCATCTGGCTGCTCTTCTTTTTAAGACAGGTAGATCAAAAGAAGCACCATTATAAGTTATAACCGCTTCTTTCTTTTCTAGTTCTAAGCTTACAGCGTATAACATAGCTGCCTCTTCTGCAGGATGTCTAGCTAAAAACAATTTAATCTGAGGTAGCGGTGTTAGAGTCATAATCCCTACTAAAAAGATCGGCATAGCAAACCCGAACCCTGAGGTCTCAATATCTAAGACCGCAATTCTCTCTCTTGGCAGAGCAGCTAAAACCATAAACCGAGGAAAACGGTTATAAATAAACGGCCAATCTTTGGCTTCTAAACCTACCCGAACAAGATTGCCATCTTCATTAAAAGGGGTGTTTTCCAATTCAAGAAGTGATCTAATACCTTTTTTGTGAAGAGCTTTTTCTCGAACTAGGCCAATACCATTTATTGCCTGAAGATGAAAATAAAAATCTTGAAAACTATGTAGTTTAGGTATTAAAACACTAGCTTGATATGTAAAAACCCAAAAAGATCCCCAGGCGTTAGAACATTCTTCTCCTTCCGAAAATACAGCTAGATTATTATCAATCATCTAAATCACCACAATTTCCATTTCTGCTTTTGTCATCCTACTCCTGCACCTTAAATCTTGACAATTTCTAAAGATCTTCCTCAAACCTCCTTAAAAACAACTTAGTACAATCAAGTAAATGAAAGAGAGCTACTCTTTCTAATCAAAGGAGGTCTTTATTAATGAAAAAGTTCTGGTTTGTTGCTGTTTTATTGGTCTTTGTTCTAGTAGGAACCGCATTTGCCCGCTATGGTACGCCTAAAACCACTCCAACTGCTAAAACTACATTTAAACGCCCCATAGATTACCTCGTAGAAAAAGGGATTTCTTTGGAAGAATACTACACCTGGAGACAATCTGGTAAAACTTTCGCAGAATTTTTACAGAATAAGAACATCAAGGAAACAGACTTAAGAGCTGAAATCCTTAATGACAGAAAAGCTAAGCTGGATCAATTAGTTAAAGATGACCAAATGACTGCTCGTGAAAGAGATGCCCACCTGGTAATAATAGAAGAGAATCTTGGTCGCAACTGGAGCAAGACTGAATTTGGAGGTCAATGTCTTGGTTGTGGGACAAGTGGAATTAAAAGAATGAGTAGAAATGGACAAGGTAGAAGGTTCTAGATGAAATCGGGTAGGAGGGGGTGACTAACCATAACTAACTCCCGTCCTCCCACACCACCGAGTATGCAAAACACGCTCACAGCGGTTCAGTTTCAGTAAATCTGGCGTATGTCTTGCATAGTCTATCCTTGGTCACTAAGTGTTCTTGTCGTCTATCCTCGTTTTCCAACCTCCTTTCAGACAAATAACCTCTTTCGAGCAACTGCTATTTTCGTTTCTTCAGTAAACTACGACTAATTCGCTGTAACCATCGAGTCCTTTTCTCGATTAGCTTTCAGTAACTTCTACGGTACTACAACTTGAACTGACTTCTGCACGTTCATCTCTGCTTATCGGTAGAGGTTGCTAAGAGGCGAATAGTTCATCACCTTGCATAACATACCCTACAGACCTCCCCGAGGAAGGTGCAATAACCTTCATCCCATGTAACCGCCGCATTTACTGTATAGAGTTAGGGTAGTATTGGACTTCGCTTTGTATTGTAAGCTCGTCCGTTCTAAATCAGCCTTATATGCGGTTTCTGTACATCGGTTCGGGACTTTGCCTCTTGCTTCCTACAGATTTCGCCTCGCGACGAACACCCTTCCTTTGGCTAACGTTTCCTACTGCCAAACGTGTAGTGGACTTTCGCCACCAAGTTATTACCCATGTCGGGCGCACAAAAGAAGCGGTAGAAAACCAAGTTTTTTCTGCCGCTTCTATCTAACCTTTCAAAGACAGAAAAGGTAAGCCTAATCTAATATACGCAAAATTTTACCGCCTAGAGGAGATACTTAAATCAAGGATAATGAGCTCTAAGGAGGTGGAAGGATGACTCGTCTACTAGTAATTGATGACGAAGAAAAACTGCTTTCTTTAATTGCTGAGTTTTTAACAATTGAGGGTTTTACAGTTAAAACAGCTAAAACAGGTAGCGAAGGAATCAAGCTTTGGGAAAGTGAACCGTTTGATCTAATTGTTCTTGACTGGATGCTTCCAGACATCTCCGGAATTGAGGTTATTAAGCACCTTCATAAAAAAAGTGAGGTGCCTGTTATTTTTCTAACCGCCAAAACAAGTGAACTAGATAAAATTCTTGGTCTGGAACTCGGGGCCGATGACTATTTAACCAAACCCTTTAGCTTAAGAGAGTTATCGGCAAGAATAAGAGTGGTACTTAGGCGCTTGGAAAAAGCTAAAACCCAGACTCAATGGCCGGTACTTGATCTTGTGATTGAGCCTGATAATTTCAGAGCCCTTAAAAATGGCAGTGAAATACCTCTAACGCCTTCAGAGTTTAAAATCCTTCGCCTTCTGGCTTCATCTCCCGGCAGAGTATTCACCAGACTCCAATTGGTCGAAGCTGTCTTAGGTGATTCTTACGAAGGGTATGAACGCTCTATCGATACTCATATAAGTAACCTTAGAAAAAAGCTAAGTCAGGATGAGCATCAATACATTCAAACCGTTTTTGGTGTGGGCTATAAATTCACAGGTGATACTCCATGAAAAGCAAACTGGCTGTAAAAATATTGGCGGTTGTTTTAAGTATCTCTCTTTTAACTACCATCTTATATGGAACCATAGCCTCATATCTGACTCTAAAAAGTTTCAATTCCTATTTAAGACAAGAAAAAGGTGCTCGTGAAGAAGCTCTCGCTCTCTGGGCTGCTGAAAGCTATCAGAACCTTGGCTGGGATTTTGTTTTATACCTCAAACCACTAGGATTTAGAGGTGGTCGAGGTATGATGAGTCATGGAGCTCAGTTTAACCAAGAAAGAATAATAGTTGCCGATAATCTGGGTACTGTTTATTATGATTCTGATAATACCAAAACCATGTTTACCAAAGAAGAGCTACTAGAAGCTACCCCTATTACTGTAAATTCTAATATTATTGGCTATCTAAGTATTGAAACACCGGCTTTAAGTAAAATAGCTTCACTTAGAGAATCATTTAATGCCTCTCTAAAAAGAGTCTCCTGGATTAGTGGTATCTTTGCCTCTCTTATTGCCCTTAGTATTGGTCTTTTACTTTCTTATGATCTAATCAAGCGTATCCAAGCCTTAAACACTGCTACCACAGACCTCATTAAAGGAAATTTTAATTCTCTGGTGCCGGTTAATGGCAACGATGAACTAGCTCAACTAGCCGAAGCTTTTAATAAGATGGTACAAAAATTAGCTGCTAATGAAAGAGCCAGACAAAACCTTTTTAATGATGTTGCCCATGAACTGCGAACTCCTCTGGCTATACTTCGCGGTAATCTTGAGGGTATGCAGTTAGGTGCTATAAAACCAACTCCTTTGCGAATCGCTTCGCTTAATGATGAAATAATCAGGCTTACCTCTTTAGTACGTGAACTCCAGGAAATTGGCTTGGCAGAAGCCGGGGAACTTAAATTGAATTTAACTTTAGAAAATCTAAGCGAACTCTTATCTGATCTACGTCTAAACTTCGAAGCCGAAGCTGAATTAGAAAATATCAAACTGGATTTTATATATCCGGATCTTGATTTAATAGTTGATAAAAACAGGTTAAGACAAATACTGATTAACATAATCTCTAACGCTTTTCGTTATGCCAATAACGGTCGTATTTCTCTCATTGTAACCGAAAAAGATAATGATGTTTTGTTTACAATCACTAATTCCGGTCCACATATACCAGCAGCAGATTTGGAGCATTTATTTAATCGTTTTTACAAAACAGATCCTGCTAGAACTAGAGATAAAAGTGGCTCTGGTTTAGGATTATCCATTGCCAAAGCTTATATAGAAGCTCATGGCGGCAAAATAGAAGTTAAAAATATTGCAGGTGGCGTACAATTTAGCTTTATAATTCCCAAAATCAATACCTAAAAAAACAAATTGTCCATATTCAGCAAAGCCTTTTTGTAAATGTACCTGAAATTGGTTTCAGCAAAAATATTAGTCACGTGAAAAACGACTAGTAACAAAAAAAGAGAAGCCATCAAGAGCTTCTCTTTTTCTGCTCTGTTTTCTCTCTAAACGCCACTTTCTAAGTGGACATTGGCAGTCATATTAAGACAACCCTCTTCATAGTATCTTATAGCTAGTCTAGCAAATTAAGTGAATAGTATTAAAATGAGTTGTCTTTTCTATTAGAATCATTTCACATTTTACATTGTATCTTAGATTCATATGTTTTATAATTCTTTGCTCCCATTCTAATTTATATATGCTTTACAATTTTGTGAATATTATGTAATAATATTTTTGGAGAGAGCAGTATCATTATTTTAATCAAATGGAGGGTTAGTATGAAAAGGTTTAGTAAGTTAGTGTTCTTTTTAGTGATAGTATTTGCACTTTTTGGGTGTCTTCCCAAACCCAAACCTAACTCAGCACCTGTTATTACCAGTACCTCACCTGATAGTCCGGTTTCTGTTCAAGTTGGTAAATCAGTTGTTCTTTCCGTAACCGCAAGTGATCCTGATACTGACCGTATCAATTATGCTTGGAGTGCCACGAAAGGAGCTTTAAGCAGTCAATCCGGCACCTCCGTAACCTGGACTGCTCCAGCAACTGCCGGAACTGCTCAAGTTATTGTATCAATTAATGATGGTAAAGCTACAACAAAATATACTTGGAATATAAACGTTACAGCCGACCCAGGCTATATTGCTGTTGAGCAGAACATCACTACTCCAACTACCTTTGAAGCTAATAAAATCTATTTGTTAAACAGTATAAACTTAAGTTCCACCTTAACAATTGAAGCCGGTGCCATTGTTAAGTTCAAAGAAGGTGCCAAGCTTTTTGTTGATTTAGCTGGTTCTATAACTGCCAATGGCACCTCCGATAAACCTATTTTCTTTACCTCTTCGCGTGATGATTACCACGGTGGAGATACTAACAAAGATGGTGCAAATTCAACCCCTCGTGCCGGAGATTGGGTAGGTATTGAACTAGATGAAGCAAGACTTTCTACCTTTAATTACTGTCATTTCCTATATGCCGGTAATACTTCTTCCTATGATGCCGCTCTGGGAGCTTATCAAGCTAAAGCAGAAATAAATAACTGCCTCTTTGCCTATAACAACAGCAGTTCCACATCTGCTCTAGACCTTGGATCTGCTTTAGATGGTTCTTTTGTTAGAAACACAGTTTTCCACAATAACATTAAACCTCTTACCATAGGGGCAAATATTAACATTGATGACTCCAACACTTTCCACAACCCGGAAAAAACAACCGAAAAAAATACTCAAAACGGTGTCTACTTTATTACTTACAGTCCCATAAGTACAGCCATTTCCTGGGCAGAAACCGAAGTTCCCTTTGTATTTATGAACAGCTTTGTAATTGACCAAAATGCTACTCTTACGTTATCTCCCGGAGTAGTATGTAAATTTGGTCAAAATGTCGATATTAATGTAAGAGGCTCTCTGAAAGCCAATGGTACCGCCGATAAACCTATTTACTTCACTTCACTCCTGCATGACATTCTCAGCGATACAAACGGAGACGGAAGCAATACTACACCTGCTGCTGCTAATTGGAGAAATATTACTCTTTATCAATCTCCAAATCTTACCAATGAATTTAGCTATTGTTATTTTATGTATGGTGGTAGCGACGGTAGTTATGATGGGGTCTTAAACCTTTACTTTAGCAATGCTAAACTAAATAATTGCACTTTCGCCTATTCAAATGGGGCCAACGTAGGCGCTCTAAATGCAAGTAAAGCTCTGGCTACTGAAATTAACTCCTGCACCTTCTTTGGTAATATTAAACCTTTAGTTATAAATGATCTAGTCACAACTGGACTTGGTAATCGCTTTTCTGATCCCAAAAATAGCAGTATTACCAATACAAAAAATGGTATTTTTGTTGCAGAAGACTGTTTTACCGTAGAAGAACAAACAAATTGGCTTGACACAGCTGTACCATATGTTATAGAAGCAGGTTTAGAAATCGCGAAAACCGGTAAGCTCACTTTAGGTAGTAGTGCCATTCTTAAATTTGTTAGAGATACCTCTTTTACAATCTACGGAACCAATTTAGTCCACCCCTCGGTTGTTTTTACTGCCTTTAGCGATGACTCTAGAGGTGGAGATACCAATGGTGATGGTCAGTCTGTAGGTTCGGCAGGTTACTGGGATGGTATCTATGATGACCAGGCTGGTTCCTATGTAAGCTGGTCCACAATCTACTTTGCTGCTAACTGTTCTCCCGCAAAATGAAATATCACTAGCGGAACGTTAAAGCCTAGCACTTGGTATGTATTAATAGGAGGGGGTTAGTTACCCCCTCCTTAATTTACTCCTTAGCAACATGGGTAGAATGAGGCAGCCTTTTTCTATTCTGCCTGTGTTTGTCTAGCTAGAGTAACGATTCTTTCTTCACTAAGCAAGTTGAAAAGAGATAGTTAGTACATTTCTTATTGGTATTTACAAATAGCCTGACTACAAACTGAGCTTTTTACTAACTCCCGTAAACTTAGGCCTAGATATTGACACATCTAAAAATTTTCTTCTTTTTTCTATAGAACAGACTAAAAAAATTAGCGGAGGGCCTTTTTTCCCTCCGCTAGATATACCTCTAATATAGTGGCTTTTTTATATACCTATTAAATCCAATTTAATTAAGATCTTAAAGGGTAACTTTGATTCCCTCTGCGTTGGATTTGTAGGCAGCTGTGGCTAGTTTAACACCTTTTAAGCCGTCAAAACCGTTAACAGGTACCGGCTCGTTATTGAGAAGAGCCTCTACAAAAGCTTTCATCTCGGCATCCCATCCACCACCGGTACAGTCTTTAAGCTCAACCCAACCCGGACCACCGATAGCTTTTTTCTTATCAATATAGATCTTAAGAGGTGTTGAATAGTCTATAACCATAGAACCGTCTTCACCATAGACTTCAATACCTAAAACACCGGCTTTGGAAGACCAGCCAACTTCCAGATAACCCATAGCGCCATTTTCAAAATTAACGGAACAAACAGCATTATCTTCGACTTCAATGGTACGCACCAAGGTATTGATATTGGCAGATATATCTTTAATATCTCCTACAAGAAAACGCATAATATCGAGAGCATGAATACCCATATCAAGTAATGCACCGCCACCGGCCATTTCTTTATTAAAAAACCAGTTGCTTTTGGCAGGCCATGAAATATATGGACCTTCATGGGCAAAACGGACTCTGATCATAAATGGTTTGCCAATAACGCCTTCTAGAATTAGTTTTCTGGCCTTTTGATTGTAGTTATAGAATCTGTGGGTAAAACCAACCATCAATTGGATATTGTTTCTTACTGCAGCTTCAATCATCTCTTCGCACTCTTTGATACTTGTAGCCATAGGTTTTTCGCACAGAACATGCTTTCCGGCATTACAGGCATCAATAGTTTGTGGTGCATGGAATTTATTTGGTGTACAGACAGATACTGCATCGATATCGGCTTTTAAAAGCATCTCTTTGTGATCTGTATATACCTCGGGAATCTTAAATTTAGCTGCCATCTCTTCTGCACGAGCTTTATTTACATCACAAATAGCTCTGATTTCGCAGAGTTCTGGTATTAACGAATAACCATTCAAATGTGCATGCTCAGCAATTGCTCCGGCGCCTATTACGCCGATTTTGATCTTTTTAGACATCTCTTTTTTTCAACCTCCTGTTATTAGCCATCATTATTTTATTCTCGCAATGAAACCGCTGTCCTGCTAAAATATAGCAGTTTCATTAAGCATTTACCTAAAAACAAACTCCTTAAAAAGCTAGGTTAAAGGCTTCTAAGGCAATATTCCTAACTACTTTAATCTTTCTCTAAGCCAAGCAGCTTCTCGTAAAACCGTGTTAAAATCCGCATCCTCACCGTGGTATTCAAGAGATAGGTAACCTTGATAGCCAATCTCTTTGAGGTTAGTCAGTAAAGCTTCTAATTGTAGATCACCAGTACCTAAAAGTTTGTGTAAGTAGTAAACCCCATCGATACAAATAGCACCTGGTTCATCTTTTTCAAGTCTTTTTATATCTTTCATATGCACTAGGCTAAGATAAGAACCTAAAGTATGCAAAGCTTCTGCCAGATAATCTTGATTGGCAATATACATATTGGCCGGATCTAAAATGAGACCAAGATTCTCAAACTCAATATCGTTAATTAATCTTACCGCACTTTTAGCACTATCGGCTAGATCATTATGATGTAGTTCAAAATAAAGCTTAATCGGGGCAGCAATTTGAGCTGCCTTTTTAAGACCCATTACAGCCCTTTTATATTCTTCTTTTGTCGCCTGAGCGCTTCCTGGAGCACCTGGATAAATTCTAATGCCTTTAGCTTTAACCACCTGAGCTATAGCCACATATTTTTCCAGTTCAGCTATGATTAGCTTATGATCTCCGGTGGTAAAACCACCGGTATAGGCTCCAATACCAATAACCTCGAAGTCTTTTAGTATACTTTGAGCTATATCCAGAGGTGTATCTGGTGGGAGATGTCTGCCGTTTATTTCTATGGCTCCAAAGGGTTTAGCTGCTTGAATAGCCTCGAGCGCAGAATAGTTTTTTAAGACAAGAGTGTTTAGTGCTATTCTCATTAATTACACCTCTATTCGAGATCATCAAAAAGACTGTTAGTACCTTTCTGGTTCGCTTCACCCGTAAAAATGCTGGTTTCTAAGAATCTATCATAATCAGACCAACCGGAAGTAACTCCTTCTAAAACAGTTTGTACCCTGACTAACTTGGCTGAAGTATAATCAGCTAAATGGACAGCATACGCCTCTAAAGTTTGTGGCAGTACAGGCGAACCCCATTCTTTTTTACCGTGATGAGAAAGAATAATATGTTTAATTTGAGCCGCCTCGAGTACCGGTAGTTCATCTAAATAAGGATAAAGCATTTCGATACCTAGCTGCATATGCCCATTGAGTCTACCTTCATCGGTAAGAGTAAATGCTGCTCCAGTAAAACTATACTCTTTTAATTTGCCAATATCGTGTAAAAGAGCTCCCACGGTGACAAGGCCTAGTGAAAGTTTATAGGTTTTGGCCAAAAACTGACACTGCTCGGCTACTTCCAGACTGTGTTGTGCCAAGCCACCAAGCCAGCTATGATGAATTGAGGTAGCTGCAGGCCACAAGAGATAGTTAGTACGGATTCTCTCATTATTAAAAACTTTTCTTAAAAAACTCAATCCCGGACTTTTAGGTAGTGTTTCTATTATAGTATCCAAGCGTTTTCCCAGCTCGGCCTTTGAATAGGGGCCTTCCGGAATAAAATCTTTGGCGTCTACTTCATCCGGGCTTACAGGTAAAACATCATCAACATTGATTTGTAAAGCACTTTTAAACTCTACTACCGAACCCTTTATTCTAACAGGGTAACCATCAGCCATTAAGTCATTCAATGAATAAACACCCTGCCAAACCCTTCCGGCTAATTCGCCTGAAGCATCTTTCAGGATAAACTTAAGATAGTATTCATTGGGTTTATTGTTGTAAGGAACCATCTGCTTTTGAGTCACAACAAAAATATCATCTATCTTTTGACCTACTGTTAGATCTTTTAAATATGTCTTAATTACTCATAACCGCCTTTCTCTTTTTTACTTCCAAAGAAATGTTTCTCATCTGCTAGCTCATACTCCTGCCAAAATGTCTATAACAATTATTTTAGGTAACACTATCTGTGGAGGTGTTTATTTATGGAAATAAAGATTCATCCTGCCAAACCCGAGGCTTATCTACTACTTACTATTATCTACCAGGGTCAGGTGGGAGACAAAGCTAAAATAATGCGCATCCACGGTGGTTATGGTGCTGTTAACTGGGAGGAAGTATTTGATCTGCCAATGCACCTTTGGCCAGATCATGGCTGGACAATAAATATTGCAGTCCTCCCTCAAAAGTTACTTAATCTCACCTTCCACGATGGTGAGGGCAACTGGGATGAAACTATTCAGTTTGCTATTGAATCTCCTTAAAGAAGGATATTGGTTACCTATCTTTAATCCTTTTTTTGGGGGGGATTAAAGATGTATGTCAGCCATTCATCGTTTTTAGATTACCTAGCTTACTATATAGATAAACTCGCTGACTATAAGTGGTTTAAAATTATTTTAGTCTTTTTTCAATTGCTTTGGCAATATCTTCCCTATATCTTTTTAAGCATTTTGTTTAGTGCTCTACTGGCCATCTACCTTACCCCTAAAAAGCTGGGAAAGCTTCTTTGCTTTAACAAAATCAGCGGTATAATTATCGCTTCATTGCTTGGTGCAATCTCTCCTTTGTCTAGCTATGCCTTAATACCCTTTGCCGGAGCTCTTCTTAGCCTAGGTTTTCCCCTCGGAGCTGTTTCAGCTTTTGTTATCAGTACTCCGTTAATGAATCCCACTATCTTTATTCTAACTCTAAGAGGCCTAGGCCTTGAAATGGCTCTGGCACGTTTAGTGGCCACAATTTTAATCGGTATTTTAGCCGGTCTTTTGGCAGAATTGCTTTTTAAGCGCTCTGTCCTTAGAAAAAACCAAGCTCTAAAGATGCCAAAATCCAAGGCCTTCTGGCCTACGGTTTGTGCTATGACCCGTTATATGAGCAAAGCTTTTTTATTAGCTTTATTGCTAGCGAGCTTAGTCAGAGTCTTTTTAAAACCAGAAGCAGTGGCCGGCCTTTTTGGTGCCGATAAACCTTGGAGTATATCTTTGGCCGCACTTTTAGGGGTTCCTTTTTATACCTGTGGAGGAGCTACCATTCCCATAGTAAGTTCTCTAATCGATCTAGGTATGGACAGAAGTGCCGCTTTAGCTTTCTTTATTGCCGGACCAGCCACAAACCTACCAAATGTAAGCGCAGTCTTTTTAACATTTAAATGGTACTTTTTCCTCTTTTATCTGTTAGTTTCTTTGCTATTTGCTGTCATGTCCGGTTATCTTTTTAATATTTGGCTTGCCATATAAAGGAGGATACATCATGTTAAGTCTATTGCTTATTTTGTTGCTCTCGCTTTCAGCAATAGGAGCCTATGTAGACTTGCCTTATTATCCGCTCGCTAGTATTAAAAACCCCGTCTCTGCTAGCGCTAACCCGTCTGTTGTTATCAAATCTGGTGCTGATCCAAGCAAAACTCTTTGCGATGCCGAAGTAAAAAAATTGGTCTATAATGTTTTAGACTTAGCCCGGTTTGACCAGTTATTAACTCCTGATATTAAAACTGTACTATTAAAACCTAATATCGTAGAGCCTTTAGAAAGCGGCTCTGGTGTTATTACCGATTACCGTGTCGTTGAAAATATCGCTAGCTATATTTATGAAAAAAATCCCAACCTTAAAATTATTGTCGGCGAAGGTGCCGGTGGTTGGGTCCCTGCAGGTTATGAGTGGGGAGCTTTTCCCGGGGCTAAAGCCTCTGATGGGTTTGAGATTGCAGGTTACCGAAATATGGTCTTAAAACTAAAAAAATCCTATCCGAAAATCGATATTGAAATAGTGGATCTTAATATTCCCCTTGAAGATTTAGTTGAAGTTAAACCTAAAAAACCGCTTTCGGAAGACATTTATTATATTCATCGTCTTGTACATGACTGTGATCTATATGTATCGGTTCCCGTTTTAAAGATAATTGAAACCTGTCAAGTGACACTAAGCATAAAAAACAATGTGGGGCTTGCAGCCGGAGCTGTTTATGGCTGGTCTAAAAACCGAGGTTTTCCCTATACCAAAAACCAGGGTGGCCTTAGACACACCTATCCTGTCATTGATGAGGAGATTGTGGATTTAACCCAAGTGAGAGTGCCTGATTTTGTTATCATCGACGGTATTGTAGGTATGGAAAAAGATAAGACCAATTTCAGGCGTGGCGTTAAAAAACAAGCCAACCTAATCATTGCCGGAAAAGACCCTGTAGCTGTTGATGCTGCAGCCTGTCTTTTAATGGGGCTAAACCCCCGCGATATTGAACATATTGCTTTAGCTTATTATCTTGGCCTTGGTTCTATTTATCCTACCATATGTGGCGATTCTTTAGAAAGTCTCTCTTCCAAATGGATTAAGCCCGATCCAAAATATTCACCACGTGGCCATTTTGGCCAGGGGGTGAGAATCTTTGAAGTTTCTGCAGATGACCAAATTTTCTCCGAACCTTTGCTTTTTATGGATACCTTGATTAATCCTTGGGTCTTGGGTAACGCTTCTAAGTATATCCTTAGAACTTGGTTTAGTTTAGCTGAAGACTTAGATCTAGAAATGTGGGTGGGCAGTGATAACAACCTTAGCATTTCTTTAGATGATAAGCCAATTTATCTTCATCAAGGTAAAAGAAAACATGCCCTACCGAACGATATAGTACCGATATCTGTATCAACCGGTAGCCATGAACTGACAATTACCCTCCCCAAAAAGGGAATCTTTTCTCTTACCATGGCTGAAGTACTACCGAAAAATCTCAAAAATCGCAGTTTCTATACCGGTACAACACCTCTACAGTTAATATGGAGATGGGAAGATTGAAAAGAACAGCTTTTATAACGCTTCTTGTTTTAATAACCAGCAACTTGTCTTTAACCATTGATTTTGCAGGGATTGTCGATCTTAAAACCTGTATATGGGGTCCTTCGGGGTCAGAGGCTCTATTAGCAGATGACATTATTTTTCTAACTGATGATATCGTTGTTCCGGAAGGTATTACCTTAAAAATTTTACCGGGCACAAAGATCGTTGCTAATTATATTCACAATCCCGTTCTATCAGCTGATAATCTTTTTAACGGTCTTGAAATTAGCATCTATGGTACTCTTGAAGCTCTTGGTAAATCAGATAATCCTATCTATTTTCAAGCCCTAGAGCCATCCCGAGGTATTTGGCAAGGGATTTTCTCTTTAGGAACCGTAAAAATAGAACATGCTTTTATTCAGGATGCTACCGCTGGAGTCACCTCTTCAGGCGGGCAAATGCAATTGGAGAATTGTATGCTTTTCAATAATCAAACGGCTATCGCTCTTTGGGGCTGGCAAATAAGTAAGATTAACAAATGCTCGCTTACAAATAATATCGACGGAATCGCAACTGCTTCCACCCCCGCTACTATTACTGAAAATGTTATTGAAAATAATGATGTTGGCATTAAGATTCTACTTGGTGAGGTCGGTCCTGTGATCAAAAATAATACCTTTTTGCGTAATCATACCTACCATATCTATAACCTTTCTGTCAGTGACATCATAGCTTATCCAAATAATTGGGATCTTTCTTTTGAACAACTTGAGGCAAAGCTTTTTGATGGTTACCGCGAACCGGAAGCAGGGCTTATTCTTTACCGGGAACAATAAGCTAAAAGCTAAATTAATCGGGTAGGAGGCTACCCCTTATTTGAGTAGCCGACCTCCCACAGCACCGTACATACCGTTCGGTATACGGCGCTTCCAAAGTTTACACATTGCTTGCAGAATAACATTCACTGAAGCTGAGGTATCCGATTCGCTTAAAACGCTCGTTGGATTTCATACCAAATTTAGCCGTCATTTTTGCTTTTAGCGCTCATTTACTGCAATTGTTAAAGTGCTGGTGATAAAGATAATCAAAGCAAACTTGAGTTGTATTTTTCATCTTCGCTCCTCCATCCATAGTACTTCAAGATTCAACTTACTTACTAGTTTCCTGGTAGTAATTTAATTCCTCTCTAGAAACATTTTTACTTCCGCTTTCTAATAAAAACACCATAACAAATTCTAAAATAAAGCCCTTGCGCAAAATAGCAAGGGCTTTATAATTAAGCGCTTAATTATATTTTAAGCTCTATCTTCTGGCTTCAAGTGATTCTTCCCAAGTTCCTTTAAACTTATAAAGATTATCATAAACCGCTTTTTTTTCTGGTGCAGAACTTGTGGCTGCCAAACTAAATACTTCAATATCCTGGTAGTAGGCTAAGGTCGCCTCAGTTATAAAACCATAGGATAACCCAGCTCTGAAATAATCATACAGCTTTTCTCGGCCTTTTAAGGTTGAAAGAACACTGATATCAGCTTCAATCTCTACACCTAAACGGTATTTATACGCTCCTTTGGCAGTTTCAAGCAATCTAGTCGGGAGAATATCGGCACCAAACATATAGTTTGGCTGGTAAATGCAAAGATCACAACCTAAATTTTCATACTCCCTGCGACCGTCAACATTAAAGTAAGGTATCCAGGAAAACTTTAACTCTCTGGCGTGAAGGTAGCTGTTAATATCTTTAAGTAACTCGAGTTCCCCCGGAATGCTACGATCTACAATCTCTTGTAACCAGTAAAAACCAATTAATTCTATGTTTTTATAATTAGCTTTTTCGTAACAGACAAAGAATTGGTCTAAATACCATTTTACAGCTTTATAACGTTGCTCTTTATTGGCTATGGAGTCTTTAAGAGAAAAGTTAAGTGAGCTGGTATTATCTACTGCACCAAAACTTTTAATCTGGGGCATTGGATTGGGAATCATGATATAGATCTTTAATTTTCGCTCTTGGCCTAGCTGATTATTTACTTTATCCATGGCTTCGTCAAAAGCAGCTAGGTGTCTTCCTTCTGTAAATAACGAATCAAGATACCACTGCCATTGCTCTTTAAGAGCTGGTTTACCTCGGCTAGGTGAATCAAAAGCATAGCCATTTGGTGCTGTTAATGCTAAAAACATCACACTATCAAAGAGATAGTCCGTAAATTCAATCTGAAAATTACTTTCTTCTAACGGACTAAGGTAACCGACATAGGGATATGCACTTATAAGATCCCATTTAGTGCCTGCATTGCCATAAATTAAGACCATATGCTCTACCCTACCACCTTGAGGGTCACCTTGGGGTATATAACCGCGATCCCTGGAGGAATACTCCTCTTCGATTGTGCCTTCTACATAGACCTTTGAAGCTCTAAAGGCTACGTTTTCTGAGAAGAGGACTAGTTTACCTGTTTTATATTTATTGCTTTCAGCTTCTAAACATAACTCGCTATTATAAAATACCTTGATTTGATCTTCCAATACCTCAAGAGTAATGCTTATTTCTTCGCCGGATTGAATACCTCTTCCCTCAGCTAAGACCCTGTATTTATCCCAAATACCATCATAACGAACTAGCTGTGTTTTCTCAGCTGTAATATCTAAGGAGTAGCTAGACCAAAAAAACTCCTAGCGAAAACAAGTGTAACACACCTTTTGTTCCATAACTAAGTGGTTTAAGATCAAGTTTTAAGTGGTAGTTTTTCCAATTGTTCTCCCCTATAGATACAAAAGTAAAGCCAGGCTCATTTAAAAGAAGATTGGTCGCTGTTTTTTGGAGACTTTTTTGAGGTGTTTGCCTCAATTAACTTCCACTTTTTGCCATCGACTGAAATTGAAAGGTAGAGTAACTTTGGCAAAAAACAACCATCTTTTTTTGGCTAAGGAAGTTAGCTAGCACCTTATCAATCTTGTAAACATCAATAAGATCAACTACCCAAATCATCGGATCTTCGCCAAGATAACCTACAAAAGCTGGACTGCTATACCTAGCAGCGTTACTGTATATAAGCTTATAATTATCCGGGTAAGTTGGAGAAGCTTCACGATTAACAATATACTCTTTCTTAAGCGCAAAGTTGGTCGGAGCTGCTAAAGCAACACTTATTAAAGCCAGTGTTAAGCAAACTGCTAAAAGAATACTTTTTCTCATTTCTTTACACCCCCATTTTATTTTGAAACAAAATAGGGTTTTATATAACATGATATAACTTATATTTTACCCTAGGCTTTTTTTAGGTAAGCTAGGATTTGTCTGTTATATATCAGTTGGCATAAAAATAAAACCTTATCTACTTTCCATTAACTCCACTAGATTATCTTAATTCCTACTTAATTTATTTAACTTGCACTTGATATTTACACTGCATTTGGTATAAAAAGATAAGGGCTGCTGAAAAGCCAGCCGCCCTTAAGACCTAATTAATCTCCTAATTCAACCAAATCGCCTTCCATAACCCTTTTTACCATTTCTACTTTATTACCATGGCCTGAGACTGCAAAACCCTTTTTAGGTATTTCAAGGGATTCTTTTTTGGCCATTGGTCTTATTTCACAGACCTCATCAACATCAACTGCGAATTCAATACCCCATTCATTGGAATAAGTCTTATCAGCATAATCTGCGTTAAAGACTATAACCTCGTCCGGGCCACGGCCTCTATTCCACCCGTTTATTTCAACTTCTGAGCCATCTGGCATATAAATAAGCTTCATATATTTACCATCTTTTATCTGAGGAGTATAGTCCCTGATTGTTACTTTATCTCCCACCCCAAATTGGACCATAAAAGCAATTGCCGCCCTTCCATGGCCAACTACGAGGTAACCATCTTCAGGAATATCAGGTACCTTGGTGGTAATTTCTTTAATGATATCATTTTTCACAACAAAGATTTTTACAAACCCTGCGGGGAAAACTTTAATTTTATCTTTAAATTCAGATGTATAGACCGCAAGCTCTTGTTCATAACCAACAATGTTTTTTAGAGAAATATTGCGGTTATAGTGACTTAACATCATGTAGATTCCATCTGGGCCAACTAGCTGTTTGTTGGGAAGTTCTTCTCTGACAAAGCGGATATCTTCAGCAAAAGCCAATACTGAAAGCAAAGATAAAACCATAAAAAATGCTATTAAACGTTTCATCTTTTGTGCACGTTAAGTGCACTTTTCACCTCTTCTCTTCCTAAATAACTTTTATGCTGTTTAAATCTTTCGACACCTTTTTTTTATTACCTTTCTTAATTCAATAACCTAACCTTGCTAAAGCTTATCGTATATTAGAAATCTAGTTTTATATCCTTAAGATTACGTCTTACAGTTATTTCAAGGGTCTAAATGTATCTAGAGCCTTTCTAGGCACATTAGTAGTTATTACACTTATTCCATTTTGGACCATCTTGTTCATTGTGGCTGGTTCATCTACTGTCCATGCCCAAACAGAGTAACCTTTAGTAACTAGAGCTGATACAATTTCCTTGGTACACAGACCGAAATTGAGATCAACAGAAAACGTTTTTGCCCTTTGGGCCAGAGCGATTATCTCCTCTAAGGTTTTATGCGAGAAAGTTAACACACTCGTTGGGATATCAGGTGCGATATCACGAAATTTCGCCAATATCTCCGGTGCAAAAGCGATTATCACAACCTGGTTTCTTGTCCCGGTTTCGTTTAACAGCTGAAGAACTTTTTCTTCAATACCAATCTGTTTGATCTCTATGACTAAGGTGATCTTATCTTTAATCTCTTCCAAAACCTCTCTTAAAAATGGCATCTTCTCACCGGCAAATTTTTTACCAAACTGCTTTGAATAACCAGCATCTACAGAGCGCAAATATTCAGAAGTACTGTAACGAATCTCTCCCTTACCGTTTGTACAACGCTCAACAGTGTTATCATGGCTTAAAATAAGCTCACCGTCTAGAGTAGAGTAAACATCGACCTCTACTGCATCAGCACCGGCTACTATAGCGGAACGAACTGCTGCCAGAGTATTCTCTGGAGCTTCCGAAGAGTTACCTCTATGTGCAACAATTATCGGCACTGTTGGAAAAGCTGCTGCTCTTTGTCTGCCAGCTTGCCAATCTGCAGTCTGTTCAAAAGCTATCATTTCATCTTGAGGGTAATCTGTTAAAACTATATTTTCAAACCTAACTTTGGGAACACTGGTGTGTATACCTACCAGACCTCGAGCAACATTGGTAGGAAGTTTATTGGCCAACATTAGTTCATTATCTAAAAAAACAAGGCAGTAGTCTTTAGACACAGCTAGTCTTAAGTGGTATATCTGCCCCGGTTCTAGGACAACCTCTCCTTGATTTTTTTGCTGATAACTCCATCTATCATCGTTTAAAAAAGAAACTGTAATACCGGTTGGCAGACCAGTCTTTTGTTTTATACGCAACATATGAGAAATTGATTTATCCTCATTAGTTCTATAAGAAACACCTAACCACTGATTATAACTTGAGATCTCTTCTATACAAAAATCGAATTCCAAAGAAAAACTAGCCTTAGGCTCTGTAAAATAGGCTGAGGCAAAATCAAGTTCTTCATTATCAAGCTGTCCTATTAGCGAATCACCGTCTTTAACCCATTTACCTTCAATAAATTGCATCTCTGGTGAGGCAATAATAGAAACACTGAAAAGGGAGATGAGTAATACAATTAATAATGTCCTTGATATTTTTAACATCGCTAAGCTCCTCTCAAAATTTATCGTTTCCCTGGAGAATTTTTCTTCCTACTGGTTCAACTCTCCTGCTTGGAAAATAAAAAAGAGACGGAAAAGCTTTACAAAGCTAATTTTCCATCTCTTCTTTCCGTAATCTGTTATAGTTTTGGCATAGAAATTATACCACCAGAACTATTTTTTAGCTTTTTCTTTAGCCAATTGATCTAAATAACGTTTATATTCTATCTTACGTCTAGACATCTCTTTGTTCATTTCAGCTGCAGCATTTCTTGCTTCAGCTTCAGGGTTTTTGTCCTGTTGAATACAACCTTGAACTGCAAATTCCACGAATCTGTATAAGACACCAGAAGTAGGTGCATAAGGAATTGCAACAGACTCATCTATTTGAGCATGGATTGTTTTGGCAATGTTTTCTGGCAATCCCTTAATTTTATATAAGGCCTCCTTGGAGGTTGGAACCTGGAGAGAACCAGGCACTTTTGCCATTAATTCTTCAACATACTTCTGTTGAATTGGTGCTGAACAAAACCATTTTATAAACTCCCAGGCTTGTTTATAGTTTTTTGTTGTCTTGGGAATCCCAAAGCTGGTAGCACCTGTAAATGTACCATGGTTTATTACACCATTATCTCTTTTAATTCCAGGGATTAAACCTGGTTCCCATTTTCCCTTAATCTCAGGAGCACCAATAAGAAGACTACTATAGGTCCAATAGCCTTCAATAAACATTACCCATTCACCTGTTCTGAATTGGGTCATACCGGCACTGGCTTTTGGCATATTGTGCTTAGTATATAGTTCAATGTACTCTTTAAAACCTCTGATGGACTCAGGTGAATCCATAGCGGATGTAAAACCATCTGGCTTAAAAAAGTTGCCTCCATGCTGAGTTATTAGAGTATAAGCACCCCAAATACTATTCGAACTTGGACTGCCATAGCAAAAGCCAGCGTCTTTCCCTTTAGCCTGTAGCTTTGGTAAGAGCTTATACACATCTGTCCAAAGATTAGGTATTTCAAAGCCCATTTCCGCAAGTATATCGGTTCGATAACAAGCATTCATAACACTAACGTTCTGAGGAACACCAAATCTTGTCCCAGAAAAATGTAATTGCTTAGTAATAGCCGGGAAAAGCTGAGCTTCAAGTTCATCAAACTCTTTACCAAAGGTCTTTTTGAGATCAAGAAGTGACCCTCTGATGCCAAGTTCAACAACGCTACCAGTAATTATTTCGGGAGCATCGTTAGAAATGATAGATAAAAATACTTTATCGCCATCTCCCCAGGATAATGGGACAATATCAACTTCAATACCGGTTTTAGGTGTAAATTCTCTGGCGGCTATAGACTCTGCAACTTGCGCCATTTCATTGCCCCAACCGATACACCAAACTTCAAGTTTAACAGCTGCACTAGAAAAAGAAAACAAAAGAATTAATAGAACTCCTAACCACATTTTATTCTTCAAGATAATACCCCCCTCATATGTTCTAATCAGATTATTTGTCTACTGAAACAAATAATCCTGCTAAAAAAAATAATATCCGTAATATAAGCATATTTGATTTTACTAGCCATTCGTTGTAAATGAACACTTCATCGTCGTATTATTAATAAGTTTTTCTCTTTATTTTATTTCTAATATCACTTTCACCCTCTGACTGAAAAATCCCTTTCTCCAACATAAATAACTAGCAGGTATGGTCTGCCTTTTTTCAAAGGCAGAATATAATCTTTCAAACAGTAGCAAATAACTATTTTACTTTTGGAACTATTAATACCTTTTTTCATAGCTATTTCTTATGCTGGTTATAGGCCAAGACATCTTCGCAGACTACTTTCGGGGAAGATTTCTAAAAAGTCTGCGTTAATGGTTCTTCTGCTCCCGGCTGATATAGTGGTTAGAGGTTAGGGGTACGTTTTCATATATTTACTAGTTTGGTTTGCCTTAGAATGAGGTATTATTAGTCTATAAAGAAGGAGGGGTTTTTTTGAGCAAGTTATTAGCTGAATTTAAAAAGTTCGCCATGCGTGGAAATGTGGTAGACATGGCAGTAGGTGTAGTTATTGGTAGTTCTTTTGGCAAAATAGTTTCTTCCTTGGTTAATGATATCTTTATGCCGCTACTTAGTTTAATAACAGGTAAAATTGATCTTACCCAATTACAGTTAGTTGTTATTCCCGCAACAGCGACGACCACTGGTTTATCTATTAAATATGGTGTTTTCCTTCAAACTATTTTAGATTTTTTAATCATAGCTTTTTCAGTCTTCATGGTTGTAAAGGCTATAAACTCAATGAAAAAAGAAGAAGAGACTACTCCTTCAACTCCTCCGGCTCCGTCTAAACAAGAATTATTATTAGAAGAAATTCGTGATTTATTAAAAAAAGCTAGCTAAAAATCGACTTTGGATATTAACAATAAAATCTTGGTTTAATTATTGCTCTTCTTACCATAAGCTTGGTTTCTCGTTGGTTAGTTGACAGAGTTTCTCATAGACATATCAGACAAGCGAAAAGCTGGTGACAAAAACCACCAGCTTAACTTTTTCGTTTTACTTAACAAAGACTAATAAACTGAATACATTTGGATCTAAGAATGTGGTAACAGGAAGGTTGCTCCAAGTTCTCCATTCTTCGTCAGTACCTTTGGCATTTGCATAACGGCGTGTTAAGTTAATTGCCCACTCGTCATTAACCTCAGGCCAGAATCCTAACATGTCAAATGGAATAGCAATCTCTGTTACCCAAAAATCTTTCGAAATAAGAGCTTCGACTTCCCAATCGTCTACTGAACCAAAGCCAGAACTTGTCTTTACACCTTCTGGGCTTATAATAGCCTGGAGAAATGGTCTAGCCCCAGGATACATAGTTGAGAGAAAAATCTCGTTGTCATCATCTGTGTTCCAAATATCAGAACCATTAGTTGTTGCATTAACTACAACAGTGTTCTCTTTTTGATAGTTTTTAAATGCTATATAGAGATAATCATCATCCCAGCAAATAAATACATCAGACTTATCCTTTTTGATTGGTGCAGCATTGAGGAAAAAGGCGATTTCACCTTTACCACCTTTTTGAGTTGCGATCTGCCAAGCTTCATCATCAAGTTTGCCATCAAGTTTAGGAGCTTTTTTTACATAAGGAGCTTTGAGGGTCATCTCTGCAAAAGCACTACAAGACAGAACTAAAATCAGCATAACAAAAATAAGGCTAGTTGGAAACCTCTTCATTTTTTCTTTTAACCCCCTCGTTATTTAAATTGATCTCTAAGGTATTATTTCTAATTATAAACGAAAATACCTCCTTTGCGTTTGTCCCGACACCATTTTGGGCTACATATAGCAACTAATTCGCTTTCAAAATTTATAATTTTGGCATTATCTGTCAAAGCGTCATTTTTTGAGCCTTCTTTTACGGAAAGTAAATTGAAACTCTTAAAAACATCCACTTGCTTTTATTACTAACTCTTAGTTCAAAAAATATTTTAAACAATTTTGTTTTGGGTAACAGAGATTGCCATCCCCTTTGGCATGTTTGAATTCTTACCTTCGTCTAGTGAGTACCTATCCAATAGAATACTCTGAAGAATGGTCAACAGGTCGATACTACATTAGATCAGAAATAATTCAGCTTACTAAAATAAGATCGTGAAAAAATGTTGCCTAGTGTTCTGGTTATGTTTCTCTTTAAAGCTGTCTCATTCTTCTTGTTACTACAAAACAATACTCATGAGCATTTCGAAGTTACTTGATGATTTATTGCTCTAAAATAGAATTATATGGATCTCATGATCTTGCAAATGAATTTTCTAGTTCAATTAATTGCCAGTCATCAAAAAACCAAGGGTTTCTTAATTTAAAACACTTTTTAAACAAAATATGATCAAAAAAAGGGGCTAAATAGCCCCTTTGTAAGCCTGTCTATATATTTCTTTAATTTCTTCGACTAAAGGTAATCTGGGGTTAGTGATTGTACATTGATCAGCAAAAGCAGTATCGGCAACCATCTCTAAAGAGGATTCGAATTCTTTCTTATCAATTCCTGCCTCTTTTAGCGACATAGGCATCTCCAAACGCTTCATTAAGTCAATAACTGCTGCAATCAGTTTATTTACTGCTTCCTCGTTTGTACTAAACTTAAGGCCAATAGCTTTAGCAATATCGGCAAAGCGTTCTGGTGCCTGGTAAAATTCATATTTAGGATAACCGACTCTTTTTGATGGTTTGGATGCGTTATAGCGAATTACATGGGGTAGTAAAAGTGCATTGGCTCTGCCATGAGGGATATGGAAACGAGCTCCTAAGATATGAGCCATACTGTGATTGAGGCCTAAAAAAGCATTGGTAAAAGCCATACCAGCTAAACAACTGGCATTATGCATTTTCTCTCTTGCCCTTAAATCTTTATCTCCAAAGCGATAGCTTCTTTCTAAATACTCAAAAACAATTTGAATAGCTTTAATAGCTAAAGCATCTGTATAATCTGAAGCCATTACTGATACATAAGCTTCAATCGCATGTACTAGAACATCCATTCCGGTATCTGCAGTAACTCTAGCTGGAACAGTCTTGACTAAATTAGGATCGATAATTGCTATATTTGGTGTTAGTTGATAATCTGCCAGTGGATATTTAATCCCTTTGTTTTTATCGGTGATAACTGCAAAAGCCGTAACTTCACTCCCGGTACCACTAGTTGTAGGAATAGCAACAAATTGTGCTTTATTACCTAATTCGGGAAAGGTAAATGTTCTCTTTCGAATATCCATAAATTTTAATCTAAGCGCTTCAAAATCGATCTCCGGGTGTTCGTAAAAGAGCCACATACCCTTGGCAGCATCAATTGGTGAGCCCCCGCCTAAAGCAATAATCGTATCTGGCTGAAATCGCTGCATTAAGGATACACCCTTTTGCACTGTTTCTACAGATGGATCCGGCTCTACTTCACTAAAGATCTCATAGCTAACACCGATTTTTTCCAGCTGGTAAATTACCTTTTTGACATATCCAATATCAAGCATGGTCTTATCTGTAACAATAACTGCTTTCTTAGCCCAGTGCATCTTCGATAGATATTCTAATGAACCTGGTTCAAAGTAGATGCGTGGGGGAACTCTAAACCACATCATATTGACCCTCCGTAAATCCAATCTCTTTACATTTAATAGATTTTCTACACTCACATTGGCTGTTGTTGAATTTCTACCCATAGAACCGCAGCCCAAGGTAAGTGAAGGGTTATTGTTGGTATAAATGTCACCAATGGCACCCTGAGCCGATGGACAGTTTACTAAAAGTCTTCCTGTCCTTACTCGAGTTCCAAACTCGCGAATAACCATTTCGTCATTAGAGTGAATTACAGCAGAATGTCCCAAACCACCAAACTCGGTCATATCTTCGCAACGTCTGATTCCTTGGTCATAATCAGCTACTGTATAAAAAGCCAAAATCGGACTGAGTTTTTCTCTGGAAAGAGGATATTCCGGACCTACACCATCTATCTCAGCTAGTAGTATGCGGGTATCTTCTGGTACTTTAATTTGGGCCAAAGAAGCAATCTTTTTTGCTGCTTGCCCTACTACAAGAGGGTTCATTGATTTTCTTTCCTTGTCAATTGCAATCTCTTCAACCTTTTTTATCTCCTCTGAGCTTAAAAAATAACCACCATTATCAGAGAAAAGTTTCTTGACTTTATCAGCTACTTCTTTATCAACAATCACTGCTTGTTCGGAGGCACATATCATGCCATTATCAAATGTTTTAGAGAGAATCAGATCATTTACAGCTTGATAAAGATTGGCTGTTCTTTCGATATATGCAGGCACATTGCCTGGACCAACACCTAAAGCCGGCTTACCACTGGAATAAGCAGCACTAACCATACCCGAACCTCCGGTTGCCAATATTAAAGCTACGTCCTTATGGCGCATTAGATAGTTAGTTGCTTCTATCGATGGATATTCGATCCAATTAATACAACCTTCCGGTGCTCCAGCCCTTATAGCTGCTTCTTTCATAATACTAGCTGCTTTAATAGAGCAATTCATACTCCTTGGATGAAAACTAAAAATAATTACATTCCTTGTCTTTAGTGCAATTAAGGCCTTAAACATGGTTGTAGAGGTTGGATTAGTCACAGGTGTTACCCCGGCAATAATACCTACAGGTTCAGCTATCTTCACATAACCTTCTTCATCATTATTTTCAATTACTCCAACGGTCTTCTCTCTTTTAATATCATGATATACATATTCAGTAGCAAAGAGGTTCTTAGTTACTTTATCTTCATACACACCCATGCCAGTTTCATTTACCGCCATGCGTGCTAACTCCATATGATGATCAACTCCGGCTAGCGCCATGGCTTTAACTATACGGTCTACATCATCTTGGGTCAGACTTAGCATCTGAGTTGATGCCTTTTTCGCATTATTCACCAACTGATCAATATGGGTTTGGTAATCAATTTGTTTTTCAGCCATAACTATTCCTCCAGACCATTAGATATTTTTACTTTGTTAATTTTTTAACTATCTTTATCTTAGCCTATCAAAAACAGTTTGTCAAGATTTTAACAACCTTTTGCTTAACTTTATAGAGATAAATTATAACCCTTGTTATCCGTTCAAATACCTAGGATCCTTTTTAACCTAAGAAAAACCGGCAAGGTTTTTCTCCTTACCAGTTCAGCTTTTCATTTTACCAAATTAGAAGTAAGTTGCATCTAATTAGTGAAATTACCAATTCTCGTCAATCGGCAATCAGTAAGAATAAGGCGCGAAATCCGGCACGAAGCCTCAGGTAGCAGAATAACTCCGTATATAAAGGTATCTTTTCTGCATCAATTTTTTTCTTCATATTCTTTGCTGGATTGATAAGAAGGGAAATATTTCCGCGCGGCTTGTAGCGAATTATGAAAAGAAAGACGAAAAAAGTTACTGAAAATATAAAAAGCTATCAAGCTGAATTTAAACAAAAGCTAGAACAAACTGTTGCGACAGTGATTGACAAGCTTGTCGCCAATGACTCTGAAACAAGAACAAGGCTCGTAAGGGTTGCTAAAACCAATCTTGGGACCTTTGCGCAGACGCAATTCGAACTGCGACAGGCATTGATGTAGCCTTCCTAAACGGCGGTGGAATTAGAGCCGATCTGATGGCTGGGAAGATTGCTTACAGCAACGTGCTCAGCGTTTTCCCATTTAGCAATCAACTACACATAATTCAGGTTAAATGGCAGCAATTGCTGGATACACTCGAGTTTAGCGTAAGCATGTTTCCTGTAGAAAACGGAGGCTTTTTACAGGTTTCAGGGCTAACTTTTGAATTTCGCACCAACATTCCCTCGCCAGTAAAACGAGATGAAAAAGGGATGTTTATAGGTATCGAAGGTGATCGCCGCGTGCAAAAGGTACTGATAGGTGGAAAGTCACTCGACCCAGAAGACGGCATACGCTATCGGGCATCGACTATACCTTACATGACAACGGTGATGGCTATACCATGTTTGCTACTAGCAAAGTATTGGTAGAAAATCTGGCAATGGATTACGATGTGTTGATAGACTCTCTGGTTATGACGTATCCACATTATGCACCATGCTATCAAGACCCTCACGGCGAAAGACGAATTGTCGCTCTTCCAATAGAATAAGCTAGACTAACTCTACTGCTTTTCTATTAACTATTTAACCATGAAGTCTTATCTCATCTATACTACATACTCATTCTAGCTCCTTAGTTTCAGGCCATTTTTTCTCTTTTTCTTCGTAGTATTAGTATAGTACTCAATTTTAGGTATAAGAAAAACCGGCAAGACATTTCTGTCTTTGTCGGTTTTTCTTTTTTTGTTTAGAGTTAATTAGCTAAATGATAACTTCTCCAGCTATGAATTAATTAGAAGTTCTTCTAAAGATGTCTTGCCAGGTAGGCTTTGCAATTAATTTGTCTTAAAAGTACCGACAAGTTTTTTTAGATTATCGGCAATAGTTTCAAGAGAATTAGCTGCGCTTGAAACTTCTTCTAAAGTAGCACTCTGTTCTTCAGAAGAAGCTGCTACTTCCTCTGCACTAGCTGCATTCTCTTCGCTTATAGCAGCTATCGATTCAATTGATCGGACAACTTCATCGCTATTGGCTGTCATCTGTTCGGAAGCGGCACTGTTTTCCTCAGTAATAGCAATAATATTGTCCATAGCTTCATCAACAGCTTGGCTATTGGTGTTAATTTTTTCGTTGAGATTAGCAAGCTTTTCTAAAGCTAAACCGGATTCAGTAGCAGAACCAGCTATTTCAGCAAGCGATTTTTTCGCGTCCTCTACAAGTGTATTACCTTGGTTAACTTGTTCCTTATTGTTCTCCACAGCTTTAACCGTACTACCAATAGCCGAAAAAAGCTTATCTATGATTTCACTTATTTCTGCTGTTGATGATCTTACCCTTTCTGCAAGGATACGGACTTCTTCGGCCACAACCGCAAAGCCTTTCCCATGTTCTCCGGCTCTGGCAGCTTCAATAGCAGCATTTAGAGCTAAAAGATTAGTTTGATCTGCTATTTCTTTAATAACTTCAACAATCTCCCCAATCTGTTTAGAGCCTTCGCCTAAGACCTTAACACTATTTAGAGCTTCTTCAACTCCTTCATTTATAACATTCATGTTACTGGCAACCAGAGTCACTATTTCATGGCCTGAATTGGCTTTTTTGATATTCTCTTTTTCTTGTAAGCTGATATTGTTAACAAAGATACGAGCTTCGTCTAAATTACCGATCATATTTTTTATCAGTTCTGCAGTATCACTTACATGAGCTGCTTGTTTTTGAGAGCCCAGGGCAATTTGTTCTATTGCATTTGAAAGCTGATCAATTGAAGCTTTTGAATTGTGAATATCAGAGGTCTGTTTTTGAGCACCTTGGGCAACTTGACCTACAATGACTGCAATTTGCTCATTCACTTTAGCTTGTTGTTCAGTAGCTTTAGATAATTGATGGGTACCATCGCTTACGGAATTGGCAGAATCTCTAACATCACTGATGATACTTGATAGTTTATCTACGAACATATTAAAAGCTGTAGCCAATCGTCCTATTTCGTCATTTGATTTTACTGATAACCTCCTAGTCAGATCTCCCTCACCAGTTGCAACTTCCTCTAGTTGCTCACAGACCTGGACTAAAGGTTTTACTATACCTCGGGTTAATACTGTAACTACAATCATAACGACTATAACTGAGATAATTATAACTACAACAGTTAACCAAATAATGTTGATAATTGGCTCTTTAAGTTCGTATTCTGGAATAACTACTGCTAAAGACCAGTTAGCTATTCCAATTGGATTATAAAAAACTAATTGTTTTTCACCATCGAAAACAGCATTATCTATTCCTTCTTCGTTTCTTAACATTCTCTGGGAAATTTCGCCAACTTTTCCGGAAGCTTTAGTTAATTCTTTACCTAGCTCTTCTTGATTAGGATGGTAGATTACTATGCCTTTTTGGTCTAACAAAAAAGCATAGCCGTTTTTCCCAATTCGTACTGAAGTAAAAAAGACCGCTAATTGATCTAAGAGAATATCAGCTCCAATAACGGCAACTTTTTCTCCCAATTCGTTTAACACTGGAGAAATAACAGAAACAGTAAGTTTGCCAGTAGCCCCGTCAATATAAGGATCTGTAAAAATTACTGAATCAGCTGCTTTACCCTGTTTATACCAGTCACGAATTCTAGCATCATATCCTGCTTCAGCTTCCCACTGTTTAATCGTTGATTGATCTCTCATATACATGAAAATTTCGCCAGTTTCTTCGGATGCCATAAAAATACTATCCACATCTGGATTATGCAATAACAAATTAATAAATGTATTATGAAGGTTGTCAAACGACACTCTTTTAACTGTATCGTTTTCTGCTAGCGTATCAATCAGAATCGCTTTGCTTACCAATAACTCTTTAACTTTAGCTATTAGAGCGGTGGTAGCACTCTCTGCGGAGGAATAAGATAGTTCCTGAACTATTTTATTTGTGTTAATGATGTTACTAATACTTACACCCAAAATTGTCATTAAAACAACGGCCAGTACAATAACGGTAATTTTTCTGCTTAGAGTTTTTTTCTTCTTACCACAGGTATCTTCTGGCATATTCATTTTCATCACTCCTAACTAATATATTTGGTTCAGTCTTTTCGAGAAGATGTTCTTAAAAACCAGTGCTCGCATTACTTATTTCTGGCATTTTCGGATTTGTTGACCTCCCTTTGACATGTCATTTTTGGTTGCTTCCTAATTTAACCTCGATATCCAGTGCTCTTTCGAAATGATATTGCAGCTTTTCTTCAGCCTTTGTAGTGAGTTCACCATAATCCAACACTTTTTTTATCCACTTATTACTTCGTACCAAAACATTATAATTCCTTTGTCTTTTAGTTTTTAAAGAAAACAGTTAAAGATTTCAACCAGATCCAGATATGTATCAGAAAGATTCTCAGTGTGAAATGAGTTAGTGGTAAAAGACAAATATATTTACGAACCGAACTACAACCTAAGAAAGCTGTTGTAATGGATAAAACCCATGCCTAAGAATACGCTATCTTTAATAACAGAGAATTAATCAGCTTGGTTTTCAGAGAATAAGGGGTGGGTTATTACTGCTAAGCTATATTACACCACTTTGGGAAAGCGGTTATAACTCCAAAGAGAAGAATTGAGAAAAGCAGTAGAAAAAATTTAAACCATTATTTTTTTGTGTGCTATGCGTATAGTTTTTAAAGTTTTTCAAGCGATTTTCAACAACTTTAGAGCTAGTTTTAAAAAACAAAAAAGACCGCTAAAAGCAGTCTTATCAATGTTCTAAGTGGTGCGCCCGGCAGGACTCGAACCTGCGGCCTCTTGATTCGTAGTCAAGCACTCTATCCAGCTGAGCTACGAGCGCAAATAAATTAATGGAGCCCGCAATCAGAATTGAACTGATGACCTCATCCTTACCATGGATGCGCTCTACCTACTGAGCTATGCGGGCATTTAACTGGTGCGGTGAGAGGGAATTGAACCCTCACGGTGTAAACCATACGCCCCTCAAACGTACGCGTCTGCCAGTTCCGCCATCACCGCGTTAATAAAACAACTTCTGGAGCCGACGACCGGAATTGAACCGGTGGCCCACGCATTACGAATGCGTTGCTCTACCTGCTGAGCTACGTCGGCATTATGGAGGCGGCACCCAGATTTGAACTGGGGATCGGGATTTTGCAGACCCCTGCCTTACCACTTGGCTATGCCGCCGCGCTCTAAAATATAGACTATGGAGCGGATGATGGGGCTCGAACCCACAACCTCTGCCTTGGCAAGGCAGCGTTCTAGCCAATTGAACTACATCCGCATTTTGGTGCCGAAGGCCGGAATCGAACCGGCACGTGGTTTAAGCCACGGCAGATTTTGAGTCTGCTGCGTCTGCCAGTTCCGCCACTTCGGCGTCCCCTAGCGCTAAAGCGCTTACTGACAATCCCTATTATATGATGTTTCCCATTATAATGTCAACACCCTTTTATGACTTTTTTAAGCGCCATAACTCATCATTGCTTGGGCCAGCAATAGGTATCCTCTTTTCTTGGGCCATTAAAAAGCGACCGCTATCTTTATCAACTATTTTGCCAATGATACTGGCATCAATACCTTCTTCAGAAAGATTCTTTATAAGAATATCAGCCTTTTCAGTTATCATAATTAAAGTACCCGATGATAGTAGTCTAAGCGGATCAAGACCTAAATGATTACAGATAACTTTTGTCTCCTCTCTGACAGGGACAGCTCCTGCATCTATCACAAAACCCACGTTAGAAGCTTCTGCAATTTCCCATAAAGCTCCTAAAACACCACCTTCAGTGGCATCGTGAAGCACTTTAACTCCAAGAGAAGAAGCTATACGTCCTTCAGGTATCACACTAATTAAACCGAAGTTTTTTTCAGCTTTAGCAATTATTTCTGTAGATATACCAGTTAATAGTTCTGGAAAATCTTTAGCAATTATTGCTGTTCCTTCAATACCGGCACCCTTTGTAATGACTATCTTATCACCGATTTTAGCTTCTGTACTAGTTGCTAACCTTTCCCTTGAAACCTTACCTAAAGCTGTGACCGCTACAATTGGAGCTGTTACTTTATCTGTAAATTCGGTATGCCCACCTATAACTTGGACTCCAATTTCTTCCGCTGTTTTAGAAATTTCATACATTATCGCTTCAATATCTTCAGGTTTCTCGTTTACAGACATCAAAAGCAATACCTGAATAGCAAAGGGTTCAGCTCCATTGGCTACAACATCATTACAGGAAACATGAACAGCTAGTCGTCCTACATTGCTACCGGCACCAGTGATTGGATCAACAGAAATAGCTAATAAATAATCCTTCATATCTATTATGGCACTATCTTCTCCTAACAAAGCTCCAATTAAAACCTCAGATCTTTTAGTGCCTTCAAAGCGTAAAACTGAACTTTTTAGTAAATCCGGTGATAATTTCCCTACTTCCATTTACAAGCCCCCTATTGCTAAGGTGAGTCTCACCATGTAATTTTCTCTCTGCCTCTGTTTTACTTAGTTTAACCCTAAATTAATCCAAATGCAAAAAGTTTTATCTTT
Source organism: Bacillota bacterium (assembly GCA_018435125.1). Taxonomy (GTDB): domain Bacteria; phylum Bacillota; class DTU065; order DTU065; family DTU065; genus JAHDNZ01. The sequence continues at coordinate 23,963 of JAHDNZ010000007.1, read as the reverse complement.
TTATAGGTTTATTATGATTTATCTTTAATGGTTTATCAAGGCATAAAATTATTAACGCTTTATAAATAGATCTCTAATTCCACTACACCTACCTAAATTGGCTCTTACCTTCTTTTTAATAAAAAAGCCGACCCAATAAGGCCGACTTAAAACCTTCTGTTTTCAATCTATAGTTTCTACTTGTGTTTCCAAAACATCCTGCATAATCCTCTTATTTATAATCACTCTGCATTTAATTTAGTTAAGGAATCAATGATTTTAATAGCATCCTTTTCTTGGAGTTTGCCTACTAAGGTGATTATATAATCTTGGTTCTCGAGCTGGTAAACACCCATGTTACCTTTATATTGGACAAAAAAGCGAGTCCTTTCTTTGCCGCTGTCATCATCTGGTGTAAGCTCTGCTGGCCTTAAAAACAGAGAATAGAATTCCTTGCCATCAAAGAAGCGATACACAACCATTTTTGTTGTTGCAAAATCATTAATACCTATATCTGCAAGTTCCCAGTTTATGGGTAACCAAACCGGATATAAGATATTAAAAGAGATCCTCGGCTTAAGGAATTTACTAACTATAAACCTCTCCCAGGTATGCCTATCGGTATAGATTTTATACCCTTTGGGTATCTCAAAAAGCATCTTTTCTAAAGAAGGGTTGGTTTGAATGTTTCTCCGTTCTCTTACCTGTACCAATATGTTTTGGTGGTAAACCTCTTCTTTTATTAATTCATTATCTAAAGGATTGAGATACTTTTTGATCATTACAGGTAAAAGCTTTGATTGCAGATACAAAACAGCAACCTCTTTCCCGTCTAAATACTCCACAGCATAATCTACCGGAACCATATCTTCAATTTTTGAAGTCATCTTTTTTTCTAGGGCGTAGGGTATATTACCTATCCATAAATAGGTACTGTCATTCTTTTTTAAGTAGACCTGGATGGTTTCTTCTTTATAATAACCTGTTTCTTCTCTTCTTTCATTAAAGGCATCTAAGCGATAAACTTTGTAGTAGTGTATGGAAAACCCATCTCCTATGGTATTAATAACTACTTCGTCATATAAAACAGGTGTATTTTCTGCTAACTGTAACTGTTGCCAAATACTGGCTGGATTTGCAGCAAGTGTATTAATAGCTAGAGCCACTAGTATTACTAACCAGAGCATTTATAATCACTCCCAGGAGACTAAACTAAAATAGCTTTGACTAGGTTTTTGAATATAGTTACTATGATTTTTATAATAAAATTCCAGGTCATTATGATTTAAATTTTTAGCTACTGTATTTTCATGGCTGTAACCTATGATAATAGCACTTACCAATACCAAAACAAAAACAGCTACTGTAATCGCCCATTTAAAATGATTGTCTGAATGGGATATCTGAAATGGTGCCGGTATAGACAGCCCTTCCTTAGCTAAAGCCCGAAATCCATTGAGCATCCTTTTTAAACGTTCTACTTCAATTCGGCAACTTAAACAGTCTTTTAAATGCTCGTCAATTACTTGCATTTCTGAAAAGGTAAGTTCTTTATCGACATAGGCTGATAATTGTTTACGATCGGGGCATCTCACTTTTTGCACCCCCCTCAAAGATCAACCGTACCTTTTGTCTAGCATAGAAAAGACGTGATTTAACCGTCCCTAAAGCTATGCCTAAAACATCAGCCACTTCCTGATAGGTTAGCTGTTCTAAGTCATGCAGTACCAAAACTGCGCGTTGTTCTACCGGCAAAGTGGCAATTGCTAGCCTTAAACGATCTAAATCATCTTTTATTTCAGCTATCTCAGGTGGTTCTAAAAGTGGAGAAGGAAGTTCGCGATCAGTTTCGCTTTTTAACCAGTCCAGCGAAAAAAGATTTCGCCAACTACGTCTGTTCTTTCGCCTTAGATAGTCCTGGCACACATTGGTAGTTATTTTATAAACCCAGGTCCCAATACTACAGTCACCTCGAAAGGAATCCATCGAACGATAGATTTGCATAAAAGCTTCCTGTACAAGGTCCTCAGCTTCTTCTGGCCCTGCCAGACGGCAAACTAAGCGAAACATTTTGCCAGCATACTCTCTATTTAAACTATCATAAGCATCGCTGTCTCCTGCTTTTAACTTTTGAACTAAAGAATAATCAGCTAGTCTTTCCTCTAGCGCCATGTTTTTCACCTCGCTGGCACAAACTTATCCTAAAATAAATTCCTTACATTTATTATTGTCGCATAGCCTAAGGTAATTGTTCATACCATCTATATACCAAAGTAAAACTATTATTTGGTTTTATTCGCTAAACACAAGATAAGTACCTGCCTTTAGATGCATATGTCTGCCAAAGGCTGGGTATCCTGCCTTTAGATAGAGATTAGCTTAGATTTTAACATGTTGTAAAAAGAGGGAGGATTTACATTATGAAAGTTCGTATCGATCCTGATCTTTGTATTGCCTGTGGAATGTGTGAGGAAATCTGTCCCGAAGTCTTTGAACTCGGTGAGCATGAAACTGCTCAGGTTATCAACAAACCAGACGGCAACGAAGATGCCGTATTGGATGCTGCAGACTCTTGTCCAACTAATGCTATAGAAACCGAAGAATAGATTAAAGAAAAGAGGGCATTTCTTATGCCCTCTTTGCCATTATCTTTATTTATTCTATCTTTAAGGTTAAACTTTCTGTAAATATTCCTGAAGTTATGGTGATTGTTGTAGTCCCTTTGGCTAAAGCTGTAAAGTAACCATCTGGATCAATTGTCCCAATAGCAGGATCTGATGAAGCCCAGATAGCTTGAGCCGGATAACGCAGAGGAAATTTAAGTCCCTTTGGCCCATATGCTTCAGCCGAAAAAACTGCTGTTTCTCCTACTTTCAGGGTATCATTTGTGGGAGTTATGACTATTTTATCAATTAATGGGTAGACTTGGTAGGTAATTTGGGGACCTTTAACAGCAACTATTACATAGTGATAAAAGCCACCAAACTTAGGCGGAAGATATAGTTCACTTCCTGAACCCGCAGAATCAATGTATTGCACTCCATCACGGATACGACGCGCAAAACCATGCACATGTCCATGGAAGAGCCAAACATTTTTGCCACTGGTGCGTTTGTATTCGGCCAGCATTTTCTCTAATTGCTCAGCTTCAGCAGTATTAAAACCAGTGTTGCTCCCAGGGTTAGGATCGTAGGTAGGTATATGCATAGCCAGAATGACATTATCTATTTTAGTTAGCTGATTAGCTTTTTCAAGCTCCTCTCTTAGCCAAGCCCATTGGGCAGGATCCGAAACTGTCAGACCACCTTTGGCTGAGTTTAGAACTATAAAGTAAGAGTTCTTATGCACAAAACTATAATAGGTTTCACCAAAGTATTTAATAAAGTTTCGATAGTTATTGGTTTTAGCTATTTCATGATTGGCTATTACCATTTTATATGGGATATTAAGAGGTTTTAGAGCCTCTATGCCAGCTTGATAGTTTTCTGAAGTATCGTGTTCGATTAAATCACCGGTGTAGATAGCAAAATCTAAGTCTTTTTCGTTATTAATCATCTCGATAGAACGCCTCAAAATAGTATTACCAATTGAACTTGATGCTCCGGCAATAACTTTTGAATCGCCCAAAACCACAAATCTGAATTCATTCTCCATATCGGGCTTAACTGGTTCTACTAATATATTGTGAGGATCTTTAACTATTGTCTCAAACCCATCTAAAAGATCAGCTGGTATCTCTTGAGGCAAAACTGCTTCCAACCCATCGAGATAGATTACACCTTTATCCATCCTGTCAGGTTTGGCTTCGACTAAATAGACCCGTTTTAAATTTACTGGAAAATCAATATCTTGAGGTATCTCAGCTGTAATATACCTCCATCCTGTCCAGTCAACATTCATAGCAAAATCGAGAACTTTTTTCACTCCATTAGCATCTGTAAGCTCACCGCGGAACCAATGACCATTACCATCTCCATAGACCCAAAGGCCAAGCTTTAAAGGTCTGCCTGGTAGTTTAATATTGACATTGTTTACATAAGCGGCGCGAGTTCTAGTAGTGGTGGTAAAGTCATAACTAAGTTTAGCTGCTAATGAACCATTTTTTACCTGTTCGGTTGTAAATTCAAGTTTACCGGAAACTTCAGCCGGATAGGTGCTAAAGGACCATTCTCTTGGATTTTCAAAATCACTCAAAAGAAGGACCTGCGAGCCAACAACAACCGCCACACCTGCTTTTAGCCCTTCGTATTCAGCTGCAATAACTCCAGCTGACATGTCTTTTTCCGCGTAAAAAATACCGTTTCTTACTACCCCAATCTCACCGCGAATTTCCCAGTTAACATCATTTGGCTCCAAAAGTACAGAAAAGCCTTCCACGTCAGTGGCTTTTACCTGAAGAGGTATACTCTGACCAACTGAGGTCGCAATTGAGTTAGGCATTATTTCCAAACTTACCAATTCATCCAGAACATGGATCTCTTGGGTTGCCTCAATATCAGTTCCCACTACTTTGGCCGTCACGGTAGCATATCCAGTATCAAAAGGTTTGATATACCCATATTCGATAGTTGCAATTTCAGGTTCAACTGTCCAAACCACTTTAGCATTCCCAATAACACTTCCATCAGCTGCGTAAGCCAACGCTTTAATCTTTTTACTAGTTGTTTGAGGAATATTAACAATTTCTGTGGGAAAGGAAACAAATTTGCCTTCTTCTTCCAGTTGTATGGCCATATTATAGACATCATCTGCTTTTACATCAATAAAGACTCCTAAACCATTAGGTACGCGACGCTCACTCCCGTCAGAAGGTCTGTTAACTACTGTTAGAAACTCTGTTCCGGGCTTTTTTACTACCATAGCACTAGAACCACCGCCATCTAAGTTAATGGCTTTATAAGCTCCGATCTCTTCGTGGAAAAATTCAGCCAGTTCTTTAAATGTAAACCCTCTACTGCGAGCAGAACGTCCATCTACTACAACTAGCCATACCTTTTTACCATCTTCGCTAATACCTACAGCTGTTCGGGGATTAATGCCGGAAATATCACTGCTACCTATGGGCATAACATGGCCTCTGTCAACCAAAAGTGGCTGCCCACCCAGCATAGCATAAATTATCTCAAGAGAGGGTTCTGAATAAGCCTTGAAAATTAGCTCCTCGCCAACTTTAACCTTCTCGCGTAAAAACTGAGCTTCATCATTACTGCCGGCTACTACAAAACCTCCTTCTGGAATCATCACCGCTCCAAGATTTTCGCGAACCTCAACAACTTTATTGTTGCCATCTACAATTACTTCGATATAGTCTTGAGCGTTTTTACTCATAATGCTGTAACGTCCAGGTGAGGTGCGTGAAAAGAAGCCGTCGTAAACTGCAATTATAGATCCGGAAAAGTTGACTTCACAATTTAAGCCTTGGATTGAGGTTCTAGAACCATCAGCAAAAGTAATATTGGTTAAAAAAACAGGCCTAACAAAATCTGCTGTATTTTCAATATCAATCATAAAATGAGTCCAGCCACCGAGCCCAGGTTGAGGTGTTTTAATAAGCCTGCCATCCCTTACCTGTGAACCAATAGGTACACCTGTGCTGGAAATGAGGAAAAAGTCAGCATTAACTGCAGCGATAGCTCCAGCTTCTCTGGCCATGTTACTCATTGTTTGGGTATTGGCAAGACCATTGCTGCTAGATAGTGCATCAATCTTAACTCCCGGTTGGTTGAGATCTACTTCAAGAATATAGATATCTACCCAACCCGAATCTGTTTGCCAGCGTTTTTCAGTCAGGATAACACCCCTGGCGATCTCTTCAGATTTGGTTTCTTCACTTAGCTTTTTTAGAGCAAAACTGTTTAAAGAAACCATAATAAGCAAGAAAATAATGCACAGTATTAAGCTTTGTTTTTTTCTCATACTTTTTCTACCTCCCCTTTAAGGATAAATATATCCCCTGTAAAAATACATTAGTATTTTAGATACCTTATCATAAATTTCCCGCATGACCACTAAATTCCTTCTAGGAAGTCTCATCTCTCTGCTTAAGCCAACTGATTGTTATTAAATAAAGAGCTGCCCTAGGGCAGCTCTTTATTTAATAACAAATATTTGTGTGATCATAACACCAGATTTGTAAGGCACGATCCCAATACCCACATGGGTATAAGCAGGGTAAAGGATATTAGAACGATGTCCGTCACTAGCCATGAGGCGATAATGGGAGATTTGAGCACTTTGACTCTTGGCCAAGTTTTCTCCTGCACCTCTAAACACATAGCCAAAGCTTCTTAGCATCTGGGATACACTGCCATAGGTTGGCGAGACGTGAGCAAAATAATTGTTGTCTACCAGATCTTGACTTTTAATTCTAGCGATGCGATCTAATTCCGGATCTCTTTGCAGAGTCTTTACACCAGCTTTGACCCTTTCTTCATTTACCTTAGCAAACATCCAATCTTCAGATTCACTCATCTCAGAGGGATTGATAGGTTCTGGAGTGGGAGTTGGGGTAGGATCTGGTGTGGGTGTGGGTGTGGGTGTAGGGTTAGGATTTGGAGTTGGGGTTGGGGTTGGAGTTGGAGTAGCTTGTCCACCCTTAAAATAATAAGCCAGGTAGTGAGGTACTTTTAGCTGATATCCATTCCAGTAATAAAATGAAGCTCCCAATGCAGGTGTTGTATACATAAAAAGGATTGTCACAGCAAGTAGTACCGCAAACCCAAATTTCTTAACAATTTGTCTCATTTTTATACCTCCTTTGAACAATCCGATTATACAGGCATAAAGTACTATCAGCAAACCCTGAAAGGTAGCTTTACTACTTGCTATTAAAATTCTTTTTCAATAAAGAAGATGATGCTTTGGCTTATTCAATATGAATACCCCATGTCTTATTCATGAATTTTTACCAAACAACGCATAAGCTGCCTCATTATTTCACCTTCTTTGCACCCCTTTTTTAATATTTCATAATATGGTAACAGAAGGCTATGCCTTCACACGTGGTTCAAGGAGGCTTTTGTAAATGAATACAAAGTCAGTTAGAACTCACTGGGCACCTGGACCAACATCTCCCGGACAGATCTATGACCAGAAATGCTGTCCCACTCCGTCTGAGATTGTCTGCATTTATGTCCAGAAAATCTATGATGCTTGTTCTCAACGTGAATGCGAAGAATTTGTTTTCAATGTTGATAAACCAGTAGCACGTTTTGTCAGCTGCCAAGTTGTTCCTGGCAGTGTCAAAGCTGTGCAAACTTGCATCACCCAATTTGATTCGGGTCCTCTAGCTAGAGTTGACGTTACTATCTGTGCTGATGTTAGCTTGACCTATATTGCCACAGATGGTACGGAGATAACCCTTGTGCGTTCTGTAGCGTTCAAAAAGGCAGTACTTTTGTATGCACCGGATGCTGAAAACTACGATTATAGAGTTTTAACCGAAGCTGTCTTTGAATGCTTATCTTGCAGAATTACTACAGACGGTGACCTGGCTTGTTTTGTCGGTGCCTTTATCATTGTCAAGATCGGACTTTTTGTCCAACTGCTTGTTCCTTCCTTTGGTTTTTGTCCTGTTCCTGTGGAATGCGAAGAGCTGCCTGATCAACCTAATGTCTGTATTGAATTTGATACTAGGCCCTTCCCAGAATTCTTTCCCCCACAACTTTAAAATGGTCTTAAAAAAAGGTGCATTGCATAAAGGCAATGTACCTTCTTTTTTATCTTCCCGACAAGACTTTTGCAGTCTTACCAACCTAGCCAACCTAAGACCTATGTTTTTCTTCTATCTATTTTATGGTTTGTTTGGTGGTAAATTACACGTTAAGTTAGATGGAACACTTGGTTTTTTTTGGGTTTCATAAAATTTCTTAATGGTTTCTTGTAATTTTTCAGCTCTAGGATCATCACTTTGTAAAAACTGAGTGATATTATCTCCAAGGGGTAAGTCCTCAAGTTCTTTGTCGAGTCCTTTGGGATTAGTTTGCTCGGTAGCTGGCAGGTTTGGAGCTAATACATTAAAAGGGTCCGGTAGTTTATGATCCGGATAAGTGTAAACATTTTTGACCCAAGTTGGTATAGTATCGATTTTTGCTTGTAAGAAAATCCATTCTAGAATTCCATCTTCAGCTTTGACTAAAGTGTCTTTATCTCCCTGTAAAATAATCTGCTTTTTAAGGTCACCTCGTAACTTTGCTACCTTAAACTTTATTTCTTTCAAGTCAAGAGTTTCTTGCAGCAGTAAGGCTTGGCTTTTTTGGGTAATAAAACCTCGCCAATATATTCCGGGTTTACCTTCACGAACTGTAAGCTGAATCTTCTTTAGCTTTCTTAAATAAGTCTGTCTTTCTTTATTAACCGGATCAGTTATAAACCCCGAAATTGATAACCTCTCTTTCAAAGATTGCTCCAAAGCTTTTAAGTTCTTGCTGATACTTAACACAACTAGGAAATTATCTACCGGCGGTGCAAACGATACATAGTTGGGATGTACTATTACTCTAATGCCTGCTTTCTTTCCTATTTCCACAATAAGCTCTTTTAGCATCTCCGGCTGATTTCCCGCAATCAGGTAGTTATTGACATAAATGTGCATAAAAAAAACCTCCTAAGCAGAATATGCTGCTTATGCTTAGGAGGTAACCTTTATCTATAGCCCTGAGGATGGCTTTTATGCCATTGCCAAGCGTCTTTAACAATGTTTTCCAGAGAACTAAATTGTCTCTGCCATTTAAGTTCCGCTTCTGCCTTTTTTGGTGAGGCTACTAAAACAGCCGGATCTCCCAAGCGTCTACTTCCTTTAACAACAGGGATATCCTTACCAGTTATTAGCCTTGCAGTTTTAATTACTTCCATCACAGAAAAGCCTGCTCCGTTTCCAAGATTATAAGCCAAAGCTCCCTTTGTTGTCTGTAATTTCTTTAAGGCTTGATAATGGGCACTAGCTAAATCCAAGACATGGATATAGTCTCTAACACAGGTACCATCCGAAGTATCATAGTCGTCGCCATAAACAGTTATTGTATCTCTTTGCCCTAAGGCCACACTTAGAATAAGCGGTATTAAGTGAGTCTCGGGATGGTGATCTTCACCTAACTGACCTTCAGGATCAGCCCCTGCAGCGTTAAAATATCGCAAGCAAATTGAATTCAACCCATAAGCTTTAAAAGACCATTTGAGCATCTTTTCAATCGCCAATTTCGTTTCCCCATAAGGATTAGTTGGTATGGTTTTATCAGTCTCTTCAATAGGAATCCTATCTGGCTCACCGTAGACTGCGGCGGTTGATGAAAACACCAGATTTTTAACTTTATTTGCTACTAAGGCTTTAAGCAATTCTAAGGTGCCGGCCACGTTATTTGTGTAGTATGCAAATGGTTCTTTCATACTTTCGCCAACCAGCGAATAGGCAGCAAAATGTACTACTCCTTCAATATCATGCTTTCTGCAGATCTCAGCGATTAAATCTTTATCCCGGATATCACCTTCATAAAAGTGAGCATCCCCTACAGCCTCTTTATGCCCTTTAGAAAGGTTATCTAAAACCACAACTTCTTCATTTTGACTGCGTAAAAACTTTACCGTGTGACTACCAATATACCCAGCTCCACCCGTAACTAAGATTGCCATTATAAAGCCTCCTTAAGTTTAATTTGGCTTTTTAGTCTAAATTTATCTCTGATACCCCATCCCCGCTTGCGGTAATATAAAATTCTGGTATCAGGTCTGTTTTTTCCATGTATGTTGTTTGTACTGATTCGCAAAATGCCTTGATTTCAGCTTGGTTAACCAAACTTATAGTACAACCACCAAAGCCGGCACCGGTCATGCGTGTCGCAAAGCAACCAGCATTTAACTGAGCCATAAACAGCTCATCTAGTTCATTTCCTGTTACTTCATAATCAACAGACAATGAACGATGTGATGCCAGCATTAACTGTCCCAAGCAAGTAAGATCCCCGGCTTTTAAGGCCTTTTTTGCTTCTATAACACGATTGTTTTCGGTAATAATATGCTTAGCTCTTTCCCTAAATGGATATTGTAGATTACTGTTTATTAGAGGTAGATCGGTGATATTAAGATCTCTATAACTGTTTATATCTGGTTTTAGTGTCTTTAATATATCTAAAGCTTCTTCACATTCATATCTTCTTTCATTGTAACGCGATTCTTTCAGACCTCTTTTTTTGCCTGAGTTCGTAATTAATACACGCATATCATTTAAGAGCAAAGGGACATGTTCATAAGTTATGTTTTGACAATCCAAAAAGAGAACCTGTGCTCTTTTAGACAGCCCTACGGCAAATTGATCCATAATACCACTTTTAACACCAATAAAGTCGTTTTCCATACGCTGACATAAAAAGGCCAGCTCTTTGAGATCAAGTGGTAGATTATTTAGTGTTGCCAAGGCAAAAGCTGTTACCATTCCAATGGCTGCTGATGAGGATAACCCGGCACCTGTAGGTAGATCGGTAGCATACAAAATGTTAGCGCCATTAAGACTTAAACCTTTTTTTTGCAACTCTAAAACAATACCTTTGGGGTAGTTACCCCAGCTATCATCAGGATTAAAGACTAAATTGTTATCAAAAACCACCTGATTATCATAATCTAAACTTTTTAAATAGTATAGACCATCATCTCTGGGACTGATAAGCATTGTAATTCCTAAATCAAGAGCAAAAGGCATTACAAAACCACCTGTATAATCTGTATGTTCACCAATTAGATTAACACGTCCGGGAGCAAAAAAAGCCCGTGGTTTTTCGGCCTTTGGATATAACAGTTTGAAATCGCTAACTAAATCTGCGGCTTTTTTCACTTTAGATCCCCCCTCTCTCTAAAGAGGCTAATCGCGTCTTTTAAGATCACTGCATTAGTTTCAACTTTGGTCGGGTTGGCAGCTGCCCAGCCGCCTGTCTCCGACGAAGCATTGTATTTAATGCTGTTTTTTCCTCTAAGCGGTGGGTAGAATTCTATATGAAACCAGTAGTAATCTAAAGCATCTTTACTGTGACATGGCGCAGGATGCATAACCATCATATAAGGAAATAGCCTCTCATAGATGTTATCCATACCGCCAATTAGCTCTTTAAGGCAAAGGGCAAGTGATTGCTTTTCGTTTGCTTTTAACTCCGGTAAAGAAAGCACCTGTCTTTTAGGAAACACAAAAGTACCAAAAGGATAGTCGGTAAAAAAAGGAATGAAAGCTATAAAATCCTTGTTTTCCCAAACTACTCTTTCCCCAAAACGTTTCTCTTCGTTTATGATATCAAAAAAAAGATTGCGTCCTGTCTTTTTTAAATGTTTTTTAGCGTTTTGTATTTCCGTACGGACTTTAAGAGGTATAAATGGATAGGCATATATCTGTCCATGGGGATGGGGCATAGTAACTCCAACTTCAGCACCACGGTTTTCAAAGATCATGACATAGTGGTGTTCTTTTTTTGCTGCCAGCTTTTGGTAAGTCTCAGTCCAAAGCGAGATTAGTTTTTCAATATGCTCTAGCGGAAGATCGGGAATAGTTGCTAAATGATCCGGAGAATAAAGAACTACTTCACATTTACCTTTAGATTCTTTAACTTTATAGGGCCCTCCAAAAACTTGATCCGGAAGGGGTGGGGCTTCGCTTAGAACAGGAAAATCGTTATGATATAGATATACATCATAATCTTTGGGAACTTTACCCGATCCAGGACAAAAAGGACAATAGTCTTTGGGCATATCCGGCCTTTTTTGTCTTGAAGCAGCCACCATAATCCAATCATCAAGTAAAGGATTGTACCTGAGTTCAGCCAATTTAAATACCTCCAGTTAGATTTAATCAACAAAGAGATCGACAAACTTAAAATTAACGGTATCTACTAGTCCCCGGTTAGTAATCCTAAGCTCAGGCAAAACCGGCAGTCCCAGTAAGGCCATAGTCATAAACGGTGAAATAAGCTTACAACCTATTTCTTTCCAGGCTTTATCTAAAGCTAAGACCTTGGACTCAACTTCTTCTACCGGACTGTCAGTTAATAACCCTGCAATCGGTAGACTTAAAAGAGCTAGTATTTTACCTTCAGCCACTACAATCATTCCGCCGCCGGCTTTAATAAGCTCATTCCCTGCCAAAGCCAGGTCTTGATCATTAACACCGACTAAAAGCAGATTGTGACTATCGTGCGCCACTGTTGAGCCTACGGCACCTTTTTTAATACCAAACCCACTTACTAAAGCCAAGCCTTTGGTAAGGGTTTTCTTATGCCTTTCAAAGATGGCAACTTTGGCCAGATCCTTCTTAGGACAAGCTTCTATAAAGCCATTTTTCACAGGGACTTCTTTGATCAGGTGTTTTGTTCCAACCTTGGCTTCCTCAATCTCTATAACCCTGATCTGCCTTTTTTCTCCTGAAGATTTTATGCTAAAATCATCAGTGGAAAGAGTCTTACCTACTTTTACGGTATTTTTAGACCAATCAGGATAGGTAATTTGTGGCGTATCAACCCTCATCTGACCATCTTTAGCAACTAGTTTACCACCGATAAAGACTTGCTCTACCCGGACCTTGGTTAAGTCACTTATTAAATTAATATCAGCGATCTTGCCTGGAGAAATGGAACCAAAGTCCATACCCATATAGAAACATTCAGCCACATTGATAGTAACCATCTCAATAGCTGTAATAGGATTAACACCCTCTTCGATGGCTCTTTTGACGATATAATCCAGATGGCCATTGTTTATTAAGGTATCGGGATGAGTATCGTCACTGATTAAAATGGCAAATCTAGCTGAGACCTGATTTTCAGTAATAGCCTTAACTACTTCTTTAAGATCATGCCAGGCTGAACCTTCTCTAAGCTTGGCATACATGCCAAGACGCATCTTAGCTAAGGCATCCTCTTTCCTAACCGATTCATGACAAGAACGACATCCAGAGGCGATATAAGCATTAAGCATTTTACCTGTTTCTGGTAAAGAGAAATGGCCGGTGACACACTTTCCCGCCTGTAAAGTATACTTAATCTCGTCATGAACCTCTTTATCGCCATAAACAACTCCCGGGAAGTTCATCATCTCTCCTAAGCCTGCTACCTCTTTCCAAGTCATAGCTTCTTTAATATCCAAAGGAGTTATCTTAGCACCAGCATCTTCAAACCCTGGGGCAGATGGGACGCAAGAAGGCATAGCCACATAGACTCTTAAGGGTACCTTTTTGCCTTCGGCAATCATCAGTTGTACTCCCTCTATGCCTAAAACATTGGCGATTTCGTGCGGGTCCATAAAGATAGCCGTAGTGCCTCGTGGCACTACAGTTTTACTATACTGAGACACTGTCAGCATACTGCTTTCTACATGAATATGTCCATCCATAAAGCCTGGTGAAAGATAGTAACCAGAAGCATCTATAACCTCGGTATTTTCACCGATTGTATGTGTAGCATCACCGACTAGGGCTATCCTTCCTCCAACTATAGCTACATCCATATCGGGGATAATTTCATGTGTATTTACATTAATAAGTTTGCCGCCTTTTATAACAAGATCAGCTTTTTCTAAACCCATAGCTACTAGAGAAAGCTCCTGGGTCATTTCATAAAGTGGTTTTATTTGGTGCATTTAAAAACCTCCTCTTTAAGCGCTATTCAAGGGAATTCTTTGTATCGCCCTTCTATCCTGCAAAATAATACCTAAACCTAATTTTTGTCAACTCAGATTAGTTCTTGCAGATTTTGACTGTCGGGATATAAAATGCTACGTTTTTTACGAGGTGAGTTATTTGCGTTTAATAAGTTTTGATCCTTACCGCTTAATTGGGATTCCTAATGTTAAATATATTAAACCCGAACAGTTTTTTGCCTACCAAGATGAGATCAACCAAGCTGAGTGGGTTCTCTTTCCTGAATACTGGCAAGTAAATACCCTGTACTATGCTCTGAAAAAGCGCATCTTTCCGAGTCTTAGTTCCTACCACCTCGGGCATGATAAAATTGAAATGACTCGGGCCATTCAAAGTATCATGCCGCATAATTTCCCCCAGACTCTTATCCGTAGGGCCAAAGAGGAGGTATGGTACGAAGCCAAAGAACTCTTAGGTTTACCTCTTGTGGCCAAGGAAATACGCTCTTCCTGTGGTCGAGGTGTAGTTTTACTTGAAGATATTTCACAGTTTCGGGACTATCTTGCCGGTAAAGAGATACTTTATTTACAAGAATATCTACCCCTAGACAGGGATCTGCGGGTGGTAATTATAGGGAAAGAAGCAATCAGCGCCTATTGGCGCATCAATCCCCATAACCTGCTTCATAACATAGCTCAGGGAGGTACAATTTCCTATGATCATATCCCAACAGATGTTGTATTAAAAGTAGTAGAGCTTGCCAATAAACTAGGTATCGACCATGCTGGTTTTGATGTAGGGGTTGTGGACAATTTCCCCTATATCTGGGAATTTAATGTCCTCTTTGGTAACCAGGGACTTCTGGACCAAGGCATTGACACAGCTAAATTAATTTTTAACTATTTGTCGACATTTGATTCCTTTAACCCCAATCAACCATCCCCCCATCTACCCAAGGCATCTTAATTTATATTACCGAAAGCATAATCTGTCCTTTTGTAATTTGACTTGGTTTTTAGGTTATTTTGTCTAAACCTATTCCAAAAAAGCACTGGTGTTAACGACAGAAAGAAAACACCAGTGCTTTTAGTTATTTCTTCTTTTTTGGTGATCGTGGCAAACCTAACATCTCTGGTGATTGAACATATTCTTGGTAACTTGCATTCTCGAGTTCCATTGCTTTAGCAAATAGACATGAACGCAACGATAGATAGCGTTGCTTTAATTCATTCAAAAAACTACTTTTGTTTTCTTTAAGATAAAGAGTCGAAAACTCGTTGTATAGCTCGCGAATCTCTTTTTCTAAAGCATAGAGGTCTTGTGCTAATTCGTAGAGTTTTTCAGTTTCTGGTGTTCCTTCGATTTCAGTTACAGTATCAATCACCTTTTTAGTAACCAATAGCTTGCGTCCAAAAGTCCCCACTTTCCAGGCTGTAAAACTAAGAGTTGAAAGAAAATGCTGATTTCTCTTAACATCCGCCTTAGCCAAGGTTTTTAGCACTTGTTCTTCGGTTAAAACCAATTGACTGCCATTTGAAGCCATATTGTATATCTCTAAATCTGCAAAAGGATCCTTAAAAAACAAGAGATTGCTGTTTTTGAAATAGCCTTGATAAGTGTAGTAGTTAGTATACGCCAGTTTCATGATGGCATCTTGTATATCATAATCTTGACCAAATACAGCCAAATCAAATCTGTTATTAAAAAAGCTAGTTCCAGGACCTCCACCTTTCCAGGCAGCTTCACTAGCAAAAACAACACCATACCAATTATTACCAAAAAGTGTATCTCCATCGTCATCCCAAGTAGTTGTAAATAGACCCTCTATACCATGTTTGGTTCCAATTTTAGCAAAGCTGTTAACATTGTTATTAGAGCTTAAGTAAAACGGAAAAATTCTTAGCCAGTTATCAATTCCCGGTGCTGCCCATTGTCTTTTACCTTCAGCTTGGAAGGGAGCTAGTCTTTGCGGCATACTGGTTGCATCCCCATAATGCCAATTCAAAACAATGACATCTTCAGGCAGCTTAGCGATTAATTCCGGATGAGCAAGAACCATATCTCCCCAAAACATTGGTATTTTACCATTCTTCTTAACTATTTCCATCACCTTAAGAATATGTTCAAGATACACATTGCAAGCTCCGATTCTACTAACCTCAATGCCACTATTTCCCGAAGCTAGCTCCCAGGTTTCATCCCCACCAATATTGATAAAGGGGGCCTTAGTTAAAGATGCCAATTTGGAGATCTCTTGTTCTAGGAATTCATAGACCTTTGGATTAGTCGGATCTAGCTGTGAACTTCCTGAAGAGAGATTCCCTAAATGCTTATAGTCTGGTAAAGCTAAAAAGACGGTACAATGACCAAAGGTCTGTAAGGATGGGACTACATCGACATGGTATTTTTTAGAAAAGGCAATTAATTCCTCATAATCGTTAGTGGAGATAGTCTCCTCCGGCAACCTTATACCCTCTAGAACCTGGAGTTCCATGTAGGGCGAATAGATATTTAGCTTAAATGAACTCATTGTTTTTATAATCTGCTTCATAAATTCCAGCTTGGTTAAGGGTCCTCTGGAAATATCATCAGTAATTGCTCGATAGCGAAGAGCTGGATAATCTATAATTCTAGCTCCCACTGCAACTAACTTATCATCTTCAGTTAGCTGTCTAAGAGTCTGAATACCATAAAATGCACCGGCGTCAGACCGCCCTATGACAACTAGCTTGTCATTAGTAACTTCTAAATAATACCCTTCCTCATCTTCGGGAACATTTTTTAGAGCCTCTTTACAAGCTTCTACCTCACCTAGATCATTAACTGTTCCAAAATAAGCATTTTTTTGACCTTCTTGGCTTACTCCAGCTATCTTTAATTCCTTCAGATACTCATCGAGTGGGAATCTATCTGTAGCCTTGCCGAGATACCAATTGGCTTGAGAAAGCTCAAAAACCGTATCTAGGTTTTCTACCTCTACCGGTTTTGGGATAAGTCTTTTTGAAGCCGATACATAATTCTCGGCTTGAGCTGGAAAAATACTAACTATAACCATAAGGGTAATTGCCATAATATTAATTAACAATAATACCAACCTCCTTTTAGGTTGTCTTCGTTTTAATATTATTATTACCCTTTTATATTTTGCTCCTTTCCTAAAAATCCTTTGGTACTAATTTAACCAGTAACTGGTATGCTTTAGCAGTGATTTTCTTTGATAACTAACCAGCATATAGCTTAAGCTAAAAAAAAGAGGTGATTTTATGCCTAAGTGTGGTTGTAACGATAAAGATAAAACCGAAAAAATAGCTAAAGAAATAAAGATTACTCGCACTCAAGAAAAGAAATCCCCGTCTAAACCTCCTAAAGAAAAATCATAGCAAAAAAATAGCAGAGGTTATTTTACCTCTGCTATTTTAATTAATTTTTAGGTTATTTTTTTCTTAAACGCATTTTTTCACTTATTAGCATCACTATATCATAGACCAAAAACTATGGCCAAAGAAACATCTGGGAAATTTCCCACTTTAATACTGTCTAAACTATCTCCTTCAGTATTAAAAAGGAAAGACTTACCTAGTCCGATTTCTATGGCTGCAAACGGAGTTATATTAACTGCTAAATTAAGCTGAGGCTTGAATAGAAAACCATCTTGTGTCAGTTTGGAATATTCTCTATTTTGAATCGGGTCTACGGACTCCTCTCTCAGAATGAGAGCTTTTTCGAAACTACCAATTGTTCCTCCTACCCGCAAAGAAACACTTTCAGCTAGATTAACCTGTCTGGCTAAATAGAAACCACCAGCATTAATAATAATATTTGAAGTTTTATTACCAACTTTTTCTTTGACAGAAAAACTATATCCTTCACCACCAGCAACATAGTTGGCAGAGATCCTCCCATAGCCAAAACCACCTTTGCCTATGCCTTGGCTTTTGAGAGTCGGAAAGTTATTTGTTGCTAAAAGAGCATTGATCTCAGAAACATTATACTGCTGATAAACTATAAACGATCCTCCACCACCCATTTTAAATGCGCTGCCTGTGATGGCTAAAAGTGATATTAATATAACTATTAATATTAAACGGTAATTCATCTTTTTCCCTCTCCTTTTTACTGCTTCTCACCAATTAAGTATTATTCTGTTATAAAGAGATGTGATTCCTTGTGAAGCAACTAGATTCCATTAGTTTCCAATATATTCTAACATCTAAGTTATATTAATGCTATCAATATTTTATAATTCTTCGCTAAAAGTTCCTTGAACAAACCTATACACATCATCATAGATAGCTCTAACTTCAGGATCATTGCTAGAGGCGGCAATTCCAAGAACTTTTACATCTTGATAGTAACCATGCAAAGCTTCCTTCATGAAGCCATAAGTTACTCCGGCTCTAAGATAATCGCGAAATCTTTCTCTAGCTTCTTTGGAGGTAATAACCCTATGGTCAGCTTCGATTTCGATACCTTGACGATATTTTTTAGCATCACTGCTTACATCTAAAAACCTTTGCAGCGGAACCTTATCGTTAAACATATAATTGGGTTGGTGGATACAAAAATCAAAACCAACCTGATCCCATATCTCATGGCCCGGAGCCCTAAACCAAGGAATCCAACAAAACTTGTAACCTAAGCTGTGTAGGTAATCAGCAACCTGTTTAACTAAATTGGTTTCTCCAGCTATGTCAAAGTGAATCAATTCTTCAAGCCAATAAAAGCCTGCCAGTTCGATCTGGTCGAGGTTGGCTTTTTTATATAGCTCCAGGAAACTTTCAACAAACCATTTAACGGCCTTAAATCTTTGTCTTGTAGCTAGAGTAGCATCAGCAGAAGAAAAATCCAGACTTTCGCCTGCTATCTCCCCAAATTCTTTAACCTTTGCTATAGGGTTTGGTATCATAATATAAATCTTGCCTTTTTTCTTGTTAGGCAAAAACTTATTGGCTACTCTAAATGCTTCATTAAAGGCAGAGATCTGTTTACCTGGTTCAAATAAGTCATCTAGCCACCATTGCCAGTCTTCTTTAATTGCAGGGGTGGCTCTTTGAGGAGAATCAAAAGCTCGCTTTTGATTAGAAAGCAATGCTAGAAATAAAAAACTATCAAAAAACCAATCTTTAATAACAGGTTTATTATCTTTGTATTCCAGATAGCAAACATAAGGAAGAGCATCGTCCTTTTGCCAAGTTGCTCCATAATTGGTATAGATTAGCATCAATTCTTTGATTCCTTTTGATTGCGAAGTTAACTGTGGGAAATAGCTCTTTTCCATCTTTCTAACCTCCTATTATTTTGACTTTTTTTTATTAAAAGTTGCAATAAAGGCCTCTACTAATTCGGGGTCAAATTCGGTGTTCTTTCCTGCTTCCAACTTTTGTAGTGCCTCTTTAACTTTTTCAGAGGTAAGCTTGCCATCAAGATTAGTCATAGCATAAAAAGCGTCAGCAATAGCTATAATCCTTGCCATAAGAGGAATTTCTGTCTTTTTTAAGCCTTGCGGAAACCCTTTGCCATCCCAACGCTCATGATGGGCAAGAATAGCTTCAGCTACACCTGAAAGCTGAGGATAGATCTTCATTATTTGGTATCCAACTAAAGGATGCTTTTTTATTTTCTCTAGCTCTCCTGGGGTTAGTTTTTCATCTCTAGTCCACAAACTTTTTTCCAAGCCCACTTTGCCAATATCATGAAGCGCAGCAGCCATCGTAAGCTCTTCAAGTTGAGTTTTAGTTAATCCTATAGCTTTACCTAGGCGTTCTGAAAGTTTTTTTACCCTAAGAACATGGTGCTTGGTTTCCATATTCTTTTCCAATAAGCGTTCTTCTAGTATTGCAAAAACTTTGGCTTTAAATTCATGGGTATCTTGTAATTTTTGACTATACATATAACTTTCAGCTTGACTTATTATCTCGTTTAAATCTTGCTCTGGATTTGTTTTTACCCCTAAACCAAGGGAAATGCTAGCCTGAATTAAATTAGCTTCGGATTCTTGGGTTGCACAAATCTCCTGGACACTTGATAACACTTTTTCCGCCTCATCTTGGGATGTCCTAGGCATAAGTATAATAAACTCGTCTCCACCCCAGCGTGCCAGCACATCATCTTCTCGGGTAACTGTAGAAAGAATGTTTGCAATATCTTTAAGCAAACTGTCGCCTTTTTCATGACCGAAGGCATCGTTAACAAGCTTAAGTCCGTTTACATCGCCCATTATAACACTAAAGGGTAGGTTATCCGGTATATCAAGCCTTTTTAACTCATCTTCGCAGCGAGCTCGATTATATAAGCCTGTAAGATGATCGTGGTAGCTGAGATAGCTGATTCTTTTTTCGGCCTTCTTTTGCTCGGTGATGTCAATCCAAGAAGCTATGGCCTTCTTACCACCTGGTAAACATTCTACATTACATAAAATATAGTGTTCTCTCTGGGAGGCATCAATTAATGTAAACTCAAAGAACTTGGGAGGATTTTCGTTTCTAAATAATTGGGTCTTATACTTGAGCATTTTTTCTATGTCTTGAGGCTTAATAAATTGAGTCCAGCTGACTTTTCCTTCTAGGTCTTTTTTACTGTATCCAAGGAGTTGTTCCATGCCTTTATTTACCAGTTCGACTATGGTATCTTCTCCAAAAATCATTAATCCCGCGCCAATATTTTCAAATGTTAGCCTATACCTCGCTTCACTTGCTTTTAACTCATAGGCTGCTTCTTTTTCTTTGGTCAGGTCTCTTAGTACAACTACCCTGCCTTCCAAAGAGCCATCTTCTTTTTTAATTAAGTTGGCTGAGTAGGCTACGGGGCAAATATCTCCGGCGGCATTTTTAAGATAAAGCTCTTGGTTAATTACTACTTCGTTAGGATCAATTTTCTCACCGACAGAGACCGAAAATTTAGAGTCATCTTCAAAAAACAATAGCACTACCTCAGTCATGCTTTTGCTTACTACATCTTTCTCTTTTTGCCCGATCATCTTTTCTGCAGCAGGATTAATAAAGGTTATTCTGCCTTCTACATCAGTAGCAATAACTACTTCGCTAATACTTTTTAAGGTAATGAAAAGATTTTCCTGTAACTTGCTAATTTTTTCACGTGATTCACGTTCGCTAGTAACATCAAAACAGGTACCGATATAGCCGGCATAATTACCTTCCAAATCGTTAAATGGTCGTCCTTTATTAATGATCCAACGGTAATTGCCATCAAAGCATTTAAATCGATAAGCAAGTTCAAATGGTACTTTACTTCTTAACGCTTTAAGATACTCGGCCTCATATTTAAGTCTGTCTTCAGGATGGATCCCAGTTATCCAATTAAACCCAAATTCTTCTTCTTTGGTTTTTCCCGTAAAATCCAACCAACTTTGGTTGACATAGTTTATTTGACCATTAGGACTAGCTTGCCACATCAACAACGGTACTTGTTCAAAAAGAGATAAGTAAAACTCTTGAGATTTAATTATTTTTGCCTCGTTAGCTTTTCTTTCAGTAATATCACGGATAATGGCAAGGGTCAACTTTTCGTCATCAATATTAATAGTTTGGCTACTGACTTCTACCGGAAATGAACTGCCATCTTTTTTTACATGAATGGTTTCGTATAGCTCTCCTCCATAAAGTCCAATGCTACTATTTAGATTCGAAGCAGCTTTAACAGTATAAATAGAACTGCCACAAAGGTCATTTCTGGAGAAACCATACAGTGTTTCTGCGGCATTATTAACTTCAACAATTTTGTTATTATTGTCAACCAGTATCATGATATCGCGAGAATTTTCAAAGATCAGCTTATACCTAGTAATCGAAGTGTCTTTCTCATACTTCTCTTTTTCAATGGCCAATACAAAAAGAAATATTGATACAAAAGCTGTCAAAATAGAGCCTATATGATATCCATAGGGAGCAAACTTAACATTATACCTTAAAAAAGCAAAGTCTATTCTATGGATTCCCCAAAGAATTAATGTTACTCCTAGGGGGTTAGCAATAGTAAAATGATCTAGTTGGTATTTTTTTCTAAAGACATCCCACCCAGCTAAAATTACCAACAATCCACTTGTCAAAAATACCGGTACCGAAGCTAAACTGGGTTTATGCAAAAAATACCTTAAAAGAGCACCCCATAACAGACTTGCTCCCACTAAAAAGTAAGGGCCGTAAATTTTATATCTGTTTTTACTTTTGATAAATGTTACAAATCCAACCCAAAAAAGAAGGCTTGAAATCATCATAAATAGATCTATATACTGAGATATGTCGGTTGAGATAAAAGGAGTATTTAATTCAACAAGATAGCGGAAACCATTGAAAGCCCAGCTTAAAAACCAGATAAATATGTATTTTTTTCTAAATACCAGGTATAACCATAAACTACATAAAGCAGAAAGAAAGCCTATTGTAGTAAGGGCAACTAAGCTTAGCTTTATCCACTGATTTAGATACATATTCTCACTTCCATTGTTAGTTAATTAGACAAAAAACCTCTCTCGATAGCTAGAATTGCCAAATAGCTATCACAAGAGAGGTCAGTTATAACTGCCCTTCTTTAGCACTTTCGGCAACCCGGCTATCATGGCATAAAGCTTTAGACCCGTGGCTTTGCGTCCCTGCCTTTAAGCAGGTTTGCTATGTTCGCTTTGCTCTTATTTCCCTTTTTTTAGTTCAAAATCCCCTTTGCATAATAAATTCATTATATCGGGGAAATATCCTGCAAATATTTTCCTGTAAAAATAAAAATTTTTATTTCATTAGTCTTTTGTACCTACGTTTAAGCAGTGAAGGTTATTGAAAACTGTTAAAAATTTTAGTTATTAACACCTTCCCAAACATCAATATGGACAAAAACAGTATCTACATCTTTTAAGGTCAGTAGCTTTTGGCGTACATTTTCACCAATATCATGTGCTTTTTGAATGCCTAATTGCGGTTTTACCTCGATATGAATTTCAACATGAAGATAAGTTCCTACAAAATGAGCTCTTACATCATTAACACCCATCACTTGTGGAATATCAAGGGCTAGACTTTTTATTTCGTTTAGAAAAGTCTCATTGGGAGCTACTCCAATTAAATAACCAATATTGCTCATGCCAAGCTTAAATGCGGAAAACAAAATCCATAACCCGATAAATAAAGCTGCCAGATTATCCCAATAATTCGAAATGTAAAAACCTATCAACGCTGTTAATGAGGCAAGAACATCATTGCGAGAGTCTATCGCAGCGGCTTTAAGTGCTGGGGAATCAGTTTTTTTACCTTCGTTGTTAAATAAAATAGTTAAAATTACTTTAACCATCACCGCAAGACTGAGAACTAACAGAGGAAATTTAGAAAAGAAAATTGGTTTAGGTTTATAAAAGCTTATTATAGCATCCTTAACAATATTTCCTCCAAGCATAAAGGCTACCAGACTAATAATAAAACCAGCTAAAGGTTCAGCACGGTAATGGCCAAAAGGATGTGTTTTATCAGGAGCTTTGGCTTGCATTCGCACACTTATTTTAATAATCGAATAGGAAAAAACATCCAAAAACGAATTAATAGCATCTGAAATGATAGCTATACTGCCTGAGACTAAGCCAGCGTAGGTTTTTAAGCCAAAAAAAATCACACTAACCAGTACTCCTGCTGTAGTTAAAGCTTCCTTATTCATTCATAATCCTCCCAATAACTTTAGTTTTTGTCATAGGTTAGCAGTAAAGGAGTGGTATTTATGGATGATCAAACCGGTATAAAATTAGCTCGAGCATATGTTGTGATTCAACGTTATAATAAACGTTATTCACCTGAAGTTGCCCTAATAGAGGTACCGTTTTCTCAGATCTATATTTTCCTTACCATAAAAGGGGATGAGTATCGTTCTTTCTTAGCTTCCGACTATAGTTTCAAGATCAAGTCAAAGCGAAAAATGATGCATATAACCTAAAAGAACTTGATGAATTAAGTACTATCTAGCTACAATCAGTTGGAAGAAAAGCGAACAAGCTTAGCTAAACAGAACTAGTTTTTATAAGATTTTCGTTTATTAATCGCTTCATTAACTATTCTATGAATGTCTTTTTTTATAATCTATTTGCTAATATTCGGAAGGAATTTATGAAATCCCGATTAAATATATATGACTCCACTGCGTAAATAGAGTACTGTCCCCTCTTAATAACTCATATGAAACTTTATACAGGTAAAAATCAGTAGTTTGGTTTAAATTATTAAGGATTCTAGTTAAAAGAGGGATCAAACAAGCCTAATACCAGACTAAAACTAGTCTGCTTTATTTAATTTCTTCTTTAACTGGCCAAAATGGGTACACTTCCCCCTTGGGATTGCGGTTTGTTTTTTTCAGAGATTCTTATACCTCTAAAGAAGCGTTTTACATT